>SVKB01000021.1 GCA_015068665.1 Oscillospiraceae bacterium | reverse complement strand
CTAAGTTACATATATTTGTATTACAACTCAGAACGATTACATTCAGGAATAGGCTACAAGACACCTAATTCTGTATGGATATAAAAATTCACTCTTTTATTTGTCCGAAATACTTGACAAGTTTCAAGTTTTGCTTACGCAAAACAATTATTATATTAAATTTATAATTGTCATCTAAACCATTCGGCTCTTCCAGAAAAAAGACTATTCTTCGGAATAGTCTTTTTTCAACTAAATCTGTCTTGCGACGGAATAAATCTGCTAACGCAGATGAAATCACTTCGTGATGAAATCTTGCTTCGCAAGGATAAAAGACGGATTTAATTTCATCCGAATGTAATGAGGATTTCATCCAAACTTGTTTGGATTTTATCGTGAACAAAGTGAACGATTTCATTAAAAATAAAAATATCCTTTTGGTGGACTCTTTCATCAAAACAGAACAATTAAGATATAATCTGAATTGTTCTGTTTTTTCTTGCAATTTTTCCTAATGTATGCTATACTGTATTTGCGACATAAATCTTAATATTTGATATTATTCATCTAAGTGTGTATTTTTTTACCCTTTTGGTAAAAATGCATGCTCTATTTCGCATACTTGGATGAGATGTCGAGATTTGTGTCGCAACAAGCGGAGTTGTGCATTTTTCGTGCGTAGCTTCGGCTGCGCACTTTTTTAATTGAAGGGGTAAAGAAATGAACATTAAGGTTGAACTTTTAAAAAACTACATATCTGATTTCATCAATTTCAAAATTGAAGATTTTGAAATTGATGCATCGCAAATTGCCGATACAACTGCTATACATATGCTATCAGAGATACAAAAGGTAATAAAGAATGATGATTATTCTGATTTTGAAGCAATAGAAGAAATTGTATGTATATTTGAAAAATATAATATTGATTTCGGCAATTGTCATGATTTCTGATAAAAAGATTTCATCTATTATGTACACGAAAGCCAAAATGAAAAATCCTGTCGAAAGGCAGGATTTTTTGTTTTGTATTATTCATTTTTCATTATCAATATTCATCATTCATTAAATGCAATAGGATTTTTTAATGAATAATGAATGATGAAGTCGCTTCGCTGATGAATAATTAATAATTGCAGAAGTTCTATTGTCACGCTAATTATACTTTAGAATCGTTTGCGTTTGTCTTCTGTTGGACTTACTCCGAATTTTTTTTTATAAGCCTTGCAAAAATAGCTTATATCGTCAAAACCACAGCTCATAGCAACTTCCTTGGTTTTTGCATCGTTATTTGTTAAGAAGATGTTTTGAGCGTATGTTAATCTCAAATTTAAAATATATTCAAAAACCGTCAAATTGAATTTTTCTTTGAAATTATGACACAGCTTCGATACCGAAATTCCAAACTCTGATGCTATACCGTTTAAAGAAATTTTCATTGTAAAGTTTTTGTTTATATATATTGCGATTTTATCAATGGTCTGAAGCTTAGTTTTATGATGTTCGAAAAAATTGACAAATAAAGAGTAGGAGAGGGAGGATAGTATTCCCTCTCTTTTGTATGTGTAATATTCGTTTATGATTTGATTAATATCTGCTGAATATTTTCTTGTATCAATGTCAGAAAAGAATAAGAAACCATTGCATTGATAGTGCTTTTCAAGTTGTGAAAGCATATCTCCCTTTGCTGTAAGAAATGCTACGATCATATCCGCCGTTCCCTGATATGATACAGGTATATGGCATCCGGTGTAAAATGCACATCCTTTTTTCAAACGGAATTGTTTATTTTTATAATTCAGCGTTCCTTCGCCTTCCAAAACAAACAAAATCTGATGAAAATCAGCACCGGACGGTCTGTTTATAATTTCTTGCCTGAAATAATTACTTGCAGTATTGAAGAAGATCGGCGGAGAAACTGCATTGTCCTGTGTCAGATTGATTACCATTTTATTCATAATATCACCCTTGCAAGATATTCATATATTATTGCAATATATTCCATTTACTAAACAGCCTGTAATACTTATAATATTCCTAAAGGTATTATACCATTAAGCTTTTGAAAAAACAATAAAAAATGAAATTTTTTCATATATCGGAGGTAAAAATGCGATTTTACGAAGATTTGAACAATATATGTGAAAACAGAATGCCTCAGCGTTCTTTCTATATTCCTGAAAATGAAAATGCTTATAAATTGCTAAACGGCAACTGGCAGTTTAAATATTATGAGGCTGACTGTGATGAAGAAAAAGAAATTACCGAGTGGGATACCATTTCGGTTCCATCATGTTGGCAGCTCAAAGGATACGGAAGTCCCAATTATGCAAATGTTAATTATCCGTATCCTGTTGATCCTCCCTATGTGCCTGATAAAAATCCTCTTGGAATTTATAAAAGGGAATTTGAAATCAAAGAGCTTGACAGATGCTATTACATAATATTTGAAGGCGTTTCCTCTGATTTGCAGCTTTTTATTAATGATAACTATGTCGGTTATACCCAAGGAAGTCATCTGCAGGCAGAATTTGATATTACAAAATATGTGAAAAGCGGCGTTAACACTGTTGTTTGTAAGGTTCATAAATGGTGTGCGGGCAGTTATATGGAAGACCAGGACTTTTTCAGATTTAACGGAATATTCAGAGATGTGTATATTTTAAACCGTCCGCACGGGCATATAAAAGATATAAAAATTGAAACGGAAGGCAATAAAATTTTAATTAATTTTGAAGGCAATGCCGAAATATCTTTGCTTGACGGTGAATGTTTAATCGGAAAGCTTGTTTCTCAGGGGAAAGCAGAATTTGAGGTTGAAAATCCGGTTCTTTGGAATGCTGAAAAACCGAATCTTTACGATTTAGTGTTTAAATACAAGGAAGAGATAATAAGACAGAGAATAGGTTTTGTCAGATACAGCATAGATGATGAAAGTGCTTTTTGTGTTAATGGAGTACGCGTAAAGCTTAAAGGAGTGAATCATCACGATACACACCCTGAAAACGGATGGTGTATGACTGATGAGGAACTGCTTTACGACTTAAAGCAAATGAAAAAGCTTAATATCAATACAATAAGAACATCGCATTATCCCCCTGCACCTAAGTTTTTAAATATGTGTGATCAACTTGGATTTTATGTTATGCTGGAAACCGATCTTGAAACTCACGGCTTCGTCCACAGAAAGCCTGAAATTGTAGATGAATATGATATGGTGGAATTTCCTGATGAGTGGATAGGAAATAAGGAAGAATGGCTTGAGCCGTTTATGGAAAGAATGATACGAGCGTATGAAAGAGATAAAAATCATACTTCGATTTTCAGTTGGTCAACAGGTAATGAAAGCGGGCATTGCACCAATCATGTTAAAATGATTGAGTATTTGAGAAATACGGATAAAAAAAGACTGATCCACTGTGAAAATGCATCAAGGTCGAGTGCTAAATATCCTGAGTTTTACGAAAGACCGGATATACATTCAAGAATGTATTTACCTGTTGATTTGACAGAGGAATATGCGAAAGATGATACCAAAAAACTTCCGCTGTTTCTTTGTGAATACTCTCACGCTATGGGTAACGGCCCCGGAGATATAATGGATTATTGGGATTTATTTTACAAATATCCGAAACTTATAGGCGGATGTATCTGGGAATGGGCAGACCATACTGTTATAGTTGAAGGTGTTCCAAAATATGGGGGTGACTTTGAAAACGAAGACACTCATGACCTCAATTTTTGTGCAGACGGTCTTGTGTTCCATGACAGAACCTTCAAGGCAGGCAGCCTCAATGCTAAAACTGCTTATCAGAATATAAGATGCAGTCTTTCGGGTTCAACACTCAGTATAACAAACTTATTTGATTTCACTGATTTAAGTGAGTATGTTTTCGTGTATGACTGTGTAGTGGACGGAAACATTATAGAATCCAAAGAAATGACCTTTAATCTTAAACCCAAAGAAACAATAAGCATCGAAGTTTTGACAGTGGATAAATGTAAATTAGGTGGTTATGTAAATTGTTTCCTGTACGATCAGGATGGTTGTGAAGTCGCATCTACTCAACTTGAAATGGAAACAAAGCTTGAAAAGGGCGAAACAAAGACTCCTGTATCGAAAATAAATGAAACAGATAATGAATTTGTTATATGCGGCAAAAATTTCAGCTTCATTATATCTAAAAATTACGGTGAGATTACGAGTATTAAAAAGAATGGCAGAGAACTTATATGCGATTCAGTTAAACTTACTGTTATGCGAGCTCCGATAGATAATGAAAGAGTTATTAAAAATAAGTGGTATAGGTACACAAGGGACTGGCACGCAGAAGGCTTTGATAAGTTGTTTAATAAATGCTATTCCTGTGAGGCAAAAGATAATGTAATTACGGTTAAGGGTTCGCTTGCATGTGTATCAAGAATGCCGTTTTTCAATTATGAACTTAAATATTCATTTTTTGAAGATGGCTCTTTAAAGATAAATTTATCGGGCGATATGAGAAAAGACTGTATATGGCTTCCGCGATTGGGCTTTGAATTTAAAACACATTATATAAACGATGAATTCAAGTATTTTGGAATGGGACCTTATGAAAATTACTGTGATATGAAATATCATACAAAAATGGGCTGGTATGAGAGCAGTGCCGATAAAGAATATGTAAATTACATTGTTCCTCAGGAACACGGCAACCATATAAATACCAAAATTCTTGCAATGAAAAAAGGACTTATATTCATGTCGGATAAGGGTTTTGAATTCAATGTTTCTCATTATGATACAAAGGCTTTAACAGAAGCGATGCATATTGACGAGCTTGTTAAAGATAATGTAACAACAATAAGAATTGATTATAAAAACTCAGGTGTTGGGTCAGCATCCTGCGGCCCGCAACTTTTGGAAAAATATCGTTTAAAAGAAAAGAAGATAGAGAATTTTGAATTTAATGTTGAATTATAAAAAGAGGAGATTATTTATTAAAGAAGATTGATTGCGTTATTTGCGGTTATGACAATGCTTATGTCGGTGTTAACATTTATAACCATTTAAAAAGGTCGATAAATTAATCGGCCTTTTTTGTGTTGCTGTCATATAAACTTTGATATTTTTATAGTTAAAAGAGCATAATAGTAATAAAAAAATATCGGAGTGAATTTATGGAATCAGTATGGAATAAAAATATAAGATTTAAAAAATATCCTTCACTTACAGAGGATTTAGAAACCGATGCGTTAATAATAGGCGGCGGTATGTGCGGGCTTTTATGTGCATATATGTTAAAAAACAAAGGGGTCGACTGTATTCTTGTTGAGGCTGACAAAATTTGCGGTGGGGTAACGGGATTTACCACTGCAAAGGTTACGGTACAGCACGGTTTTATTTATGATAAAATAATAAAAAAGTACGGTGTTGAAAAGGCATATTTATATTATGAAAGTCAGAATGCTGCCTTTGAGAAAATTAAGAAAATTGCTTCTTTACGAAATAACTTTGAAATATGTAATTCGTATGTGTATTCCATGTATGACCGAGGAATAGCTGAAAAGGAAGTACAGGCTTTGGAAAAGCTTGGTGTAAAGGCGGAATTTTGCGAAAAGACGGAGCTTCCCTTTAAGGTTAAAGGAGCGGTGAAAATGGAAAATCAGGCAAAATTTCACCCTCTGAAATTTGCTTTTGATATATGCAATAGTTTACAAATATACGAAAATACCCGGGTTACCGAAATAAAAAACAATACTGCTGTTACCGATAAGGGTAAAATCAGAGCTGAAAAAATTATAGTTGCAACTCATTTTCCGTTTATTAATAAGCACGGTGGATATTATCTTAAGATGTATCAGCATCGCTCTTATGTGATTGCCCTTGAGAATGCCGCTGATTTTAAAGATATGTATGTAGATGCATCGGATGAAGGGCTATCCTTCAGAGGTTATAATAATATGCTGTTGCTCGGCGGTGCAGGTCATAGAACAGGTAAGGAAAACGGTGGTTGGAGAGAGCTTGAACGGGTGGCAAAAAAATACTATCCCGATTCGCGGGTGTCGGGAAGGTGGGCTACACAGGATTGTATAACTCTTGACGGTATTCCTTATATAGGCAGGTATTCGGATAAAACAAATGATTTATATGTTGCCACCGGATTTAATAAATGGGGGATGACCTCGTCAATGACAGCTGCTATGATACTTTCCGATATGATATGTCAAAAAAAATCAAAGTATGCGGACTTATACTCTCCCTCGAGAAGTATTTTTCACCCACAGCTTGCGTTTAATATAGGTGAGGCTTTATCAGGAATGCTCACCCTCCGCACTCCCAGATGTCCTCACATGGGGTGTGCACTAACCTATAACAAGTGGGAGCACTCCTGGGATTGTTCATGTCACGGTTCAAGATTCGATAAAGAGGGGAAGCTTATAAATAACCCTGCGACAAAGGATAAAGAAATGTAAAAAAATTGACTTATTTTAACATTTTTCTTGACAAAATAAACATTATTAGTCATAATGATGTTAGGAGGGTCTTGTATACCCTTACATTGTAAAAAAACAGGAGGTATTTATATGAAGCTTTTTATTGATTCGGCTAACACAGAGGAAATCCGTATTGCCGCTGAACTGGGAGTTGTTTCCGGAGTTACCACTAATCCATCTCTGATTGCCAAGGAGGGCAGAGATTTTAAAACAGTAATTGATGAGATTGTATCCATTGTTGACGGACCGGTTTCTGCAGAGGTAATAAGCTTAGATGCTGAAGGAATGGTTAAAGAAGCAATACCTCTTTCTAAAATTAATAAAAATATAGTAATCAAGATTCCTATGACTGCCGAGGGCTTAAAGGCAGTTAAGGCTTTATCTGAAAAGGGAATAAAAACCAATGTTACACTGATTTTTTCCGCAGCTCAGGCGTTGCTTGCATCCCTTGCAGGAGCAACCTATGTAAGTCCGTTTTTAGGTCGTATTGATGATATTGACTGGGACGGTATGGCCCTTATTTCGGATGTTGCCCGTATTTTTAAAGTCCACAATCTGAATACCGAAATCATTGCGGCAAGCATCCGTAATCCTCTTCATGTTACCGAGGCTGCAAAAAACGGTGCTCATATTGCAACGGTTCCTTTCAAGGTGTTAAATCAGATGATTAAGCATCCGCTTACCGATATTGGTATTGAAAAATTCCTAAAGGACTGGGAAGGCGTTAAAAAGTAAGCATTGACAAAGCTCTTGAAAAATAAGAGATTTATATTGTAATTAAATACTTCTTTGTTTCATATATTTTAATGAATATGTGAATAAAGGAGTATTTTTTATGAATAAGGATATTGAAGAAAGAACTGCTCAGATAGCAGAATATATTGTAGAATACAAATCAACAGTCCGTGCCGCCGCAAAGAAATTCGGTATCTCAAAATCTACCGTTCATAAGGATATAACCGAGCGTTTGAAAAAAATAAATAAAGAGCTGTACATAAAGATAAGAGAAATTCTTGATATAAACAAAGCTGAAAGACATTTGCGGGGTGGGGAGGCAACCAAGAAAAAGTATAAATAAGCTTAAAACTATTGACATAAACCTGATTTTTAGTTACAATTAAGTGATAAGAAAGGTTAGGTTTTAAATTATGAGTAACGAAAAGAAATTTGTAGAAGAAATAACATCAATGGATGTTGACTTTGCCAGATGGTATACCGATATCGTTAAAAAAGCAGATCTTATTGAATACACCTCGGTTAAAGGATGTTGTGTAATAAGACCCTATGCTTATGCTATCTGGGAAAATATGAAAAGCGTGTTAGACTCTATGTTCAAGGAAACAGGTCATGAAAATATTTATATGCCTATGTTTATTCCCGAAAGTCTTCTTCAGAAGGAAAAGGATCACGTTGAAGGCTTTGCTCCCGAGGTTGCCTGGGTAACCCACGGGGGTACCGAAAAGCTTCAGGAAAGACTTTGTGTTCGTCCTACCTCTGAAACCCTGTTCTGCGAACATTATAAAAATATAATCGAATCCCACAGAGATTTACCGAAATTATATAATCAGTGGTGTTCCGTTGTAAGATGGGAAAAAACCACAAGACCGTTTTTACGTTCTGCTGAGTTCTTATGGCAGGAAGGGCATACTGCTCATGCTACTGCTGAGGAGGCTCAGGAGGAAACAATTAAGATGCTTAATGTATATGCAAAATTCTGTGAAGAATATCTTGCGATTCCTGTTGTAAAAGGAAGAAAAACCGATAAGGAAAAGTTTGCAGGTGCTGTTGCTACATATACTATTGAAAGTCTTATGCACGACGGTAAGGCATTGCAGTCAGGTACATCTCATAACTTCGGAGACGGTTTTGCAAAAGCCTTTGGTATTGAATATACCGATAAGGATAATAAAAAGCAGAACGTTTTCCAGACCTCATGGGGTGTAACCACAAGACTTATCGGTGCGGTTATTATGGTTCACGGGGATGACAGCGGTCTGGTATTACCGCCTAAAATTGCTCCCGTTCAGCTTGTAATTCTGCCTATTGCAATGCATAAGGGCGGAGTGCTTGAAAAGGCTGAGGAAATTAAAAATAAGCTTTCCTCCTTCAAGGTTAAGATTGATGCTTCGGATAAAACTCCCGGCTGGAAGTTCTCCGAATATGAAATGAAGGGTGTTCCTCTCCGTCTTGAAATCGGGCCTAAGGATATTGAGAAAAATCAGTGCGTGCTTGTACGAAGAGACACAAGAGAAAAGATTTTCGTTTCTCTTGACGAGCTTGAAGCAAAGGTTGCCGAGCTTCTTGAGGATATTCAAAGCTCCCTTTATAACAAGGCTCTTGAGCACCGTGAGGAAACAACCAATGTTGCTAAAACCTATGATGAATTCAAAGAGATCGTTGCTACCAAGCCGGGCTTTGTAAAGGCTATGTGGTGCGGTGATGTAGAATGTGAAAATAAAATCAAGGAGGATACAACTGCCACTGCAAGATGTATGCCCTTTGAACAGGAAGAAATATCCGATACCTGCGTTTGCTGCGGTAAAAAGGCAAAGGCGATGGTATATTGGGGTAAAGCATATTAATACTTTAAAAAGCATCTGTAAATGGCAGATGCTTTTTTATATTCTTAAAGGATGTCCCTAAATTTACCCATCCTGTGTGTTATTAATTTAATATACTATTGAAAAAGGCGATTAAATCTTATATAATAAAAATATATTAATTCTTATATAACGAGGTGTTTAATATGAAAAAACAAAAGCTGTTCTTACTATTTCTTATTACAGTGTTTATATTTACCGCCTGTTCTTCAGGCAGGGAGGCTTCATCGGATAAGCTTGTTTATAAGATGAGCACCGGTGAGGAAACATATAATGTTATAACCGTAACCAACAAAAATAAAGATGGCTTTTATCTTGAAGCTGACTGCTGTAATAAAAGTCTTAATCTTGGACGGTTTGAAGGTCAGTTCGATTTTATAACATCGAAAGCAGCAACCTGCACGGGAAAAAATCAGAATGGAGAAGAATATCAGATTATTGCCGAATTTAAGGACGATAAGCTTGTAATCTCAGTCAATTCAAAGAAACCTATACAGGAGTGCTTGCTTTTAGGCTTTGGCATGAATGTTTATATGTCGGGAGAGTACAGCCTTGAATAAATTAAACTCTAAATAAAGAAGGAGTACTTAGTATGCATACCGTATCGCCTAAAAAGATGGTAACAATAAATATACTTAATATTTTAAAAAGATTTTCCGATGCCGAACATCCCATGACGCAACAGGAAATAAAAGAAAAGCTGAAAACCGAATACAATATGGAGGTTGACCGTAAAACCGTAAAAAGAAACCTTATGAATCTTCTTGATCTTGACTGCGGTATTGAATACGAGGAGATATCAAGAAATGATGATGAAGGAAATGAAACCTCAATATGCACCAACTGGTATATTCAGCCTGAGTTTGACGATTCCGAGTTAAGACTTCTTATAGATAGTCTTCTTTTTTCCAAGAATATTCCGTATAAGCAATGTAAAAATCTTATAGAAAAGCTTATCGGTCTTTCCAACGAATACTTTAATAAAAAGGTAAACCATATCTGTAATCTTCCTGATAATCAGCCTCAGAATAAAGAGCTGTTTTTTATAATAGATACTCTGGAAGAAGCAATTTCGGATAATAAAAAAGTTTCTTTTGTTTATAATAATTACGGTATTGATAAAAAGCTTCATCCACGCCGTAAGGAACCATACATTGTAAATCCTTATCAGATGGTTGCTACCGGGGGAAGGTACTATCTTATTTGTAATTATGATAAGTATAACAGCCTTGCCAACTACCGTATAGACCGTATGACTGATATAAAAATTCTTGAAGATATACGAAAGCCTATTGAAGAGCTGGATGAGGGTGGTCTTAATCTTCCTAAGCATATGGCAGAGCATCTTTATATGTTTGCAGGAGAAAGTATTCACGCCAAATTCAGGGCACACACATATCTTATTGATCAGATAATCGACTGGTATGGTCAGGATGTAAAAATTTCTCCTTTAACAAATGATGAGTGTATGGTAGAGGTTAAGGTTAATCAGGAGGCTTTCTTTTACTGGGCTTTGCAATACGGCCCCCATATTGAGGTTATGGAGCCTGCTGCTATGCGTGCCCGGGTAAAAAAGGCAGTGGAGGATATGTGTGCCAAATATAAATAATCTAGTGAAAGAGGTACAATATGATTTATGTAATGTCGGATATTCACGGAGCCTATGATAAGTATAAAAGAATGCTTGACAAAATAGATTTTAAAGAGGAGGACACTCTTTATATTCTCGGAGATGTGATTGACCGCGGCGAGGATGGGATAAAAATTCTATTTGATATGATGATGCGGGATAATGTTTTCCCGTTTCTCGGTAATCATGAATATATGGCATACGGTGCACTTAAAAGCTTAAGCACCGAAATAACTGAGGAAATCATTGACACTGATGTTAAGAATATTCTTGAACTGTATGAAGCCTGGATGGAAAACGGCGGCGCGTCTACCTTGAAAAAATTCAGAGAGCTATCCCTGGATGAAAGGGAATCGGTGTTTGACTATATTGAAGAATTTGCAGGGGTAGAGGAGATAAAGGTTAATGGAAAAAGTTTTGTGCTTGTTCACGGCACTTTGGAGAATTTTTCTCCGGAACGTCCCTTTGACGATTACAGCGTAAACGAAATTGTATGGGGAAGATGCGATTATGACAGGGTCTATTTCCCCGATAAATATCTTGTAACCGGTCATACTCCCACCGCTCTTATTGCTCCCGGATATCGGGGAAAAATTTATAAGAAAAACAATCATATTGCTATTGATTGCGGTGTTCATTTTACGGGAGTTTTAGGATGTATCTGTCTTGATACCTCAGAAGAATTTTATGTAGAATAAAAACAGAAAAACATTTGCAATTTGCGGATGTTTTTTTGTTTACTTTTGTCGCAATATTTGGTATAATTTAAAAGAGGTGATTTAATTGAAAATTGTAGTGCTTGATCGTCTTACTTTGGGTGAGGATCTTGATATATCAGGTGCATCCTCATTAGGTGAGGTTACAGTTTATGACAGTACTGAACCTGAAGAAATCGAAGAAAGAATTTCAGATGCTGATATAGTATTTGTAAATAAATCAAAGCTTAACAAAAGTAATCTTAAAAATGCAAAAAAGCTTAAGCTTATTTGCGAGGCAGCTACAGGCTTTGACAATATTGATGTGGAATTTTGTAAAAGTCGTAATATAGGAGTGTGCAATGTTCCCGGATACTCGGTTTACAGCGTGGCGCAGGTTACCTTGGGAGCAGCCTTGTATCTTGCAAATCATACCTGCGAATATACTGAGTATACAAGGGACGGTGTATACACCGAAGGCACCGGTGCCAATATTTTGAAACCCGTGTATAATGAGCTTTACGGAAAAACCTGGGGCATTATCGGCTACGGCGGAATAGGCTCTAAAGTTGGTGATGCTGCAAGAGCTCTTGGTTGCAATGTTCTTGCTTACAAAAGAAATAATATAGATACAGTGGAATGTGTTGATCTTGATACACTTCTGAAAAAAAGCGATATAATCAGTATTCATATTCCTTTATCGCAGGAAACAAAGGGGCTTATCAGCCGTGAAAAAATTGCACTTATGAAAAAGACTGCCATTGTGGTTAATACCGCAAGAGGAGCAGTAATTGATGAAGAGGCAATGTGCGAAGCAGTGGAAAAGGGAAAGATTTCAGGCTTCGGCTCGGATGTTTATTCCAGAGAGCCGTTTACTAAGGAATGCCCGTACTATCGGATAAGAAAGCTTAAAAATGTGTGCCTTACTCCTCATATGGCTTGGGGCGCTAAGGAAGCCAGAGAAAGATGCTTCAGAATAATGATTGAAAATGCAAAGGCATTTTTTAACGGAGAAATAAAAAACAGAGTGGATTTATAAAAAGGGGATGTTGATATGGCAGAGTTATCACAAAAAGCTTTGGCTGTTGTTAAAAGAATGCAGCAGAATGAGCTTACCGAAAGTGTGATATATAAAGAAATTGCAAAATTTGCAAAAGGAGAGGAGAATAAAAAAACTCTTTTAAGACTGGCGAGTGAAGAAAAGGCGCATTATGAAATATGGAAGAAATATACGGGGATTTCAATGAAGCCTCAAATGGGCAAGGTGCTTAAATTTAAGCTTTTAGCAATAATACTTGGCTTTACTTTTGCTGTCAAGCTTATGGAATCCGGAGAAGAACTTGCGCAGAATGAATATGAATTATTAACAGAAGAAATAGAGGAAAGTGTCACCGTCAGACAGGAGGAAGAGGAACACGAAAATGCCCTTCTTGCTATGCTGGATGAAGAACGCCTTCAGTATGTGGGCAGTATGGTGCTTGGCATGAATGATGCATTGGTTGAGCTTACAGGCTCTCTTGCCGGATTTACCTTTGCAATGCAGAATACCCGCCTTATAGCGTTGTCAGGGCTTATTCTCGGTATATCAGCAACCTTGTCGATGGCGTCGAGTGAATTTCTTGCCGCTAAAAGTGAGGGGAGAGACGATGCTCTTAAATCCTGTTGTTATACAGGGGTTGCATACCTTGTAACTGTTGCACTTTTAATACTGCCTTATTTGGTATTATCAAACAGTCAGTATATAACAGCTTTGTTTTTAATGATTGGAATTGTAATTCTTATCATTGCGGGCTTTACATATTATATTTCGGTTGCCAAGGGTGAAAAATTCCGTCCCAGATTTCTTGAAATGTCTCTTATTTCCATAGGAGTTGCAATTGTTTCATTCGTAGTGGGAATTTTAGCAAAAAATATTTTAGGTGTTGACTTATAAAAGAGGTTTTGAAATTGGTAAAAACAAATGCAATGCGAATGCTTGATAAAGCAAAAATAAAATACGAGGCTCTGCTTTATGAGGTTGATGAAAATGATTTAAGCGGTGTTTCAATTGCCGCCAAGGTAGGGCTTTTATGCGGAATGGTTTTCAAAACCCTTGTGGCAAAAGGGGATAAAACAGGGGTTATTGTTATGTGTATTCCGGTTGATAAATCCATTGACTTAAAGCTTGCTGCAAAGGTAACTGGAAATAAAAAAATTGAAATGGTTGCCGTAAAGGAGCTGCTTGGTCTTACCGGATATATAAGAGGGGGCTGTTCACCTGTAGGGATGAAGAAAAATTATCCTGTATTTATTGATATGTCATGTGCTGAATTTGAAAAAATAACCGTAAGCGCCGGTGTAAGGGGCTGTCAGTTATTACTTAAAACACAGGATTTAATTGATTATACTAAGGCAACTGTTTGCTTTTTATGTCAGGAGGACAGTAATGGAAATATTTAGCTTTACTCTTAATCAGATGATTTATTTTTTTATTCTGATTCTGGTCGGTTATTGTGTAAATAAGTTTAAGATTATTGACGGGGATTTTGATAGAATTATTTCAAAATTCTTATCCTTTGTGGTAACTCCGGCGCTTATAATAGAAAGCTTTTATGAGAAATTCAAAATAAACGTTCTTAAGGAAAACTTTATTTTGCTTATAACCGCGATAATTACGGTTGTGCTTCTTTTTATACTTGCCAATATCTTATCAAAGCTTTTTACAAAGGATTTATATATAAGAAAGATTTATACATATTCATTTACCAATGCAAATTTCGGTTATATGGGATATGTGCTTGTTGAGGCATTGTTCGGTGCGAATGCTCTTTTTAAAATGATTGTATTTACCATTCCGTTCAATATTTATGCCTTTACAATAGGCATAAATTCCTTTAACCCGAATATTCAGAAAATAACCGTAAAAAGCATGGTGACACCGGTTACAATATCTCTTGTTATCGGTGCTGTTCTTGGATTATCGGGAATTGTTCTTCCCGATACCGTAAACAGTGCAATCGGCAGTTTATCAGATACAATGGGTCCCTTGGCAATGATTATGACGGGATTTATTATCGCAAAATACAATGTTTTTGAAATAATGAAAAATTCGGGAGTAATCTTGGCCTCCTTGATAAGACTGATTGTTATCCCTCTTTGTGTAGTATTTATGATGAAAATATTTAAAACAGATGGGCTTACTCTTATGGTTGCTCTTTGCACAACTGCAATGCCCTTTGGGCTTAACGGAATAGTGTTTCCTGCTGCATACGGACAGGATACAAAAACAGGGGCGGCTATGGCTCTTATTTCGGATATACTTGCAATAATTACCATACCGGTAATGTTTGGTTTGTTCATATAAGAATAAAAGCAGAAACGATTAATTTCGTTTCTGCTTTTTATTATTTAAGATTATCTATATCTTCACTGTTAAGAGCTGAAATAGAGGTTTTTATTGTTTTGTCAATTGCCTGCTTTCCGTAGCTTTTAACTAAAGATAAATCTTTTGGACTGTGGGAAAGACAAGCAGGTCCTCCTATACAGCCTCCGTTACAAATCATGCCTTCTATAAAGTTTTCTGAAAGTAATCCCTTGGAAGCCTTCAGAAGGGTGGTCTTACATTCATTTATGCCGTTACAGGAAACGGGAATACATTTGAATTCCTCTTCAGATATTCCGTGTTCCTTAAGAGCCTGGTTAACAGCCTCGGATAAGCCACCGCAATGAGCAAAAATCCTTCCGAAATAGGAAGCATTGTCAAGAGAGCTTTCTTCCATAGCGATTAAATCTATCTCCATAGAGTCGAACATTGCCTGCATTTCCTCAAAGGTTATGGTGCAGTCTACATACGGAGCAACGCTTTCTTTTTTCGTCTCTGCCTTTTTTGCTATACAGGGGCCTATGAATATTGTTTTTGCATCAGGGTCATTTTCTTTTATTATTTTTGAAATCTGCGCCATTGGCGACAAATTATGAGAAACATTTTCTTTTATTTTCGGGAAATGTTTTTCAATATAGCTTACAAAAGCAGGGCAGCAGGAGGAGGTAAGAAAGCCTTTGTCAGCCAGCTCCTTAGCTTCAAGATAAGCTGTTACATCAGCTCCGAGAGCCGCCTCTACAACTGTATGGAAGCCAAGCTTTTTGATTGCCGATACAACCTTACCCATAGTTATTTCGGGAATTGACGAATACTGACTTGCAAGTGAGGGTGCGATAACAGCATAAACCTTATATTTTGTATTATTCTCTGATTCTCTGATTATTTTAATTGCATTGGTTATAAATGATTTATCCACAATTGCACCGAATGGGCACTGATAAACGCATGCTCCGCAGGAGATACATTTTTCTTCATTGATAACAGCCTTGTGGTTGGACTGATTGATTGAAATAGCCTTCGGTATGCATGCTTTAACACAAGGCCTTACATTTTTTGTAATAGCTGAATAAGGACAAGCCGCAAGACATCTTCCGCATTCAATGCATTTTTCCTTGTCAATAACGGCCTTTCTGTCAATAATTCTTATTGCATCCTTAGGGCATGCATTCTGACAACGGTGGGCTATACAGCCACGGCAGGACTGGGTAACCTGGATACCGTCGACAGGACATTCGTCGCAGGCAATTTTTAATACCTCGACCATATTTGCAGTGTCGGGATCACCGCCTAAAGCAAGCTTTATTCTCTCGTTTACAATAGCCCGTTCCTTATATATACAGCATCGCATTTTTGCCTCGCCGTCGGGAACAATAATCTCGGGTATTTCAAGAAGTTTGCCTGTAGTCAGCTCATCCTTATAAGCAAGCTTTGCAACCTGCTTTAACACGTTATATTTTAATTCCTGAACATCAGTATCGAAAAAATTCATAAATATCACCTATATTTCAATATGCTTGTATTCCTTTAAGGATAAGTCCTTCCAGATAAAGTTTCCTTTTTCATAAATCATATATGAATGAGGAGAATTCTCCTTTGGAATGGAAACGCTTCCCGGGTTAAGATAGGTAACACCGTCAATATTCTCCAAAATGGGAATGTGGGTGTGACCGCTTATAAAAACATCACCCTTATTAAAGGAAAGTGGGTTTTCTTTATTGTATATATGTCCGTGAGAAATATATATAGTCAAACCGTCAGTAAAAACCGTAAGGTAATCGGAAAGAATAGGGAAGGAAAGCACCATCTGGTCAACCTCTGTATCGCAGTTTCCTCTGACGCATATAAGCTTTTCCTTAAGACTGTTAAGAATATCAATAACATCTTTCGGATTGTATTCCTTCGGTAAATCATTACGGGGTCCGTGATATAATAAATCACCAAGTAGTATTATTTTATCGGGCATTTCTTCTTTGATGGCTGCTGTAAGCTTTTTCATATAATAAGCCGAGCCGTGAATATCCGATGCTATTAACAGTTTCATTTGCTTCTCCTATTTATGGTATAATCCTTTGTTTTCATATAAAGCCTCGTAGCTTACATTTATGCCGAGTCTTTTTAAAATCTTTTCATCCTCTTCACTTATGATAACCGAGAAGTGTGCATCACTGCCCTTAAGATTTGCAAGCTGCTCCTTTGCAAGCTTTGCAAGAGGGTCGGTCAGTGCCGAAACAGTAAGAGCAATCAGTATTTCATCGGTGTGAAGTCTTGGGTTTCTATGCTTTAGATAGGTGGTTTTAAGACCGCATATTGGCTCAAGAACCTCTGAGGATATAAGCTCAAGCTCACTGTCAATATTTCCAAGATGCTTAAGAGCATTAAGAATAAGAGCAGATGCAGCTCCTAAAGTGCTTGAGGTTTTTCCCGTGATTATATTACCGTCAGGAAGCACCATTGCACCTGCAGGCATACCGGTTTCTCTTGCTTTTGCAAGGGCAACTGAAACTGCAGGGTGATATTCGGTGGTAATTCCCGCCTGATTCATAAGAATTTCAAGCTTGCTTACCTGAACTTCATTGTTATCTCCCTTCAGCTGATTAACCTTGGCTGTGTAATATCTTCTTATAATTTCCATCCTTGATGCTTTTTTGCAGATTTCGTCGTCAATTATGCAATTGCCTGCCATATTAACCCCCATATCGGTAGGGGATTTATAGGGACAGCTTCCCTGGATTTTTTCAAAAATAGTGCTTAAAACAGGGAAAATCTCTACATCACGGTTATAATTAACCGCAATACTACCATAGCTTTCAAGATGGAACGGGTCTATCATATTAACATCGTTAAGATCTGAGGTTGCGGCCTCGTATGCTAAATTAACAGGGTGCTTAAGAGGTAAATTCCAGACAGGGAAGGTTTCGAACTTGGCGTAACCGGATTTGATACCCATTTTATAATCGTGATAAAGCTGACTTAAACAGGTTGCCATCTTACCGCTTCCAGGGCCGGGGGCGGTTACCACTACCAAAGGTCTGTCGGTTTTTATATAATCATTCTTGCCAAGGCCGTCATCACTGACAATATGAGGAATATCCGATGGATAACCTGCAATAGTGTAATGCTTATAGCTTTTTACACCGAGATTGCCAAGACGCCTGATAAAATCATCAGCCGCCGCCTGACCGTTATATCTTGTTATAACAACGCTTCCCACATAAAGCTCAAGTGCAGAGAAGATATCAATCAGCCTTAATACGTCATCGTTATAGGCAATTCCCAGATCACTTCTTATTTTATTTTTTTCAATATCGGTAGCATTGATTACGATTACTATTTCAACATCGTTTTTTAACTGCTGAAGCATTCGCATCTTGCTGTCAGGCTCAAAGCCGGGCAAAACCCTTGAGGCATGAAAATCGTCAAAAAGCTTTCCGCCGAATTCAAGATAAAGCTTTCCTCCGAACTGGTCAATTCGTTTTCTTATCTGCTCTGATTGAGTTTTTAAATATTTGTCGTTATCAAATCCGCAATTAATCATCATAAGTACCCCTTTTTAATATCTTTGTATATTATAGCATATATAATGAATTTTTCAAAGCATTATTTTTAAAAATAAAGAAAAATATATTTTTCAATAAAACACTTTGAATTTTTAGAAAAATATGGTATAATATCAGGAAAATATGTTATGGAGGGAAAGTATGCTCGGGATAAATTTATTTTTTCAGGATATTGCAAATCCCTTGCTTGATAAATTTTTTCTTTATGTATCATACCTTATAACCGATATACCGCTGGTGCTTGTTCTTTGTTTTATTTACTGGTGTGTCGATAAGGAAAAGGGGCTGAAAATCGGATTTATTCTTTTAAACAGTATGATGATTAACTTTATTGTCAAGGATATATTTAAGGTTGACCGCCCGTATGTTAAGGATTCGCGTATTATCAACAAGGATATAAAATACGGCTACGGCTATTCTTTTCCCAGTAACCATTCACAGCTTGCATCGGGGCTTGTTTTTTCTCTTTACAAGGTCTTCGGGAATATAAAGTATCTTATAACAGGATTTTTTACCGTATTGCTTGTAGCGATATCAAGAATTTACCTCGGTGTCCACAGTATTTTAGATGTTACCGTCGGTTTTTTGCTCGGGCTTGTGCTGGTACCACTGTTTGGAGTCTTTATTGATTATGTCTGTAAGAGTAAAAAATATTATCTCGGCTATATCTTTATTATTCTCGGACTTATGGGAATTATTGCCTTCGGTGATGAGGACAGCCTGAAAATAACTATGGTTTACCTGGGTTTTTTAACCGGACTTATTGTCGAAAATAAGCTTATAGGTTATAAAATTCCGGGCACCGGATTTAGGAAAACCGCAAATTTTCTTATGGGTGTTTTAGGTGTTGCTGTTATATATATTTTCCTGTCAGGATGGATAAAATATCTTCTGATAGGCTTCTGGGTAAGTCTTGGCGCGCCCTTTATATTTAAGGTATTAAACGGAAAGGATGAAGTATAAATGAATATTGTAAAAATAAATAACCGTGTAAATTTAATTACTGAAGAAAATAAAAAATTCAAAACCTTTACGGTAAGCTTTTATTTTCATAATGAGCTTGATGAGAAAACTGCCTCCGAGTATTCGCTGCTTCCTTATGTTTTAAAGGCAGGAAGTAAGGGATATCCCGATATGACTGCTGTTTCCAACGCACTTGAAGCTCTGTACGGCGGTATGTTTGACTGCAGTATACGAAAAAAAGGTGAGGATCAGATAGTGGGCTTAAGCTTTGAGTTTTTATCTCCAAGCTATGCCCGTGAAAAGGATTATCTTGAAAATGTGTGGCATTTTATATCTGATATGCTTTTCAACCCCCTTGTTGAAAAGGACGGATTTAATTCAGGTTATACCGAAAGGGAAAAAAATAACCTCATTGATTATATAGATTCTCTGATCAATGATAAAAAGGAATATGCAAATCACCGTTGTACCGAGGAAATGTGCAAAGGTGATAATTATGCTGTTTTTGAGTACGGAAAAAAAGAACTTGTTGAAAAAATAACTCCCGAAATCCTTTACAATAGATATCTTGAAATGATAAAAAAATCCCGTGTCGATATCTTTGTAATGGGAAACGTAGATATTAAAATGCTTGAAGCAAAAATAAAAGAACTGAACCTTGGGGACGGTAATGCAATTTATCCTCTGTGTGACATGAAAAAGGAAAGTGGTTCCGTTAAGGAAATTAAAGAGGCATTTGATGTTAATCAGGGAAAAATCAGCATGGGCTTTACCTACAGAACTGATGACCGCTATGCTTTGACGGTGTTTAACAGTGTTTTCGGCTCCGGTGCCCATTCCAAACTTTTCAATAATGTAAGAGAAAAATTAAGTCTTTGCTATTATGCCTACTCAAGAGTTGATTCCTTTAAGGGAATTATGAAGGTGAACTCCGGTGTGGAATTTGAGAATTTTAAAAAAGCCTACGATGAAATTCTTGTTCAGCTTAATTCGGTTTGCGAAGGCAAAATTACCCCCGAAGAGCTGGAGGCTTCAAAAAAATCCGTTATCAATAACTTAAAATCCTTAAATGACAGCCTGTTCTCTTATGAAAATTATATCCTTAACGGTCTTGTGAAGGGTGAAATTACCGATATAGACGAATATATTGAAAAAATTAACAGCGTAACCAAAGAGGACATAATGAAGGTTGCCAAAACTGTAAAATTAGATACCGTATACTATCTTACCGGAGGTGCAAAATAATGATTTTTAATGAGTTTAAAAATGATTTTTTAGGCGAAAGCCTTTATAAAGGTATTCATAAATCAGGACTAAGTGTATATGTGCTTCCCAAGAAGGGCTTTTCCAAGTATTACGGCATAATTTCCGTTAAATACGGCTCCAATGATGTATGCTTTAAGGATAACGATAAGGATAATTTTGTAGAAATCCCGGACGGAATTGCTCATTTTTTAGAGCATAAGCTTTTTGAACAGCCTGACGGAAGTAATGCTTTTGATAAGTTTTCACTTTTTGGTGCAAATGCAAATGCTTTCACTTCCTTTAATAACACATCGTACCTTTTCCAGTCAACCGACTGCTTTTATGAAAGCCTTGCACATCTTCTCGATTATGTATACACCCCCTATTTTACTGATGAGAATGTTGCAAAGGAGCAGGGGATTATCGGACAGGAAATAAGAATGTATGATGACGATTCCGACTGGCGGGTTATGTTTAATATGCTTAAGGCTATGTATAATATCCACCCGGTAAGACGTGATATTGCGGGTACTGTGGAATCAATTTCAGAAATAACCAAGGATTTACTGTATTACTGCTATAACACCTTCTATCATCCTCAGAACATGGTGCTTTTTGTAACCGGTGATATAGAAATTGACAAACTTGAGAGAATTCTTGATGAAAATGTACCTGTAAAGGAAAAAGACTTTACAGCAGTTTTAAAAGAATATACCGAGCCGGGGAAGGTTAATCAAAAAGAAATTATTGATTCACTTCCCGTATCTATGCCTGTTTTTTCCATGGGCTATAAGGATAACGCTGAGCCTGTATTCGGAAAAGAGCTCGCAAAAAGAAGCTTTATCACCTCGCTTATAATGAAAATGTTTTCATCCGAGGGAACACCTCTTTATAAGCAAATGTATGATGAAGGAATTATAAACGATACCTTTTATGATGATGTAACCGCCAATAGGGATTATGCATTTATTCAGTTCGCAGGCGAGGCAAGAGATCCCTATAAGGTAAGAGAGTGTATCTTTGAGGAAGCTCGAAGAATAAAAAAAGAGGGATTTAATCCTGATGCTTTTGACAGAGCAAAAAAATTCCTTTACGGAAAATATATAAAATCCTTTAATAATATAGAATCGCTCGGCAATGTTTTCGGAGGAAATTACTTTCTGGGAATAGATATTTTCGATTTTCTTGAAATCTATCCTCAGGTTACATTAAAGGATGTTCAGGAAAGATTCAATCAGCTTTTTGACGAGGAATTCTTCGTTACGAGTATTGTAAAACCGACAGAACAGGAGTAAGCTATGAATAATATATCATTTCCCCGACTGGGAATTCATCTTAAGCTTGACAATGTTGCCTTTTCTTTGTTCGGGTTTGACATATACTGGTATGCGCTTTGTATTACAACAGGAATAGTTCTTGCTTATATATACTGTATTCTTATGGGGAAAAAGCAGGGACTTCCTTCCGATACCTTTACGGATATTTTACTTGTTGGTATTCCTTTAGGGATAATAGGTGCAAGGCTTTACTATGTTTTATTTAATCTGGAATATTATCTTAATCATCCCGGAGAAATTTTTGCAATCCGAAATGGCGGACTTGCCATTTACGGCGCAATTATTTTTGCCGTTCTCGGAGCATTCATATATTTAAAGAAAAAGAAAATAAATGTTTTTAAGGTTTTTGATATATGCGTTATAGGGCTCCTTATCGGTCAGACTCTTGGCAGATGGGGAAACTTCTTTAATCAGGAAGCATTCGGAACAAATACTGAGCTTTTATGGGGTATGACAGGGGATAAAATAAAGGAATATCTTGTTATACTCGAGGGTAAAGGCATTAATGTAAATCCGGAGCTTCCGGTCCATCCGACCTTCCTGTATGAAAGTTTGTGGAATTTAACCGGAATAATTTTACTTCATTCATTTTCCAAAAAGAAGAGCTTTGACGGGCAGATCTTTACCTTATATATAATATGGTACGGATTTGGAAGAATGCTTATTGAAGGATTGAGAACCGACAGTCTTATGTTTATGGGACTTCGTATATCACAGATAATAGGTCTTGCTTCGTTACTGGCAGGAATTATTTTATATACAGTATTAAAAAACAGGAGAAAAGTCAATGAATAAAGCTTTATACTGGGTATGGCTGGCACAGCGTACCACGGTTTCCAATCGAAGCATAAGAGAGCTTCTTGGTGAGGTGCCCGATGCAGAATTAATTTACAATATGGATGAGGAACAATTAAGCCTTTTTCCTTACATAAATAAGACAACCTTCAGAAAATTGATGGATAAAGATTTGGATGAAGCAAAAATAATTGTTGAAAAATGTGCGGTAAACAATTATAATATAATTTGTTATGCCGATGAAGACTATCCCGAGGCACTTAAAAATATTCCGGATTTTCCCATTGTTTTGTATCACAGAGGTCTTAAGCTTCCTCTTAATGAGCTTTTGTGTATTGCGGTTGTCGGTACAAGAAAACCGTCCTGCTATGGGTTAAAGTGTGCCGATGAAATTGCTGTAGAGCTTGCTTCCTCGGGAGTGCTTGTGATAAGCGGTATGGCGGTCGGCGTTGATGCAGCGGCTCATAACGGTGCAAAAAGAATATGCAAGCCTACATTGGCAGTTTTAGGCTCGGCTATTGACGATATTTATCCAAGAAAGAACAAGTTTTTATACGAATATATGCTGTATAACGGAAGTATTATCTCGGAATATCCTCCGGGTGCCAAAATATATCCGTCAAATTTTCCTGAGAGAAACCGTATTATAAGCGGACTTTCATCCGGTGTGGTAGTTGTTGAAGCAGGAAAAAGAAGCGGCTCCTTGATTACTGCCAATATAGCATTGGAGCAGGGCAAGGATGTATTTTCCGTTCCCAATATAGTAGGTAATGAAAACGGTATAGGTACCAACAATCTTATCCGTGAAGGTGCCAAACTGGTAACAAGTGCCATTGATATTCTTGATGAATATCGCGGAATGTATGCCAGTATAAATGAAATAAGAAAGAATAATGAAGCGGAGTATTCAGATGAGTTTTTAAAAAAGAGCTTTCTTGAGTCTTTTACAGACTTAACATCACTTGAAAGAAAGGTTGCAGAGCTTTGTGATGCAAATCCTTTGACTGCAGATGAACTTTCCTTAAAAACCGATATTCCGATGAATTATATTTTGTCTGCACTGACAATGCTTGAAATAAAAGGTGTTGTTATATCCGAGGTCGGAAATAAATTTAAGCTGAAATTTTAAAGAGGTGTACAAATTGTCAAAAAATTTAGTTATCGTAGAATCTCCCGCAAAAGCCAGAACAATTGAAAAATACCTGGGCGCAGGCTTTAGTGTAATAGCCTCCATGGGACACTTGCGAGATCTTCCCGAAAGAACTTTAGGGGTTGATCTTGAAAAGAATTTTGAGCCGAAATACCAGATAATATCGGGCAAGTCGGAGCTTATTAAAAAGCTTAAAAAGGAAGCGGAGCTATCCGATAAAGTCTATCTTGCAACTGACCCTGACCGTGAGGGGGAGGCAATTTCCTGGCACATTGCAAAAATCCTTGATATAGATGAGGATAAAAAATGCAGGGTAACCTTTAATGAGATAACTAAAAATGCCGTTACCGAGGCTATAAAGAACCCCCGCGCCATTGATATTGATCTTGTTGATGCACAGCAGGCAAGACGTGTTCTTGACAGAATCGTGGGTTATAAGCTCAGTCCGCTTTTATGGAAAAAAATCCGTAAGGGCTTAAGTGCGGGACGAGTTCAGTCGGTTGCAACAAGAATTGTCTGTGACAGGGAAGAGGAAATCGATAAGTTTATCCCTGAAGAATACTGGGTAATAAAGGCAAATCTTGAAGCAAATGAAAAAGATACCATTGTTGCACGTCTTGAAAAGAAAAACGGTAAAAAGCTTGAAATAAAAAATGAAACCGAAGCCAATGAAATCCTTGATTATTTAAAGACCTCGGAATATGTAATCGACAGTATAAAGGAAGCAAAAAAAACAAGAAGACCTTATCCTCCTTTTATTACAAGTACGCTTCAGCAGGAGGCTTCCAGAAAGCTTAATTTTTCAGCGAAAAAAACTATGCTTAATGCCCAGAATCTGTATGAGGGTATTGATATAAAGGGTAAAGGTCATATCGGTCTTATTACCTATATGAGAACCGATAGCCTGCGTATTTCAGATGAGGCAAAAGGACTGTGTAAAAAATATATTCTTGATACCTACGGTCCTCAGTATGCACCCAAGGGCTATAACGAATATAAATCGGGTAAGGGCAATGTTCAGGATGCTCACGAAGCAATCCGTCCTTCAAATGTTTATTTAACTCCGAAGGATATCAAGGATTCTCTTACGCCCGATCAGTATAAGCTGTATAAGCTTATCTGGGAGCGCTTTGTTGCATCTCAGATGGTTAATGCAACCTTTAATACCACCACTGTCGAGGTTGCTGCGGGACCGTATACCCTGAAGGCAACAGGACTTAAAATGATATTTGACGGCTTTATGAAGCTGTATATAGAAAGCTCCGATAACGAGGAGGAGGATGAAAATCAGATTCTTCCCGTTCTTCACGAAAAGGATAAGCTGAAGCTTCTTAAGCTTATTGACAAGCAGAATTTTACGTCGCCTCCACCCAGATATACTGAAGCCAGTCTTATAAAGATTATGGAAGAATACGGTATAGGAAGACCGAGCACCTACGCTCCGACCATCAGTACCATTCTTCAGAGAGAATATGTGGAAAAAAACGGAAAATCTCTTTTTCCTACCGAGCTTGGTAAGGTTACAACATTACTTATGAAGGAAAACTTTAAGGATATTGTTGATGTTAAATTTACCGCAGGTATGGAGGGCCAGCTTGATAATATTGAAAGCGGTGATACTCCGTGGGTAGAGGTTATCGCATCATTCTATAAATATTTTGAAAAAGCTCTTGCGAAAGCTCAGGATATAGATAAGGTTAAAATCAAGGACGAGGAAACGGATGAGCTTTGTGAAAAATGCGGAAGAAAAATGGTAATTAAAACAGGAAAATACGGAAAGTTTCTTGCATGCCCGGGATTTCCCGAGTGTAAAAATGCCAAACCGATTGTTAATGAGGTTAAGTCGGTCAGCTGTCCGTTATGTGGCGGAAAGGTGCTTGAGAAAAAGAGTAAAAAGGGCAAAAAGTTCTACGGCTGTGAAAAGAATCCTACCTGTAGCTTTATGACCTGGGATGAACCTACAAATGAAAGATGCGACAAATGTCAGAGTGTTATGGGTAAAAAGTATTTCGGCAGAGGCTTTAAGCTGTACTGCACAAATTCCGAATGTGAAAATGCTTATAAAAGAGCTCCTAAAAAAACCGCAAAGAAAACTTCAAAAAAGGAAGAAAAATAATGAAAACCGTTAATGTAATAGGTGCAGGACTTGCCGGCTGTGAAGCGGCATACCGCCTGGCGAATGAAGGTATAAAAGTAAATCTTTACGAGCAGAAGCCTTATAAAAAAACTCCTGCTCATTCAACTGATTTGTTTTCCGAGCTTGTATGCAGTAATTCCTTAAGAGGAAATGTGCTGAGTAACGCAGTGGGACTTCTTAAAGAGGAAATGCGTCTTTTAGGCTCTCTTATAATAGAAAGTGCTTATGAAAATCAGGTACCAGCAGGCGGAGCTCTGGCGGTGGACCGTGAAAAATTTGCCGCCTATATCACTGATAAAATAAAAAGTCATCCCAATATAACGGTTATAAGTAAAGAAGTAACCGAAATCGTACCGGATGAATATACAGTAATTGCTTCGGGACCTCTTACATCAGATGCGCTTTTTGAGGAAATCAGAAGGCTTACCGGAAGTGATGACCTTTATTTTTACGATGCGGCAGCTCCTATTGTGTCCTATGAATCAATTGATATGACCAAAGCCTTCAAGGCTTCAAGATATAATAAAGGAGATGCGGACTATATAAACTGTCCCATGACCAAAGAAGAATATGATGCCTTTTATGATGCTCTTGTTAGCGCCGAATGTGCAGAAATGAAGGCATTTGAGAATGAGGTTGTTTTTGAAGGGTGTATGCCGGTTGAAACTATGGCAAAAAGAGGATATAATACTCTTTTGTTCGGTCCCTTAAAGCCGGTCGGCTTAAGAAGCGAAACCATGGAAAAGGATGCCTATGCCGTTGTTCAGCTAAGGCAGGATAACAAAGAAGCAAGCATGTATAACATAGTGGGCTTTCAGACCCATCTTAAATTTCCCGAGCAGAAAAGAGTATTTTCAATGATACCGGGGCTTGAAAATGCAGAATTTTTAAGGTACGGTGTTATGCATAGAAATACCTTTATAAATTCGCCGAAAATTTTAGACAGTCTCTACAGAATGAAAGCAAACGGTAAAATATTCTTTGCGGGTCAGATAACCGGTGTTGAGGGCTATGTTGAATCTGCCGCGAGCGGACTTACCGTAGGAATATACTTGTCTGAAATTTTAAAGGGGAAAGAAGTAACCGAATTTTCACAAAATACTGCCCTGGGTGCTTTGAGTCACTATATATCCAATGAAACTATTGAAAAATTTCAGCCTATGAATGTTAATTTCGGTATTATAAATCCTCTTGGCTACCGTGTAAAAGGTAAGCAGGAAAAAAATCTTGAAATAGCAAAAAGAGCTCTTGAAGAAATAAACCTGCTGATAGAAAAAAAACAGATTTAGGAGCCTGAAAAAATGTATCTGTCAGATAAATTCATCATTGCCGATAATGATATGTGTGATTTCGGCCATTTTGTTCCGGCACCGTATTTCAGAAAAAAATTCAATTTATCCTTTAAACCCGAAAAAGCTGAAATAACAATTTGCGGTCTTGGGTTTTATGAATTATATATAAATGGGAAAGAGATAACAAAAGGTTCTCTTGCACCGTATATAAGCAATACGGATGATGTATGCTACTATGATAATTACGATATAACCTCTCTTTTACATAAAGGGGATAATGTTATAGCGGTTATTTTGGGCAACGGTATGAGAAATGCCTTTGGCGGACTCGGATGGCAGTTTGATAAATCACACAACCGTGGACCCGTTACTCTCGCATTGTGCTTAGAAGCCGCGGACAGGGAAAATAAACTTCTTATCGAAGCGGACGAAACCTTTAAAACGCATCCGTCTCCTGTTTTATCAAATGATTTAAGAGCAGGATATATATACGATTCCAATAAGGAAATTCCGGGCTGGAATGAAATTGACTTTGATGATTCAGGCTGGAATAATGCTCTTAAGGGAAAAACTCCTAAGGGAATTCTGAAAGAGTGTGAGGCAGAATCGGTTAAGGTTTCTAAAGAGTTAAAACCGATATCGGTTACATATTATGATGAGCTTCCTTTTTTGTACGATACAACCCCTGAAAGAAATCCTGTAGAAGATACAATAAGAAAAAACGTATATGTTTACGATTTCGGAATAAATACATCGGGAGTTATAAGGCTTAAGATAAAAGGTTTTAAAGGTCAGAAGATTACCTTAAGATACGGTGAGCATTTTGTTAACGGAAAGTTTGCAATAAACTCGACCTATCAATTCCGGAAGGATGAAAGAATAAATAAGCTTTTAAGACATAATTCTCAGACAGAAACCTATATTTTAAAAGGTGGAGAAGAAGAGCTTGTTCCCAAATTCAAATATAACGGCTTCCGTTATGTTTATGTGGAAGGTCTTTTGGAAAGTCAGGCAACAAAGGATGCGCTGACATATCTTGTTATGCATTCCGATGTAAAAAAAAGAGCGGATTTTTCCTGTTCCTGCGAGATTATGAATAAACTATATAAATGCGCAATGAATTCGGATTTATCCAATTTTTTCTATTTTCCAACAGATTGTCCTCACCGTGAAAAAAATGGATGGACAGGGGATATTTCAATGTCTGCAGAGCATCTTTTGTTAAATCATGCCTGCGAAAACAGCCTGAGGGAATGGATGACAAGCGTCAGAGGTGCTCAACGTATTGACGGTGCTTTACCGGGAATTATCCCTACAGGCGGATGGGGCTTTCATTGGGGAAATGGCCCCACCTGGGACAGCGTTTGTGTTTATGTGCCTTATTATATATACAAGTATACAGGAGATAAATCGGTAATTTACGAGAATACGGCATTAATAATGAGATATCTCCAATATATAAATTCCAAAAGAGATAAAAAAGGTCTTGTTGAAATAGGTCTTGGGGACTGGATTGACCCATATAAGGATAAAACAGGTAAAACAGCATCGCCTCTTATTGTAACTGACAGTATTATGACATATAATATTGCTAAAATCGCAACCTTTCTTTTTAAAGAGATTGGTATGATTTTTGAGAGTAATTATGCAGAGGAAATTGCCCAAAGTCTTCGCCTTTCAATACGGGATAATCTTATTGATTACAAAACTATGACGGTTTTGGGAAACTGTCAGACCTCTCAGGTTTTTGCTTTGTACTCCGGAATATTTGAAAAGTCTGAAAGGAAAAAGGCTGAAAAGAAGCTTCTGGATATAATTCATCGGGACGGAGATGTTACATATCTTGGTATGATAGGGGTAAGATATATATTCCATGTTCTTACCGCTATGGGAGAATACAATCTTGCATATAAAATGCTCACTTCGGAGGAGTATACCGCATACGGATATTGGATTAAGTGCGGTGCAACGAGCTTATGGGAATGTTTCAGGCATGCTGAGGATATATATACCAATTCCAAAAATCATCATTTCCTTGGGGATTTTTCAAGCTGGTTTATAAGAAAAATTGCAGGGATCGATCCAAATCCTTGTGCAAATGATATATCGTATTTTGAAATAACTCCTCATTTTATAAAGCAACTTGATTTTGCAGAAGCTGAGTATAATTCACCTTTTGGAAAGGTGTCCGTAAAATGGGAGAAAAAAGATAAAAAAATAGTTCTTTGGCTTATCGTTCCTGCCGGGACAAAGGGAAAAATAAAGCTTCCCAAAGGATATAAGTTTACTGATAATAAAAAAGTATTAAGCTGGAAAAATGAAAATGCAGAAAGAAGCTTCCGGTTTGATATAATATAACAAAAAGACAGTTCGAAACCATCCTGTCTATAAACAAAACTAAGGAGAGAATTTAATATGAAACTAAAAAAACTTACCAAAACAGCAATTATTGCCGCCCTTTACAGTGTGCTTACACTTACCCTTGCTCCCGTAAGCTTCGGTATTTTGCAACTGAGAGTATCGGAGGTTCTTACCGTTCTTCCTAAGTTTTCCAAAAGCTCAATATGGGGACTTACGTTAGGATGCCTTTTGTCAAATTACATCGGTATGGCAATTATGAACACCGCGGGAATAATAGATGTGGTTTTCGGAACCCTTGCCACCTTGCTTGCGGCAATATGCTCTTATCTGGTGAGAAAAAGCAAATGGCTTGTTCCGTTGTTTCCTACTTTATTTAACGGCATTATAGTAGGAGGGTATCTTCACTTTATAGCTTTTAAAAGTATCAATATCTTTTTGTGTATGCTTTTTGTTGCACTGGGTGAAGGAACAGTTACTTATATAATCGGTATTCCGTTTATGAATTTTATAATGAAACATAAGAAAATAGGAGAAATTCTTAATGATTAACATTGAAAGATATCTTAATAGCGTTGAAAAACCTTCCCGTTATGTTGGCGGTGAATTCGGCAGCGTAATAAAGGATAAGGAAAATATCAATATAAGGGTTGCCTTTTGCTTTCCCGATACTTATGAAATCGGAATGTCCCATCTGGGGTTAAGATGTATATATAATGTTCTTAATTCCATTCCCGATGTTTGGTGTGAGCGTAGCTTTATGCCCTGGGTGGATATGGAGGCGGTTCACAAGGAAAATAAAATCCCTTTATATGCACTTGAATCAAAGGATGCGCTAAGTGATTTTGATATGCTCGGCTTTACACTGCAGTATGAAATGAGCTATACAAATGTACTTGCTATGCTTGATTTATCAGATATACCGTTTCTTTCAAGTGAAAGAAGCGATAACCATCCGATTATTTGTGCGGGAGGTCCCTGTGCAGTTAATCCCGAGCCTTTAGCAGAAATAATAGATTTCTTTATGGTAGGGGAAGGGGAAGAGGTATGGCCTGAAATAATTGACCTTTACCGTGAGTTTAAGAAAAGAGAAAACTATGTTAAGGATGAATTTTTACTTGCTCTTACCAAAATAAAAGGCGTTTATGTTCCTAAATTCTATGAGGTTGATTATAATGAAGACGGAACCATAAAGGAAAGACGTGCCTTAAAGGGCGCACCCGAAATTGTTGAAAAAAGGATAATCGAGGATTTTGATGCACTTCCTCATCCCGAAAATATTATTGTTCCCTATACCGAAATTGTTCATGACCGTGTTACTGCGGAGATTTTCCGTGGCTGTATAAGAGGCTGCCGTTTTTGTCAGGCCGGCTTTATTTACCGCCCCGTAAGAGAAAAAAGTCCTGAAAATATAGTTGAGCTTGCAGTTAAATCACTTAAGGCTACCGGCTATGACGAGGTATCATTATGCTCACTGAGTACAAGTGATTATACCAGACTTACCGAGCTTACCGATAATCTTATGAAATATACAAATGAGAGAAAAATCAATTTTTGTCTGCCATCCCTCAGAGTGGATAATTTTGATCTCGGACTTGCCAAAAAGGTTCAGGAGGTAAGAAAAACATCCCTTACCTTTGCTCCTGAAGCGGGAACTCAGCGAATGAGGGATGTGATAAATAAAAATGTAACCGAAGAGGATGTATTAAAAACCTCTGAGCTTATTTTTAAAAACGGATGGAACAGTGTCAAATTCTATTTTATGATTGGACTTCCTTATGAAACCGATGAGGATGTTCTCGGTATAAAGGATCTTGCCTTTAAGGTTCAGGATACTTACTTTTCAATTGATAAGCCCCAGCGCCCAAAGGGCACAAGAATAACCGTAAGCACATCTTCTTTTGTTCCAAAGCCTTTTACACCGTTCGAATGGGCGGCTCAGGACAAAATGGAGACCTTAAGACATAAGCAGGATCTTTTAAAAAGCGAAATGAAATCAAGACTTATTAATTATAACTGGCATGATGCGGATTTATCCGTTTTAGAAGGGGTTTTCGCAAGAGGAGACCGAAGACTCGGCAAGGTTCTTATAGATGCTTATAAAAAAGGCTGCCGACTGGACGGCTGGCAGGAGCACTTTAAATATGATAAATGGATGGAAGCCTTTTCGGATAACGGAGTAGATTATTCCTTCTATAATCACAGAGAAAGAAGCTATGAGGAAATTCTTCCCTGGGACTTTATTGATGTAGGTGTTACGAAAAAGTTCCTGATAGAAGAAAATGAAAAGGCAAAAAAGGCCGCAACCACACCTAACTGCAGGCAAAAATGCTCAGGCTGCGGTATAACAAGGCTTGCGAAATGTAAGGAGTGTTTAAATGAACTTAAGAATTAAATTCAATAAAAAAAATGAAGCTAAATACATTTCTCATCTTGATCTTCTTCGTACCTTCAACAGAATGATAATGAGAAGCATGCTTACTCCTTCCTACTCACAGGGCTTTAATCCACATATACTCCTTGCTTTTTTACAACCCTCCTCGGTAGGAATGGAAACTAAAGGAGACTGTGCCGAGCTTACCGTTTTGGGTACATATAACCTTGATGAGGTTCTTTGCAATCTTAAGGAAAATGCCCCCGCGGGAATTGAAATTGTTTCGGTAACCGAGGAAAGCGAACCGCCCTTTAATACTCTTGCCTTTGCGGAATATACCGTAAGGCTTGAGGTGGATGCATCCAGAGATGAAATTATGGAATTTTTAAGAAGGGACGAAATACTTATTGAGAAGAAAACCAAAAAGGGAGTTAAAGAGGTGGATATCAAGCCGCTTATGATATCCTACGAGGTTCTTGAAGGCATTATCTTAAAGCTTACCTTAAAAGCAGGAAGCAGTGAAAACTTAAATCCTCAGCTTTTAATTAAGGCTATGGAAAAATATATGAATGTTACGGCTGAAAATGTACAAATAATCAGGGAAAAGCTATTGACAGAAAACGGCAAAGCCTTTTAGGCTCTGCCGTTTTTTAGTTAAGTATTTATTTTTTATTCAGTAAGCGTTTTTCATAAAATTCCTTGATTTTTTCAAAGCTCTCACGGCTTAAATCGTGCTCTATTTTACAGCTGTCCTTATAAGCAGTTTCCTCGCTTACGCCAAGGGTAATAAGAAGCTCTGCAATAAGCTGATGTCTTTCATATACATTTACGGCAATTTCCTGTCCCTTACCGGTAAGATGAATGTTACCGTCTTTATCCACAGTTATGTAATCATCCTCACGAAGCCTTTTCATTGCAACTGAGATGCTGGCTTTTGTAAAATTCATTTCATTGGCAACATCAATACTTCTGACACAGCCATGTTTTTTTGATAATACCAGAATAGTTTCCAGATAATTTTCGGCAGATTCTTTTATTTGCATAAAAACATACCTCACATACTTGATATACGGATAAATTACTTATCCTTAATCATTATAACATAGAATAATCCTGTTGTCAAAGTAAACAGTATTAAATATTCCCTAAAAACAAAAAATGGAAAATTTTTTTAAAAAAATATTGACAAAGAGAGTTAGTTGTGTTAAACTCTATTTTGCCAGTTAGTTATAGCTAACTTAATGAAAATACTTTTTTATAACGATTTTTAATGAATGGGTGCAAAGCTATGAATTTACTTGAAGTGTCGGAAGGACAGGAATATATAATAAAAAGTATAGAAACCTGCGATGAGGAATTGAATGCTTTTCTATTTTCACTTGGTTGCTACAGTGGGGAAGCGATTACTGTTATAGCCTTCAGAAAAGGCGGATGCACCGTTTCTGTAAAGAATGCAAGATACAGCATTGACAATCAGTTGGCAAAAGCTATAATCGTGTAGTTATTATAGCTTTTCGGTACAACTTATTTTTTTGAAAACAAGTTAGTTGCAACTAACTATATATAATTAATTTAAGGAGGATTATAATATGAGAATTGCATTGGCGGGAAATCCGAATTCAGGAAAAACAACCATGTTCAATGCGCTTACCGGACGTAATGAGAAGGTGGGGAACTGGGCGGGTGTTACCGTTGATAAAAAGGAACATCCTGTTAAAAAAAGCTACAGTAAGGAGGATGGGGTAATAGCCGTTGACCTTCCGGGTGCTTACTCAATGTCGCCATTTACCTCGGAGGAAAGTATAACAAGCTCTTATGTAAAAAAAGAGAATCCGGATGTTATAATTAATATTGTGGATGGTGATAATCTTAGCCGAAGTCTGTTTTTTACAACTCAGCTTTTAGAACTTGGAATTCCGGTTGTTATCGCTCTTAATAAAAGTGATATTAATAAGAAGAAGGGAACCGAGATTGATACTGTAAAGCTGTCGGAAAAGCTATGCTGTCCTGTAATTGAAACTGTTTCAACCACATCTGACGGGCTTGACAAGCTTATAACTGCAGCTGTTAAAAGAGCAGGGGAAAACCAGCAAATTGTGTATTTCCAGGAGAATATTGACCTTACAAGCAGGGAGGCTGTTGAGGCAGCTGACCGTAAGCGTTTTGAATTTGTAAACGAAATTGTAAGAAATGTGGAAAAACGTAAAATACTTACCAAAAACAGAAATTTCGGCGATAAGATTGACGATGTTCTTACAAATAAATGGCTGGGTATTCCTATTTTTGCTGTTGTAATGTATCTTGTGTTCCAGATTTCTCAGGTTTGGGTAGGTACACCTGTTGCAGATTTGCTTGTTGGCTGGCTTGAAGGCTTCCAGGGTCGGGTAGGCGAACTTCTTGGCGATGCGAATCCTCTGCTTTCAGCAATACTTGTTGACGGTGTAATCGGTGGTGTTGCAGCCGTTGTTGGTTTCTTACCCCTTGTTATGGTAATGTACTTTTTGATTGCCCTTTTGGAGGATTGCGGATATATGTCCCGTGTTGCCGTTGTACTTGACCCTATATTTAAAAAGGTTGGTCTTTCCGGTAAATCCGTAATTCCTTTTGTGATAACAGTAGGCTGTGCGGTTCCCGGTATTATGGCAAGCCGTACCATAAGAAATGAGCGTGAACGAAGAGCAACCGCAATGCTTTCTCCTTTTATGCCCTGCGGTGCAAAAATACCTGTAATAGCTCTTTTTGCAGGCGCCTTCTTTGACGGTGCCGGTTGGGTAAGCACTCTTATGTATCTTGCCGGGATTGTGCTTATATTCCTCGGTGCTCTGCTTGTTAATAAAATTGCAGGATACAAGATAAGAAAATCCTTCTTTATTATAGAATTACCCGAATATAAAGTTCCGTCACTCTGGGGTGCATTCAAGTCAATGTGCAGTCGTGGATGGGCGTACATAGTAAAGGCTGCTACCATTATTCTTCTTTGTAATATGGCGGTACAGCTTATGCAGACCTTTACCTGGAGCTTTCAGGTTGCAGAAACCGCAGATTCCTCAATCTTAGCTTCCGTCGCAGAACCTTTTGCTTATATTCTTGTTCCTATTGTCGGTGTGCTTAGCTGGCAGCTTGCAGCAGCAGCGGTTACGGGATTTATTGCGAAAGAAAATGTTGTCGGTACACTTGCAGTTTGCTTCGTAGGACTTGAAAATCTTATTGATACAGATGAACTTGCTCTTATGGAAGGCGCAGGCGCAGAAGTTGCAACAGTATTTGCAATCACAAAGGTTGCGGCACTTGCATACCTTATGTTTAATCTCTATACTCCACCTTGCTTTGCGGCTATCGGTGCAATGAATGCGGAGATGAAGAGTGCAAAATGGCTTTGGGGAGGAATCGGTCTTCAGCTTGGAGTGGGGTACACAGTATCTTACCTTGTGTACACCGTAGGAACACTCCTTACAGCTCCCTCAGAGCTTAATATCAAAGCTGCAATTGCCGGTCTTATCGCAGTAATATTGATGGTCATCATTGTTATATGGTTTATTATTATAAACAACAGGAAGCTTAATGAAGAATATTCATTGAGTTCTTAAAAAAGCATAACTGATACGCGGGAAGAGGAAGTTTGAATATTTTCTCTTCCTGCTTTAGTTTAATACAGGCTCGACAAGCTCGAATTTTGTGAAAATAGCAAATATTTTGTCGAAATTGCACAAAAAACAAAATATACAGTGAGTGATTTTAACGAAAATATAAAATTTTGTTTGACAATTAAGATATTGGTGTGTATAATAAACTTATGAGTTTGTGAACAAATATCCGGCAGGTGTTTTTGTGGAAGTAAAAGATGTTAATAATCCTCAGTTGATAAATGGTGCAAAAGACGGTGATACCGAATGTCTTGAGATAATATTTGAAGCATTCCGCGGATATATCCGAAGTATTGCTAATAAGTATTATCTTGTCGGTGCCGATAATGATGACCTTATCCAGGAGGGGATGATAGGTCTTTTTAAGGCTATCCGCGATTACCGTTTCGGTGAGGGCGTAACCTTTCACAGCTTTGCGGTTGTATGTATTCAGAGGCAGGTTAAAACCGCTTTAAAGCTTGCCACAAGAAAAAAACATCTTCCGCTCAATCAGGCTGTATCCCTGCAGTCTGCAAAATACGAAGAAAACGGGGAAAAGGAAGTTTCCGAATATATCGAGGATAAGAAGGAAATCAATCCTGAAGAAATTTATATCAATAATGAAACCTTCGCACAGCTTAACAGGCTTTTGTATGAAGCCTTAAGTAAGCTTGAGCTTAACATACTTATTCTTTACAATCAGCACTTATCCTATAAAGAGATTTCAGAACTTACGGGAAAAAGCGTGAAATCCATAGATAATGCTGTTCAGAGAATAAAGAAAAAGCTGGAGGTTATAAAAAAACAATATATGTCCATGTAGCTCATTGGCAGAGTGCTGTTTTTCGCGGGTTCAATTCTGTGTTTAATGGAGAAGACGGTTCGATTCCGGACGCTGGACTAAAAAATTCTATTTTTAAAGGAGAAAAAACTATGTATCAGGACAAAACTCTTATCTGCAAGGACTGCGGAAACGAATTTGTATTTACAGCAGGAGAACAGGAATTCTATGCTGAGAAAGGCTTTGAAAACGAACCCGTTCGTTGCAAGGATTGCAGAGCATCCAGAAAAGCAAGCATCCGCGAAAAGAGAGAGTATCATGAAGCTGTTTGCGCTGAATGCGGCGGCGTAGCAAAGGTTCCTTTTATTCCTAAGGATGATCGTCCGGTTTACTGCAGCGAATGCTTTGGCAAAAAAAGCGCTGAGTAATTAAAATCTTATAACGATTTGTAAAAGTAGCGGAGCTTAGGTTCCGCTTTTTTATTTATAAAAAAACACACCTATAACTCGATTTTCTGTGGAACGGACTTTTCGTTGAAATCTCAAAGAGAAATTGAATTGTAAAGGCATTTTTATATGCATAATTGGTTGTGTTGCAAAGTTCCAAACATTATAAACAATATTAG
>SVKB01000020.1 GCA_015068665.1 Oscillospiraceae bacterium | reverse complement strand
CTCAAACCCTTAAAAATAGGCTTTTTCTTCGTTGTCGGTTTCGATATACCTCGTATTATCAAAACCTTCCGCCTTGAAAAATCACAATTTTAAAGGGTTATAGGTTCTATAAGAATTTTCAAATTAGAAAATTTTTAGATAGAATGAGGCAAAAACGCAGGTAATATTCGGATATTACCGAGGATTTTAACGATATTATATCAAAAATTTACAATTTAAAAACGAGTTCGGATAACTTTCCGACGGCTAACAATTCATGCACCGTAAGGTGCAATTCACTATGCCGCTTGCGGCATATCATTTTGCATTCTGCATTCTGAATTCTGCATTTATATGGCATATCCGTCCTATCCTTCATTCCTGATTCCTAATTCCAACAGCTCCTCCGGGCTTTTAATAACCTTATCGGCGCCGTTTTCAAGAAGCTCGTTTTCATCTCTGAAGCCCCATAATACTCCTACTGTATAAATTCCTGCATTTTTCCCCGTTATCATATCGGTGGAGGTATCTCCCACATAGATACATTCTTCTTTTTTCACTTTAAAATGAGAAACTGTTTCTAAAACTGCCGTCGGGTCAGGCTTTAGGGGTACATTTTCCCGCTGACCGAAAATTAAGTCAAAATAGCCCTTTCCGTAAAGCTCTTCGGTAACCGAAAGGGTAGCGAAATGAGGCTTATTTGAAACGATGGCAATTTTAATTCCCATTTTTTTAAGCTCGTCAAGGGTTTCCTTAAGTCCTTTGAAAATGGTGGTTAAATAGGCAGGTGTTTTGTCATAGCTTTCCATATAGTAATCAAAAAGCTTTATATGTAAATCCTCATTATAGGCATTTTGTGCAGTAAGTATGTTTTCAGTAAGCTTTTTTGCCCCTTCACCTGCAAAATATTTATACCTTTCCACCGGAAAGGTTTTTAGTCCGTATTTTATAAGCGCCTCATTACAAAAGTGGGCAATGGTTGTAACGGTATCTAAAACTGTACCGTCAAGGTCAAAAATCATTAATCTGGTTTTCATTTTTATCTCCTTAATAAAAAAGAGGATGCAAGTAAATTATCCGTAATTTATTTACATCCTCATCGTACTTTTTTGGGGGATAGCAAAAAGTTTTAAATTCAAAGATTTTTTTAAAAATCTTTACCTTTTTAATATATTTTCAAGGTGTTATCTCTACATAAGTATTGCATATTTCACTTTTTGCGGTCCGGACTTTTTTAAAAGCCCCTTTTTCTTAATTGGTATAATTGTCAAAGTATCCCTGAACAAGAACAACCGGTGTACCCTTATCACCCGAGCCTGATGTTAAATCACATAAGGAGCCTATAAGGTCGGTAAGCTGACGGGGAGTAGTTCCCTGAGAAGCCATATTACCAACAAGGTCGCTGTCCTTTTCCTTAATGCTCTTTGAAATAGCTTCCTTTAAAGCTTCGCCCGATAAATCCTTAAAGTCATTATCAGCAAGATACTTAAGCTTAAGCTCGTTTGGAGTACCGATAAGTCCGTCGGTAAATGCAGGAGATACAACCGGGTCTGCAAGCTCCCAGATTTTACCCTGAGGATCCTTGAAGGCACCGTCTCCGTATACCATAACCTCAACATGTTTACCGGTAGCATCCTTGATTCTTTTCTGAATATCAAGAACAAGATCTTTACATTCTTTAGGGAACAGCTTGATTGTATCCTCGGTTGACTTGTTTGAGCCAAGCAGACCGTAATTTGAGTTAAAGCCGCTACCGTCTACAGACTCATTTAAAATATCGTCAAGGCCGCATACAACTTTTGCACCATTTTCCTTTAAAATTCTCTTGGTGCGTTTTCTTGAGTGAATATCGCAGGTAAGAACACAGTCGGTATAGTCAAGAATTGTTTTTGCCTGATTTGCAAAAATAATTTCTGCTTCTGCACCTTCACCCTCAATTATGCTTTTATAGTATTCAACATAGTCAATCCCGGTAAACTCATGCTTGTTATCACCGAAAAGCTCTCTGTATTTTTCAAGAGTCAGCACATCGGAATACGGGTTAATTCCGGCATCGTCAAGCTTATCCAAAGATACAAGCTGGTTTCCAACCTCATCGGATGGGTAGCTTAGCATTAAAACTATTTTCTTTGCACCTCTTGCAATACCTTTTAAGCAGATTGCAAAACGGTTTCTTGATAAAATGGGGAATATAACGCCGACAGTTTCACCGCCAAGCTTTGCCTTAACGTCATCACCGATATTATCAATCGTAGCATAATTACCCTGTGCACGGGCAACTATTGATTCGGTAATGGAGATAACATCCCTGTCGTTAAGAGAAAAGCCTTCATATTCGGCAGCCTCCAGCACACTTGTTGCAACGATTTTGGATAAGTCATCGCCCTTTCTTATAATGGGGCATCGGATACCTCTTGATACGGTACCCACTCTTCTTTCATTTGCCATAAAAATCACATCTTTCTATATAAAAATCAATATTTAACCTATTATAAATTTTTTTGCTATACAATTATATCACTATTTTGCTCTGATTTCAATAAAAAAATTTTAATTAATCGAATTTTTTTGCAAATTGTCTTTCCTTTGCTTTTTTTCGGAAGAAAGAAAGGTAATCTGATGAAATCCAATTGTCGTGTAAAAGGCAAGAATTTTCTACTGTTCATTCTAAAACAAAGATGAAAAATTCTTTTGGATACTGCACTGGATAATAAATATACCGTTTTTATTAAATGAATGAATATTCCATATAAATGAAGGAATTATCCATTGCATATTAAAAAAATGTAGGATAGAATATAGATGGAATTTTTTAATTAAATAAGGATGAAGGTATATGACTAAAAAATTTTTGGGATGTCCCATAAAATCAGTTCATACCCTTAATGCGGCATTTACGGCATATAAGGGTACAAACTATGTTATAACAACAGTTTCGGGTGTTCCTGCAATACTTAATATATATGATCTTGACAGTCACAGGGTAAAAGCAAGCTTTGAGCTGCAGGATTCTCTGAACTGCTGGAATCATATTGTTAATACGGACGGTAATGTTTATCTTGTATCGGCAGGAGTTTTATTCAGATATAAATTTGATGACAATACGCTTAAAAATTACGGCAGACTTTTCGAGGAAAGAGAATGCTTTGTTGCCGATAATGACGATAAGGGTAATATTTATATCGGAAGCAGTCCCGGCGGAAAAGTAATAAAATATGATATTCGTAAGGATACGGTTGAGGATATGGGGCAGGTTATACCCGGTGCAACCTATGTACGCTCCCTGTCTTATCATAACGGATATATATATTGTGGAGTAAAGGGAGATTCGATTCTGAAATTTATTAAAATAAATATTTCGGATTTTTCGGATAAAAAAGAAATTTCATTACCGGAATTCAGTGACGGTTATCTTTCGGAATTAAACTGGATTTATACCTCGAAGACTATTGAGGATAAAATTATTATTCATTGCAAGTCGGAAAAGGGCTGTCCTCTTCTTATTTACGATACTTTGAAGGAAAAATTTATAGATGGAGGCTACAGGGGAAATTTCCCGGGGCTCTATCCGTCTCCCCAAAAAGACGGCAGGTGCTACTTTGTTGACGAAAAAATCCTGAAGGAAATAAATATTGACAGCGGTGAGGTTTCCGAAACGGATATCAGAACTCTTAATGTTAAAAATTCCGTTTCCTCAGCTTTTTTAATTCATAAAAAAACCGGTGCGGAGGTTCTTACGATACTTGATAACAATAACGGAGCAGTTGAATTTATTGACCTTGCAAATAAAAAGGTGTGGTCCGAAAAGCTTGACCTTTGTAACGGTACCTATTACATACAGTCTCTTGAAGCGGGAGATTTTAAAAATTCCGATAACGGAATATATCTTAGCGGATACTGCGGTGATAATGCCGTAAGATACGATATCGATTCCAAAGCTCTGACAGATATAAGAGTGGGGCAATGCGAGGGTATGATAGGTTACGAGGGTATCCAGTATATGGGAGTATATCCGGGAAATATTCTTTACAGGTATAATTTCAAAGAAAATAAAGAAAAGCCCGCGCTTATCGGAAAAATGTCGGAAAAGCAGGATCGCCCCTTTGCCATGTGTGCGGGAGACGGAATGGTTTTTATGGGAACCGTGCCCGATTACGGCTTAAGAGGCGGAGATATAATAATATACGATACCAAAACAGGAACTAATAAGGTTATAAAAGCCCCTGTTCCTCAGCAGAGTATAATCAGTCTTTGCTACAGAGACGGTATTCTTTACGGCTCCACCAGTGTGTGGGGAGGGTTAAGCGCCACGCCCGACAAAGAGCCTGCGAAGGTATTTATGTTTGATGTGAATAAGATGGAAATGATAAAGACCTTCACCCCTGTATTTGATGAAAACTTAGCTCCCGGATGGATAGGCGGAGTTTATTATGACAAGGACTTCTTATGGGCGGTTACCGGAAATACTCTTATGTGTGTGGATATAGATAAAGAACAGGTTATAAAGTATGCCACGGTTGATGACTACACCTATTCACAGGTAAGACACAGATGGCGTCCTACATATATAAGAAAGGATTCCAGGGGCAGGATTTATGCCAATATTTTAGGAATTCACAGATTTAATAAAGAAACAATGGAATTTGAAAGAATAACGGAAGAAACTGACGGTGTTTTTCTCTTTACCTTTGACGGTAAGGATAATATATACTATGCAGTGGAAAACAAATTTTATTTAATTGAAGCGGAGGAGTTAAAATGAAAAAAATTATTGCGATATTGCTTCTTATGGCTATCAGTCTGAGCATTCTTCCCGTTTACTCCAGTGAAACGGTGACCGAGAGCATGCAGACAGGCTTCTTAAAAGCAATCGGTGTTCTGGAAAAGGGATTTTCGGAAAATTCCGAAATAACGAAGGGAGAATTTACAAAGAGAGTTGTAAACCTTCTTTATCCGGATGCGGATTTCTCCAATCTTAATCCGAACGGTGCTTTTTCGGATGTTACTTCCGATACAATGCACGGCGCGTATATCAGGGCGGCTAAAAATCTCGGTATTGTTAACGGTGGAGCAAATAATATGTTTCATCCCGAAAGTAAATTAACAACTACCGATGCGATAGTTATTGCCTGCAATGCATTGGGTTATTCCCTTTATGCGAAGGATATGGGGGGATATCCTACCGGTTATTTAACGGTTGGGGTAAATAAGGGGCTTACCAAAGGCGAGCTTTTAAAGGAAGATAAGGCTGACGGAAAATTTGTTGCGAAGCTTTTATATAATATGCTTTTTCTTTTTCCCGCTACGGTAGAAAATATATCGGTTGACGGAATAAAAATTTCCGAAAACCGTATCAGCGTGCTTGAAACGGTATATAACATTAAAAAATATGATGCTGTACTTACCGATAACGGTATTACCTCCGTTGACGGTGTAAGCATAATGGATGAGGAAAGATGCACCTTTTTGGATTCTAAAACAGGTGCGGTGATTTCCGCATATTCAGACTCCTCTTCTATCGGCAACCATTTAGGCTGCCGAATGGATGTGTATATTCTTTATAATGAAGAAAAGGGCAGAAGTGAAATTGTGAATTATGTCCTTTCTGAAAGCTGTGAAGAGTATTTAATCAATGCTGACCGTGTGGTAAAATTCGATGAAAGCGGTATTGAATACGAGGAAGAGAAAAACAGCAGTAAAACAACAAGGATAAGCTTTAAAAACAGTTTTCCTCCGGTTATTTTAAACGGTGTTTTATATGCAGGATATGATTTGAACAGTATTGTTCCCGAAGACGGATTTTTAAGAGTACCCGTTAACGGCGGAGCTGTATCCTTAGTTGAAATTATCAGCTTTAATGTGTACGGTGATAAAATAAATTCAACAGCCCGAAATATAGTTGTTGATACCTTTGATTTAGAGGAAGGTTATATAAACTGCCGTTTGAGTCCTGCAAACAGCCTTAAAATAGAAGAAAACGATATAGTTAAAATTATTGATATTAAAGATAACGGTCTTAATTATCTTAAAAAGGATGAAATATTATCCGTTGCACAGTCCTATGAAAAAGTAAACGGAAATACTGTTTACCTTCTTTTCCCGGGGGTTGAAAAGCTGGAGGGCTCAATTTCAGGAACTGCACCTTCGGATAAAACGGTTACGGTAGGGGATAAGGATTATGAAGTATCTGACAGCCTGCTTAATATCAAAAAATCCTTCTTTACCAATATAAAGTATAATGAACCTGCTTCCTTCTATATGGATGTAACAGGTAAAATTGCATATACAAGCTCAAATATTACCGCTACAAAGAATTATGTATATATCTTAGCTTCGGCTGTACGTACAACCGACAGTAAAACTCTCCGTGTAAAGGTTCTTGATAAAGAGGGCGGAATCACCGACTATGCTGCCGGTGCAAAAATTAAAATAGACGGTGTTGAATACACCGATCACGACAGAGCATACTCCGCTCTTAATACAGGTGCGGGAGGCTCCATATATACTCAGGGCGCTAAAAAGCCTGCTATTTTAACCTTAAACAGCAAGGGTGAAATAAGAGCAATTGATACCGACAAACCGAATATGAATGGGGGAAGCGATATAAATATTTATTCCACTCATTCTCATATAAAATATTCAAATGAAGAAGTAAATGATAAAGACACTCTTAAAGCGGGCTATAGAAATCCAAGAGTGGGTTATGTAAATAAGGGTAACTCATACACGGTGGACGGAAGATTCTATTTAAATTCCGATACTGTAATATTCACCGTTCCTGAAATTGATATGTACGGTCTTGATAAGTGGTCAAACTATGCTTCAATGGAATATGCACAGTATAAGAAAACCCCTGTGGAAAATGTTGTTAAAATGTATGAAGGCACCGTAAGTGACGAGTATTACAGAATTTACGATTTAGCTTCAATAAATCCCTTGATTGCATATGATATCCAGGGCTATGACATTGACCCTGACACAGGCTATGCAGGTCTGGTTGTATTAAGAGGAAGAAACGATGTTCACTGGTACGGCAAGGTTTCCTATGCGGCATCCTATCCTATGAGTATATTTTTAAGAACAGCTCAGGTTTACGATGAAGAGCTTGACCGTGAGCTTACAAAGGTTTACTATACGGTTGACGGTAAAACCGAAAGCTCTGCTCTTATTGATAAGGAAAATACATTTTCAGCCTTTAAATATCTTTTAGACGGCGCAACAGCTTCGGAAAATAAATTCTCGGGAACAGCAGTATCACCGCTTAAGCAGGGCGATGTTATAAGAATTATAGCAAATGACGGAAGAATATCCCATATCGAAAGAGTGTTTAAATCGGAAAATCTTTTCCATACTCTTTCTTCAACTAACTACGCATATATTGAACCGACTCCATATAATACAACCTTGTTCCCCTTTGATGAAAGAACCGTATACTCAGCGTTTACAATGAATTATATGATTACAACCGGATATGTGAGAAATGTAAACGGAAGCACAGTTAAGCTTATGCTTGGCAAGCAAAAGGTTGACACAATTGACCCTGCCACTCCTTCCACATATACAGAGCAGTTTTACGATGTATCAAATGTAACCCCTGTTCTGATTACCCTGAAGGTGGATTCGTCCGACCCCACAAAGGTAATTGAAGCAACGGATGTAAGACAGGGAAATATCTCAGATATTATTACAACTGATGAGGTATCACAGGATACCGATAAAGCAAGTCTTGTTATTATCAAATCAACATCATACAACGTACAGACAATGTACATTATAAACAGGGAGGTTATTTAAATGAAAAAAAGAGCTTTAAGTTTAATATTGGTTGTTTCATTTATTATGTCTCTTGCATGTTTTAATGTATCTGCAGGCGACTACGAAGGAAGCTGGGCAAAAAAAGAAATTTCCTTCCTTATTGAAAAAGGCTTTGTATCGGGAGATGATATGGGAAATGTTAATCCTGATGCAACCATTAAAAGATGCGAATTTGTAAAGGTTATCAATAAAATTTCAGGATATACAAAAAAGGCGGAAGTAAACTTTTCGGATGTGGCTTCCGATAAATGGTATTACGAAGAATTTTTAATTGCCAAAGAAAACGGTGTTATCAATGGAGATAATCTGGGAAATGCAAACCCTGAAAGTTATATTACCCGTGAGGAAGCCTTTAAAATAATTGCAACAGTGCTTGATTTAAAGGATGAAGCGGAGGTTTCCTTTGCTGATGAAGGTGCAATATCCGACTGGGCCCTTCCCTTTATCAAAAGAGTGTACAAGGCAGGTCTTGTAAAGGGCTATTCGGACGGCACGGTAAAGCCGCTTAATAACATTACAAGAGCCGAAACCTTCTATATGCTTACCTCTGTTTATAATATGAAAAATACTGAAGAAGAGGAAGAAAAAGAAGGTACGGAAACTGTACCCTCTAACCCTGTTGTGCCGCCTATAAGCACAGGGGGAGGATCTTCCTCCTCCGGCGGCTCCGGAGGCGGCGGTGGCGGAGGAGCTATTCCGAATGTTGTTGCCACTCCCGTAATTACCGCTGTAAAAGGCAGTGTTGTAAACTTTACTAAGATTAACAATGCGACAAAGTACATTGTTACGGTTTCTTACGAAAACAGCTCCTTTGAAAAAGAGGTGGAAGCATCCGTCTTAAGCGTTGACGTGATAAAGGAAATATCCGAGCTTTGCGAAAGCGCAAGAGGAACAGAGGAAATAGACATTTCGGTAACCGTTACGGCAAAAAGCAGTACAGGAGCTATGTCCAGACCGTCAAAAGCGGCAAAAATCACGGCAAATATCGACGATATGCTGTCTACCGCAGATTTAGGACTGACCGTAGACTATAAAACCGTAGATACCGTAAGAGGTTTTTATGTTGAATGGACTGACGAAACGGTTAAGAAAATAGTTGTTAAAGGTGAAAATGCAGATAAAGTATACGAAAATCCCGTTAAGCCTTTAAATATCACGGCAGACATTGTAACCGACGGATTTTTATATAAGATTATTGCTACCTCCGATAACGGAAAAGAAGTTGCAAATACCTCTGTTGCCGCTTCATATTTTGAGGGCGGTACAGGAACCGAAGACGACCCTTACTTAATCGGGGAAGGCTATCAGTTCTTAAATGTTGCCAAAAATATGTCCGCTCACTATCTTCAGATTGCGGATATTACGGTGGACGGGGAAATCGAGCCTTTATCCGTGACAGCAGGAGAAGAATTTTCAGGTACATATAAAACAAAAGACGGAGTAAAGAGAAAAATAAATGCAACCGTTGGTTATGACGGTAAATATGCTTCTCTTTTCGGTAAGCTTAAAAATGCAACTCTTGACGGTATAATTGCAGATGGCAGTGTCAACAGTACAGCCGACTATGCAGGCGGTATTGCAGGTGAAGTGAAAAATTCCGAAATAACCAACTGTGAAAATAAAATGACTGTAGTCTCAACAGGCTCGAATGTTGGCGGTGTTGCAGGCTATGCAGACGGTACTGTCTTTAATAATATTATAAACTCGGGCAATGTCAGCGGTAAATCGGGTGTTGGCGGCATTGTGGGCGTTTCAGTATCAGTAAGCATCACCGATTCCTCAAATTCAGCATCAGTTTCGGCAGTTAGTGATAACGTTGGCGGAATTGTGGCCGAGGTTAAAAAGAAGCTGACTGATGCATCCGAAATATCCGGATGTGTCAACTCAGGAAGTGTATCGGTTACAGGTACTGCAGTTGATAAACAGTATGCAGGCGGTATAATAGCCAAGCTTATGGATGTTGATGCTACCTTTACACTGAATGCAAACAAGGGAAATGTTACCGTTACAAAATATTCGGCAGCAGGTGTTGTTGCTCATTCTCAGGGGGCAGACATTACAAAATGCTATAACAGCGGTACGGTAACAGGAACCAATTACATAGCAGGTATAATTACTTATGCTGCAACCAATAAGGTTACGGTTTCCGACTGTATGAATATTGGTAATTTGGCGGGAGGAACAACTGCGCTTGCGGCAGGTATTCTTGCTTCTGCAACCGTGGCAGGTGTTGAAGTTAAAAACTGTATCAATATCGGCGAGGTTACAGGGAAAGGTCAGTATGTTTATCCGATAGGTGATTATAAAAATATTGCAACCCTTACAAATAACTACTACTTACCTCATAGCTCAGCTACATATACAAATACGTATGCGGGCACAACCGAGATAAGCAGAGCCGGATGGTCAGTTCTTGCAGCTAATAAACAGCTTCCGCCGGAATTTTTAAGTGAAAGCTGGGAGTATATTGATTTATCATCCTCAAATAAATTCCCGCTTCCTCAGATAAAGGGAAATAACTGTCCTGAAGCAGCATTTGCAACTGTTGATGCAGGCTTTGCAGGCGGCGCAGGCATCAAATCCATTCCTTTTGAAATTTCCACAAAGGAACAGCTGGCAAAAATTGCATCCTATCCTAATGCTTATTATGTTTTATTAAATGATATAGACGGAGTTACTACTCCGGTATCAACCTTTAGCGGACATTTTGACGGAAATAACAAGAAAATAACTGTAAATATTTCATCAACTGCCGATAATATAGGCTTGTTTGCCGATATCAAAGGTGCAACAATTAAAAATCTTACCGTAGATGGTACCGTTTCGGGTAAAGGTAATGTAGGAGCGCTTATCGGACGTGGTGAGTCTGTTACCGTAACAGGCTGTATAAATAACGCAACGGTTTCCGGAACAGGCAGAATGATAGGCGGTCTTATCGGAAATATAGCAAAAACAACCTCAGCAGGCACCGTTATCGAAAACTGTGTAAATAATGGTAACGTAACCGGTGGTACCGGATCCCGTTATGTAGGCGGTATTATCGGATGTAACTATGATGTCAACTGTGAAATAAAGCTATGCACAAATCACGGTATTATTGAAACCAAGGAATATTATCCTGCAGGTATTGTGGCATTTGTTAATAACGGAGCGAAAATTTCACAGTGCTTAAATACAGGCGACATAAAAACTGCAAACGGCGGTTCTGCAGGTATTGTTTCTCAGTCCAGCGCGGGCGGAGTTGTAATTACCGACTGTATGAATACAGGTAATATTACAGCAGGAGCTGCGGTAAAAACTGTACTTTCGGGCATACTTGCACTTGGTCATATAAACGATAAGGTTTCTACTTCCTTTAATATGGGAAAGATTTCAGGACACGCATCCTATGCATATCCTGTAGGAAAAACAGGCACATATACAAATAATGTATACTTAAAGCCGGAAACAGCATTTTCAACAGCTTCAACAGGTGCTGAGGAAATAGATAAAGCCCAGTGGGAAGCAATGACAAAAGCTGATACCCTGCCAACCGGCTTTTCTGAAAGCATCTGGGAATATGCTGAAAAAACAGAGTATAACGATTATCCGTTATTACATCTTAAAAATAACCCTTTTTTTCAGCAGGGGGACTTAAACTAAGCTTTAAGTCCCCGCAAAGTCTCGGAAAAATGATTCCCTCCACATCTCTTTCTCATGCGGAGTTCGGAAAAATTTCAGGCAATGATGTGATGTATACCACAATAAACGGAACACCGGCGGTGTTTAATGTTTATGATATAACAAAGGGGGAGCTTATAGCCTCCCATGCTATGGCAAATTCCAAAAATGTATGGTGTCATCTTGTTAATCCTGTAAACGGCAATGTTTATATAATAGGGAACAGTAATTTATACGAATATAATCCGTCCTCGGATACAATGACCGATCTTGGAGATTTTTCCTCAACCGAAGGAGCCTCCTTTACAGGTGCCTGTGATGAAAACGGCAACGTTTACATAGGAACCACCACTAATGCAAAAATAATAAAATACAACATAAACGATAAGAAATTCCACGATATGGGCCCGGTTACTCAGGGTGCCGTGTATGTAAGAAGCCTTAACTATCTTAGCGGCTATCTTTATGCAGGCATAAAAGGTGACGGCTTTGTTAAGTTTTATAAGATAAATATTAATGATTTTTCCGATAAGGAGGAAATTCCCCTTCCCCGGTCGGGAGATTACGATAGCTCTGTTATGAGTTCTGTTAACTGGGTATATTCAGGAACTGTTATCGGAAATAAAATTGCTTTATATGTTCATACTGCTTCTAAATACATACTTCTTGTATATGATACCGTAAATGAAGAGTTTGTTGAGACAGGGTACAGCGGAGGTTTTAAAGGTCTTTATACTTCTCCTGTAAAAGACGGCAAAAGCTATTTCTTCGGTGACGGAAAAATTAAGTATATAGATGTAAATACAGGTCTGGTTTACGGTCTTGATATAAATACGGGGAGCGATGCTATATACGGAGCCTCCTGGATAGAAAAAGACGGTAAGGAAAAGCTTACTGTTGTTAATTCCAAAAACGGTAACCTTATTTACTATGACCTTGACAGTGGGGAAAAATCTGAGGATATAAATTCCGCCGATCTTACTACAACCTTTTATCCGATTCAATCGGTTGAAGCGGGCGACTTTAAAAACGGAGATGACGGAATATATCTTGGTTCTTATGCGGGAACTTCCTCTTTAAGATACGATGTTTCCGAAGGAACAAAGCTTATATTTCCTACCTCCCAGATTGAAGGTATGACTTATTGTGACGGTATTCAGTATATGGGAATGTATACAAAAGCCGGTTTGTATAAGTTCGACCATAAAAAATCACCTGGAAGTAATAATCCTGAGTATTTGGGCAGAATAGGAACAAATCAGGACAGACCTTTTGCTCTTTGCGCAGGGGACGGCAAGGTTTTTGCAGGCACAATTCCCGATTACGGATACCTGGGCGGAGAAATAGGTATATATGATATATCCTCGGATACTCTGACCTCTTCCGGTGTTATTATTGAAAATCAGAGTATTATGTCTTTAGCGTATAAGGACGGATATATTTACGGTTCAACTACCGTGTGGGGAGGTTTAAGCTCAACACCCGATGTAAGCACACCTGCAAAGATATTCAAATATAACCCTGAAACAAACGAGGTTGTCTGGACATTTACACCCGAGCTTAACTCAATCAGTGATCCTTTATGGATAGGCTCGGTTGCCTTTGATAAAAACGGTAAACTGTGGGCGGTTTCGGGTAATACACTGTTTTCTATGGATGTTGATACAAAAGAAATAAGAGCCGAAATCAGATTTGCGGATTACACCTTTTCCACCACTTCACACCAGTGGAGACCGATTTATATAAGATTTGATGGTAACGGTAATCTTTATACAAATATAGCCTCCATTCAGATAGTCAATGTGGATAATCCGGGGGACAGAATAAGTCTTAAGGATGTAATCAACAAGGCAGTGCATTTATTTACACTTGATCCGGATGGAAATATATACTATGCGAACTCAAACGAATTGTTATTTTTGGAACTTAAATAGGAGGTAGGAGCTTTAAGATGAAAAGGATTATAACCCTTATTATAACTTTTGCACTTATTTTATCACTTGTACCCTTCAGCCTTTGGGCAGGCGCTGAGGAAAAGCTGGTAGATTTCCTGCCAAAGGTATATGTTGATTCGCCATTGCCGTCAGCTCAGGCACTTCACGCTATTTACGCGGAGATTGACGGACAGGATTATATGTTTGCCGCATCCTCGGGTACACCGGCGGTGCTTAATGTATATAATCTTGATAAGAATGAGCTTGTTGCAACACATAAGCTTAAAGGAACCAAAAATATATGGTTCCATATGATGAATGTGGACGGTAACGTTTATATTGCATCAAAGGGATATTTCTTTAAGTATAATCCAAAGACCGACGAGCTTAAGGAATACGGATTTATTGGCGCAACCGAAAATTTAACTGATATATACGTTTTTGACCACGATGAAAAGGGTAATATTTATATGGGCTGCTGCGGTGACGGTGAAATTATCCGTTACAATATAGAAACCGATGATTTTACCTATCTTGGCAAAATTGCTCCCGAGTTTGACGATTATATAAGAACAATAAGCTATTATAACGGTAATATATACTGTGGAGTTAAAGCTAATGAGTATGTTGGCTTCTGGAGAGTAAACGTTAATAATTTTAATGATCGTGAAGAAATAAAACTTCCTGCAAATCCCGATTACTATGATGTGGATTCAATTGAGTGGGTTTACTCAAGTATGACGGTTAAAGACAAAATTATTTTATACACAAAGGAAAAAACTGTTTCTCCGATGCTTGTATATGATACTACCAATAAAGAGTGGGTTGATATTGGCTTTACGGGAAGCTTTAAGGGATACTTTGTATCTCCCGAAAAAAACGGTAAATGCTATTTTACCTCCAAGGGATATATGTATGCATTGAATACCGAAACCTGGAAGGTAGAGAATCTTAACTGGAAGGTTGAAGCAAACGACAATACCGTAGCGGCAGGCTGGGTAACTCTGCCTGATAATCCGGAACACAAAAATCCCGTTTTTGCAACACTCAATTCCCAGAATTCACAGCCTATATATTATGATATAGAGAAAAAAGAAAGATTTACTTTGCCTCAGATTGAATTGAAGGGTGCAGCCTTTGTAATTCAGAGTATTGCTGCCGGGGATTATAAAAACGGAGACAATGCAATTTATGTAGGCTCCTATCTTGGTGAAACCTCAGCAAGATACAATCTTGACAGTAAGAATTTTGAGCTTTACTACATAAATCAGACCGAGGGTATGCATCCCTATAACGGTAAAATGTATTTCGGTACATATACAAAGGCTAATTTCCATGAGTATGACCCTTCAAAGCCAATGGCGGAAAGACTTAAGCATAAGGGACAGGTGAAACCGAACCAGGACAGACCCTTTGCTTTAACAAACGACAATGAGGGGCATATATGGCTGGGCACAATTCCCGATTACGGATATCTCGGCGGTGCTCTTGCAAAATATGATATAGCCACCGAAGAAATGAAGGTATACAGTAATATTATAAAGAATCAGAGTGTAATATCACTTGCATACCGTAACGGTAAAATTTACGGTACAACCTCGGTCTGGGGCGGTTTATCGGCAACACCTTCGGAAAAAGCGGCAAAGATATTTATTTTTGACCCGGTAACCGAAAAGGTTATAAAAGAGTTTACCCCAAAAATTCCGGGAGTGGAAAATCCTACCTGGTTAGGCTCGGTTGCCTTTGATAAAAACGGTAAAATGTGGGTTTCAACGGGAGGAAATCTCTTCTCGGTAAATCCTGAAACCGAAGAAATAATTGACAACTTTAAATTTATGGATTATGAGTATTCCACCACAACTCATACCTGGCGTCCGTATTATATAAGATTTGACTCTGACGGAAGACTTTATGTAAATATAAACGGAATTCAGATTGTGGATGTGGATACCTTAAAAACTCAGAGCCTGTTAAACAATGTAGGAGTTAAAGTTCATCTTTTCGACCTTGATAAAGACGATAATATTTATTTTGCTTCCACTTCGGAAATATGGGTTCTTCCTCGAGACAACGGATATGATACCTCAAAGGATAATTCATGGATTAAGAATTCCTTTAAAGATAAAACCGCTTTGTTTATTGAAGACAGTCTTATTTATTCAAACGGAAAAATAAAACAGATTGACGAAAATAATTCTTTTGTTGCGCCATTTATAGAAAACGGAAGAACATTTGTGCCGGTAAGAATTCTTTCGGAAGAGTTTGGAGCAAAGGTTGACTGGATTGCTGATGAAAGTACAGTTGTTGCCGTAAAGGGTGATACTGAAATAAGAATAAAACTTGGAGAAAACAAAATAACTGTTAACGGTAAAGAACTTACAATTGACGCTCCTGCAAGAATTGCGCACGATAGAACCTTTATTCCTTTAAGAGCGGTAAGTGAAGCCTTCGGTAAAAAGGTTTTCTGGAATGATATGGGGCTTATTGTTATTTCCGATGAGGAGGTTTCCTTTACCTCGGAGGAAATAGAAAAAATCGACTTTTTCAGCGATATTTATATGCATCCGTATTATAAGGAGGATATAAAAAAGCTTGAGGTTGTTGAAGAATATGATAAGCTGATAGCACAGCTTGGTGGCGAGCAGATTAAATTCAAAAACTGGAATTTAGAAGAAAATACTGATAACGGAGCTCCTGTAGGATTTGTAAAAACAACTGATTTTACTGACGGTGCAACGGCAAGTGTAAGTGATGAAAAGGCATTTAAAGGAGAGAGAAGTTTAAATATAAAGGACAGCTCAACCACTGCAACTGCAGGTTATTCAACAACTCTTATTCCTTACGATTATAAGAATAATTATACGGTTATAATTCCTCTGTTTTTAAGCTCGGGAAGAACTTCCATTGATATCGCTTATTATGATATTGACGGCATATATTTAGGTCGTGATGTTCATAACGAAACACCGGGCGTAGGTGTGTGGAATATTATGAAATATACTGTTAAGCCAATTTACAAGGGTGCGAAATATTTAAGAATACGATGCTATACCTCTGAATACTGGATGAGTGATGCATACTATGATGAAATAACAATAATCAAACACTAAAAAAGCGTAAAAAAAGCGTATATTGAACCTAAAAAACCCTCGACGTATCTATATACGCCTTCGGGCTTACGGGCACTAAACGATTTTCGTTTAGTGCCTTTTTTATGTCCAATCTGCATCTTTTTTGTACGCTTTTTACGGGAAGCGATAAATGCTTTGCGTTTTGAATGAAACCAGCCATCTGAGAGTTATCAAAATTCGTTTTTTTAAAAATTCCAACGGAACCTATATCGCTTTAAAATTGTGATTTTTCAAGGCGGAAGGCTTTGGTAATACGAGGTATACCAAAGGTGACAACGAAGAAAAAGCCAATTTTTAAGTGATATAGACGGATTTGGATAGCTCTTAGATGGCTGCAGATGTATCTCATACACCTTCGGGTGTTTTTCAATTATTCCAAGAAATTTTTCCTGCTTTTCGTTTGATATTGGCGGCATTGAGCCACCAATATCAAAAAAAGCGTAAAAAAAGCGTATATTGAACCTAAAAAACCCTCGACGTATCTATATACGCCTTCGGGCTTACGGGCACTAAACGATTTTCGTTTAGTGCCTTTTTTATGTCCAATCTACATCTTTTTTGTACGCTTTTTACGGAATTCCGATATTCTTCAAATCACGGTAGATGCGGATATCATCCGCCCGCAAAGTAGGACGTGACGACCCGGCACGCTAAGCCCTCCTTGCCTAAAGGAGGGGGGACCGCTTTAGCGGTGGGAGGATTCTTGGTATAAATCCTTCGGATTTTCGATATGTTTTGGCTTAGCAAAACTCGATATGTGCTTCGCACTCGATATGTTTCTTTGAAACTCGATATGTTGCCTTACGGCAACGAGAAAAGGACGGATGCCGAATGGCATATCCGTCCTATCCTTAATGTTGACATAAGTCAACAATTCATGATTTTTAAAAATCAATTCATGTTATCAAATTATCAAATTGATAACAATTCATGCACCGTAAGGTGCAATTCACTATGCCGCTTGCGGCATATCATTTTGCATTCTGCACTCTGAATTCTGCATTCTGAATTCTGCATTTTGCATTCTGCACTCTGAATTCTGCATTCTGCATTTATATGGCATGCTTGCCGTCCTTTATACTCAAGCTTTCAGCTTGTTAGTATTTCGTGAGGTTCTTTTTTTACTTTCTTCTCTATATTCCGTAGGTGTCATACCTGTTCTCTTATAAAAGGATTTTGAAAAATACTGAGGATCGGTATATCCGCACAGCTTTGCAATCACACTGATTTTCATATCCTTCTCTTTTAAATAGTTTTTGCTTTTGTTTATGCGGTAGCTTGTAAGAAATTCCACAGGCGATACGTTGAATTGATTCATAACAATACGGTACAGCTGACTTGCAGACAAGCCTACAAATTTTGCTATATCGGGAATCTGTATATTCTGACTGTAGTTTTCTTCAATAAATCTTAAAAATGAAGTAACGTAATAGGTTTTGTTGTCCGTATTGGTATTTTTGTTTGACTGCTTCATAATTTTTGAAAAAATATTATACATTACAGACAAAATCTGCGCCTGGCTGTGGGGTTCGGAAAACTGAAGATTATCAATTTTTGAAAAGGTCCCGGCAAGGCTGATGCCCGGTTTGAAAACAGGAGAATTAATATTTATATCCGTATGGGAAAGAAGATTTAAAACATCTATTCCTTTAAAGTTTATCCATCTGTTAATGTAAGGTGCTTTTGTAACGGTAAGCTGACTTAAATTTTCAGGATATATAATAACAATATCGTTAGCCGATATGTCAAAGGATTTTCCGTTCTGGGTAAAGGTAGCCTCTCCGCTTTCTATATAGTGAAGAGTATAAAAGGAGTCAGGAGCAAAATACCAGGTTCCCGTTTCGTTTCGCACGCTTTTTCCTAAAGTTGAAACACTTAAGGACATATTATAATCATTATATACCTGCATCTGATAAGGGTAGGAATTTCTTTTTGTTTTCATTATAATTACTCCGTTTTCATACTAAAATAATCGGGGGCGTGTAGATTCCACGCCCCGGATTTTATATTTTATAATCTAATTTGAATTTTTCACCGCAGCCGTAGTTTTCATAAACATAGTCGATATCCTTATCGCCTCTGCCTGAAAGACAAACAAGAATTGAACCTGTTTTATGCTCCTTTGCATATTTAAGAGCAAATGCAACTGCGTGAGCTGATTCAATAGCAGGAATTATGCCTTCATATCTTGAAAGTAAGAAAAAGGCTTCCATTGCTTCCTCGTCAGTTATTGACTCATAGTGAATTCTTCCCATATCCTTTAAATAAGCATGCTCGGGACCGACACCGGGATAGTCAAGACCGCTGGCTATTGAGTAAACAGGTAAGGGCTCGCCCTTTTCATCCTGAAGCACATAGCTCTGATAGCCGTGGATAATACCCTTTGTTCCGTATGCCATTGTTGCCGCATGGTCGCCTGCCTTTGAGCCGCGTCCTAAAGGCTCAATACCGTAAATTTCAACAGGGTCTGCTAAAAACGGTGTAAACATACCAAGGGAATTACTTCCGCCGCCTACGCAGGCAGTAACCGCATCAGGCATAATACCTGTCATATCCAGAAACTGCTCTCTTGCCTCAATACCGATAACCGACTGGAAATCTCTTACGATTTTCGGGAAGGGGTGAGGACCTGCAGCGGTTCCTATACAGTAAATGGCACTCTTATATTCCTTAAGGTATGCTTCAAATGCCGCATCGCAGGCTTCCTTAAGGGTTTTTAAGCCCTTTGTTACCGGGATAACATTTGCACCAAGCATTTTCATTCTTATAACGTTAGGGTGCTGCTTTGCAATATCAACCTCACCCATATAAACATCACATTCCATTCCGAAATATGCCGCCGCTGTAGCAATGGCAACACCGTGCTGACCTGCACCGGTCTCCGCAATGATTTTCTTTTTACCCATAAACTTGGCAAGTAAGCCCTCGCCCATACAGTGGTTTAATTTATGTGCCCCTGTGTGATTCAAATCCTCTCTTTTTAAATATATCTGACAGTTGGAGAAGATTCTTGACAGCCTTTCGCAGTGATATACCGGAGTAGGTCTGCCCTGAAATTCTTTTCTTATTCTTCTTAATTCGTTTATAAACTGAGCTGAATGGCAAATTGATTCGTAAGCCTCGTCAGCCTCTTTAAAGGCCTCAATAAGCTCCTTTGCCTGATATGAGCCACCGTATTCTCCGAAATATCCGTTTTCATCGGGAAAGTTTTTTAAGTAGTTTTCAAAATCTCTGTATTTATTCATAATTAAAGCTCCTTTTTTGCCATATTGGCAACTATCGTTTTCTCTGCCTCGCATACCACCTTGAAGGACTTTAAAACATCTTCAAGAGTCGGACAGGCAGGAATATTTTCCTCTATCATCTTTATTAAATGGTCAAGCTCGGCGCCTGTAGGCTTTTCATTGAAGGGCACATTGATAAACTCGGTTACATTCTCGGGATAATGGTAAACTGAAATAAGATTTCCGCTTTCCTTGTGGGTATCCCTGTCCTTCTGATAGGTTATTTTTATTCTGCCCCCGGGACCGATAAATTCCTTTATGTTATTGTTTGCCGCCGTCTGACTCCAGCCTGCCTCGTAAAAGCCCGAGGAACCGTCAGACAAGCTTATATGTATCATACCGTGATTATACTTACCGTCAGGAACTGAGGACACGGTCTTTGTCCCTACTCCGTTTACCGAAGTAACCTCAGCCCCGGTAAACCATCGCATAACATCCACATAGTGAACACCGCAGTCAATAACAGGAGAAGTTTCCTCAATAAGTCTTTGATACTTGTCCCATTTTTTTACCTGATGGTTCTGGACCATTCTCATAACTATCGGGCTTCCTATGGTGCCGTTTTTTATAAGCTCATAAACCTTATTGTAGGTTTTGTTATGTCTTAATATATGTCCTACAAGCACCTTGGATGAAGGATGCTCATCGCATATTTTTTTGAAAATAAGCCCTTCCTCATAGGTTTTTGTAATGGGCTTTTCGCAAATGACGTGTTTTTTGTTTTCAAGGCACAGGGAAAGAAGCTCGAGGTGGGTTGAAGGATAGGTGGCAATAATAACAATATCAACAGCCTTGTCCTTAATCAGCTCCCCGGCATCGGTAAAATATTTATCTGCGTTGTATCTCTGGGCGCAAAGTCTTGCTTTGTCCTTATCAAGGTCGCATACGCCGTAGAGATTGATTGTGTCCTTAAGATATATGTCCTCAAGATGAGTCTGCCCCATATATCCGCAGCCAATCACCGCCACGTTGTACATTAAGAATTCATCCTTTCAATTTCCCTGTATATAAGCTCTACCGATTTAACAGCCTCGGTAAGAGATGAAACTTTTATTTCCTCACTGTTTAAAAGACATTCGTAGAAATACTTAAGTTCGTAAAAGTAACCGCCGAGAGATGAAATTTTTTCACCTAAACGGTCATCCTCATAATCTTCATCGGGAACAACCTGTAAAAGCCGTCCTGAAGCCTCATATATATCAATTTCTCTGCCTTTTAAGGTAAGAGTCGCGTTCTCAAAGTCAGCCCTGAAGCCTGCCGAGAAGGGGAAAGAGGAGGGAAAATCCCATCCGTTTTCAATCTCCGCAATGGTACCGTCAGGATATTGCATAATGCTCTTTATATATTTCGAATCCCCGAAGGCGCGGATTTTTTCCGGCTCGCCCATAAGATATCTTAAATAGTCAATATCGTGAATATGCAAATCAAAAATCGCATTTCCCGATTTCTTCGGATCCTTATACCAGTTCTCCCAGCCCCAGGAAGGCTCAGAGGAATTTCTCCTTAAGGAAATTCTCTTAAGGCGTCCGTAAACTCCTTCATCATATACCTTTTTAAGATAGGCATAAGATGGCCACAGTCTTACACATTGCCCTACCATAACGGGTGCAGCGTATTTCTTCTGAAGCTCAATCAACTCATAGCCCTCTTCTAAATCAATAACAACCGGCTTTTCAATAAAAACAGCCTTGCCCTTCTCAATGCTCTTTTTTGCATATTCAAAATGAAGGTAGGTGGGAAGACAGATATCAATAACATCAATATCCCCGTCATTCAGCATTTCCTCAAAGGTTGAATATACTCTTGCACCGTGAATTTTTGCCGCCTTTTCAGCCTTATCTTCTCTTATGTCGCAGACACCGCAAACCTTAACATCATACATTAAGGAAATAAGCTTGTACACCTCAATATGAGTTCTTCCCATATAGCCTGCACCGATAAGTCCTACCTTGAGCATATTCTCCCTCCTTTTTATTAATAATAAATATCTAATATACAATATACCTTAAAAAAAATTTTTTTTCAAGTCTTTCGGAATTTTTTTTATATTGCACTTTTAATATAATTTTTACTTTCGGGTATACTGTATTTATACAAATATAATAAAAATTGAGAAAAAAAGGTTTTTTTAAACTTTATAACTTTACAATATGCAAGTTTTATGTTAAAATATGACAAGATTTTAAAAAAAGAATTAGGAGGAAACATATAATGGGAAAGAAATATGTTTATCTGTTTTCCGAGGGCGACGCATCAATGCGTGAGCTTCTTGGTGGTAAGGGTGCAAACCTTGCCGAAATGACCAAAATCGGTCTTCCTGTTCCTCAGGGCTTTACTGTTACAACCGAAGCCTGCACAAAATACTATGAGGATGGCCGTAAGATTAATGATGACATTCAGGCTGAAATTATGGAGTATATTGATAAGATGGAGGGTATTACCGGAATGAAATTCGGAGATACCGAAAATCCTCTTTTAGTATCCGTTCGTTCAGGTGCAAGAGCATCTATGCCGGGTATGATGGATACCATATTAAACCTTGGTCTTAACGAAGAGGTTGTTGACGTTATGTCCAAAAAGAGCAACAATCCACGTTGGGCATGGGACTGCTACAGAAGATTTATTCAGATGTATTCCGATGTTGTTATGGGCGTTGGTAAGAAATACTTCGAGGAATTAATCGACAAGATGAAGGAAGAAAAAGGTGTTACTCAGGATGTTGAGCTTACAGCTGACGACCTTAAGGAGCTTGCAAATCAGTTCAAGGCTGCTTATAAGAAAAGCATCGGTAACGAATTCCCAAATGATCCTAAAGAACAGCTTATGGGTGCTGTTGAAGCGGTTTTCCGTTCCTGGGATAATGACAGAGCAAATACCTACCGTCGTGATAACGATATCCCTTATTCCTGGGGTACAGCCGTTAACGTACAAATGATGGCTTTCGGTAATATGGGTGATGACTGCGGTACAGGTGTTGCATTTACAAGAGACCCTGCAACAGGTGAACCGGGTCTTATGGGTGAATTCTTAGTTAACGCTCAGGGTGAAGATGTTGTTGCCGGTGTAAGAACTCCTATGCCGATTGCTGAAATGGCTGAAAAATTCCCCAAGGCATTTGCAAGATTCAATGAGGTTTGCGAAATCCTTGAAAATCACTACAGAGATATGCAGGATATGGAATTTACCATTCAGGCCGGAGAATTATATATGCTTCAGACAAGAAACGGTAAGAGAACTGCAAAGGCGGCTCTTAAAATTGCCTGTGACCTTGTTTCTGAAGGTATGATTGATGAAAAACAGGCTGTTGCCATGATTGACCCAAGAAATCTTGATACACTTTTACATCCTCAGTTTGATGCAAAGGTGCTTAAGACCTCAACTCCAATGGGTAAGGGTCTTGGTGCTTCTCCGGGTGCTGCCTGCGGTAAGATTGTATTTACAGCAGAGGATGCTGAAAGCTGGAATAACAGAGGCGAAAAGGTTGTTTTGGTAAGACTTGAAACCTCTCCTGAGGATATCACAGGTATGAAGGCTGCTCAGGGTATCCTGACTGTAAGAGGCGGTATGACCTCTCACGCTGCCGTTGTTGCAAGGGGTATGGGTACCTGCTGTGTATCCGGCTGTGGCGACATTGTTATGGATGAAGAAAACAAGAAGTTTACCTTAAACGGTAAAACCTATGTTGAAGGCGATTATATTTCAATTGACGGTTCAACAGGTAATATATATGACGGTATCATTCCTACCGTTGATGCTGAAATCGTTGGCGAATTTGCTACCATTATGAAATGGGCTGACCAGTTCAGAAGATTAAAGGTAAGAACAAATGCTGACACACCTGCCGATGCTGCAAAGGCAGTTGAGCTTGGTGCAGAAGGTATCGGTCTTTGCCGTACCGAGCACATGTTCTTTGAAGCGGACAGAATTGCCGCATTCAGAGAAATGATTTGTGCAGACAAGGTTGAAGAAAGAGAAGCTGCTTTAGAGAAGATTCTTCCTTATCAGCAGGGCGACTTTGAAAAACTGTATGAAGCACTGAAGGGTAACCCTGTTACCATCAGATTCTTAGATCCTCCGCTTCATGAGTTTGTTCCTACCGAAGAGGCTGACATTGAAGCTCTTGCTAAGGCTCAGGGTAAATCAGTTGAGGATATCAAGGCAATTATTACTTCCCTTCACGAGTTCAATCCGATGATGGGACACCGTGGCTGCCGTCTTGCTGTAACCTATCCTGAAATTGCAAAGATGCAGACCAAGGCTGTTATCCGTGCGGCAATCAATGTTAAAAAGGCTCATCCTGACTGGGCTGTTAAGCCTGAAATCATGATTCCTTTAACAGGTGAGGCTAAAGAGCTTAAGTTTGTTAAGGATGTTGTTGTTGCAGTTGCCAATGAAGAAATCGAGAATGCAGGTATCGAGCTTAACTATGAGGTTGGTACCATGATTGAAATTCCAAGAGCCTGCTTAACAGCTGACGAGCTTGCAAAAGAGGCTGAATTCTTCTGCTTTGGTACAAATGACTTAACTCAGATGACCTTCGGCTTCTCAAGAGACGATGCAGGTAAGTTCTTAAATGCTTACTATGATAAGAAAATCTACGAAAACGATCCATTTGCTAAGTTAGACCAGACCGGTGTTGGTAGGCTTATGGAAATGTCCATTAAGCTTGGTAAGGCTACAAGACCTGAAATCCACTGCGGTATCTGCGGAGAACACGGCGGTGACCCTGTTTCCGTTGAATTCTGCCATAAGATCGGTCTTGATTACGTTTCCTGCTCACCTTTCAGAGTTCCCGTTGCAAGACTTGCAGCAGCTCAGGCAGCAATAAAGGAAATGAAATAAAAATAAATAACTGTAAAAGACTCTGTCGTAAAACGGCAGAGTTTTTTATAATCTATAATAAAATTTCTTCAGTAATATTGATATTTTATATTTTCTTTGTTATAATAATTATGCTAGATACTATAAAATCAATATACTGGATAAGTATAATTTTCTCTGCAAAGTGTACGCTATGTTAAAAGCGTGCTTCTCCGATAATGCTTTGTAGAGAAGTATATTGATTAGTGTCTAGCAGCCTATCATTCGGAGTTATGTGCGTTTTTGGTGCATCACTCTGCAATATGGGTGATGCATTTTTTAGTTTAGCAGTCGGATAATTTTCATAAGTCCGATGACAAAGGAAAGGATGATTTTATGAAAAGGTTATTGTCATTGTTAGTTGTGTTGGTTTTATCGGTATCTTTTTTACCCTGCAGGGCTGATGGCGGTATCACTTCACAGGGCAGCGCTTCTGCACATGTTTATACCTTTGAGGAGCTTACGGGGCTTTCAGGCGAAGATATTACCCGTATAAATATAAGAAGCGGTGCGGACGGTGTGGAATATTCAACCACACTTGAGGAGGTGATTTCAGAAATATACAGCGCTATCAATACAAAAACCTTTAATGTATATATGGGTGAAACTGATGGCTGGAGCTATGAAATAACCTTTATTGATAAGAATAATTCGGAATACACTTATACTATACCAAACGGAATAACCGTTAAGGCAAAGGACGGATTAACCTACAGGACGACTGATGAAAATTTAAAGAAGGTTGTCGAGAGGTCTTATAAAATTATTGCCGACATTGATACCGAGGAAGTAAGCACTTTTGAAGAGCTGACTAAAATATCTACTCAAAGGATTGAAAAAATTTCAATAGGCTGCAGTAAAAGCGGACTTGGTGTATCGGAGTTTTCTGTTTCTTCACCCCTTGTAATCTCGCAGCTTGTTAATTCCTTTAAGGATATGAAATTCAAAAAAGAGGTAAGAAGCGAGGGCGGCGGTGCCGGCGGATGGTTGTACGCTATGAATTTCTATATGGAAGACGGCACATATATTCAGCTCGGTTCAAGAATACATATTGATAAGATTACCTATAATGCGGTTGATTCGTATACCGTTATCGAAAAAATGGCGCATTATTACGATTTAATGAAAAATATTGACAGCAGTAAGTGGGCGTATGATTATATTCTTGAGTGTTATGAGCTTGGCTTTTTAGAGGGTATAACAAATATTTCATATAAAGAGCCTGTAACACGGGAAAAATTCTGTGAGATAATTTATAATATGCTTGATAAGACGATGAAGCCTGAATGGAAAAAGGTATCTCCAAATCCGTTTAAGGATACTGTTAATGAAAAGATATTTTCACTTTATTTAGAAGGGATAATTAAAGGAAAGGCTGATGGAGAATTTAAGCCGGATGATTATCTTACCAGAGAAGAAGCGGCAACCATCATTGACCGAATTTATAAAAATGGAGTTCTGACGGGAACAGGAACCACGGGAGTGTGGTTAAAATTTGATGACGAAAGTGAAATCTCTGACTGGGCATTATCAGGTGTTCAGAATGCCTGCAAGCAGGGGATTATGCTTGGTGTGGACGCAAACAAATTTGCACCAAAGGATATTTACACAACCGAGCAGGCAATTACCTCAATAGTCAGAATGTACCATCAGAATTTTAAGGGGGTAAATTAAAAGACAATTAGTTTAATTTGTTCTGCGGTTATTTTAATTATAATGTGGATCCCGGTATTTTCCGGAGATGTGCCTGTAAAGAATTATACTGGCTTAATTGCAGGCGGTGCCGCAGCAGTCTTTGTAATTGCTTTTGTGCTTGGTTATAATTATATAAGAAGAAAGAAAATAAAATAAATCAGCTTTATATAAAACGGCCTTGAAGGAAATCTTCAAGGTCGTTTTGATATTTCTTGGCTAAAAAGAGTTTGTTTCTTTAGTAAGATCAAAAATAGAGAGTTATTCGCTTTAAAATATTTTAAAGCGAATAACTTTTGGTTTAAAACGAATAACTGTTGACTTATTGCGAATAATAATGTAAAATATAAATAAAATGGAGGAGGGCTATTATGAAGTTTAATGATGAAAAAAAGAAAAGTATAATTTTATATCTTCTTGAAAAAATTGAACAAAAAGCAGAAAATCCGTCTCAGATAGTAGCTGAGACTTTTGATATAAACCGAAATACCGTTCATACTTATATTAATCAGTTAGTTTCCGACAATGTGATAAAAAGAGTAAAACGCGGATTATATGAACTGGTTGAGACATCTTCTCAATATTTTTTTTCAAGAAGTAAGAATGAAATCAGAAATGAAACACAAATATACAATTTAACTCTTAAACCGCAAATCTGCGAGCTTCCTTCAAATGTGCAGGAAATATGGGAATATGCTTTCAGCGAAATGGTAAATAATGTTATTGATCACTCGGAAGCAGAAAATTTAATTATAATAATAAAAAAGAATTTTCTCAATACAAGAGTGGCTATAGGAGATGACGGTGTCGGAATTTTTGAAAAAATCAAAAATTATTTTGGACTGGCTACTCCGGAGGATGCAATATGTGAGCTGTTTAAAGGTAAGCTTACAACTGATAAAGCCAATCATTCCGGTGAAGGGATTTTTTTCAGTTCAAAGCTGATGGATGAATTTGCTATATTTTCCAAGGATAAAATTTTTACTATGGATAAGTTTCAAAGCAGTAATATTATCAGTAATCCGAACGGAAAGGAATCAGCTACCGTTGTAGTAATGAAGCTTTCCAATTATACCCATAAGAAAAGCAAAGAGGTATTCGATAAATATACTGACAGTGACGGTGGCTTTACTAAAACAATAATACCCTTAAAAAATGTTTTTGATGCCTCACCTGTATCACGTTCTCAGGCAAGAAGAGTTCTGAACTGTCTTGATAAGTTTAAAGAAATTGTGCTTGACTTTGATATGATTGACTGGATTGGTCAGGGGTTTGCACATCAGATTTTTGTAGTATTTAAGAATCAGCACCCCGATATTCATATTATTCCCGTTAATATGAATGAGGATGTAACAAAAATGTATTACCATGTTATAAACACTGCTGCAAATATTTAAAAAATTATGAGAATATAAAAAAAGACGCTGAAGGAACAAACAGGCTTTCTGCGACGGTTGGTCTTGGAGAGAAAATGTTTTTTGGGCAATATAATATAAAACTACCCGAAGAAGAGAAAAAACTCTTTTTCGGGTAGTGATTTTTATATAAGGTCGTTTTTATGTAAATTTTATTTTTCTTTTATAACTCCGCTGCATAAAAAAGCACCGATAACAACTAAAACAAGTGAAATTATTATGCTTGGATTTGGCATTATTTTATTTATTAAAAGTGTGGCAAAGGGAGCTAAAATCGGCTTTATCAGAAATGCCATTGCGGCAATCTGAGGGCCGCCTGTTCTTATTGCTTCAAAGAATGCCCAGTAGCCGATGCCTGTTACAACTGCCGATACCATAAAGAGCTCGGGTAATACGGACAGGGAAAGTCCTTCGAAAAGGTCAATCTTAAATATCAGAAGACCGATTATAAGCACCAAGCTTCCTAAGAAGAAGGAAATACCCGACTGGATAATGCCGCTTACCTTGGTCATATATTTCTTGCAAAGAATGGTGTAGGAGCTGAAGGATATTGCGGATAACAGGGCAAGGGCAACGGAAATAAGGTTGCTTCCGCCTGTGAAATCCGAGGAAACCAGAACTCCGATTACGCAAAGGATAATACCGATAATCTTTGTTCTGTTTAATTTTGCCTTTAAGAAGATTGCCGAAAGGGCAATTGTTATAATTGAGTTTGATGAAAAGATAACTGCAATAAGAGTGGGGGAGTCTGCGATTTTAACCGCATACTGTAAAAGCACCATGCTTAAGCAGATAACAAGAACTCCGAGACCTGTAAGTAACAGGTAATCCTTAAGGTTAAGCTTAACCTTGTTTTTGATAATTCCTCTTATTGAGAAGGGGAGTAAGAAAAGCGCACCGATGAAAAATCTTATGGCGGTTATGGCATAAGGATTCATCCCTGCATTGGTAAGGATTTTGCTTATGGGTTCAAAAATCGTAAAGCAAATTGCCGTAATAATTACATATAACATTCCGTTTTTCATATCATTTCTCCTTTATAAATTTATGCAATATCTGTAAACGGTGTTTTTATTTCTTTTCACCGTTAATTTAATTATAGCCCTTATTTACCATATTGTAAATAATGAAATAAAATATAGTTACTATATGTTGACAGTTATGCTAAAAGGTGGTAATATATAGAAAAACGGGAGGTGAGTCTTTGGAATTATTACAGCTTAAATATTTCTGTGATGCGGCAGAGAGTGAAAACTTTTCAAAAACCGCAAAGAAATTCTCGGTACCTGCCTCCAATATTTCCCAGAGTATTCACCGACTTGAAAAGGAGCTTTCGGTTGAGCTTTTTGAAAGAAGCCCTAACCGTATAAAGCTTAGCAGTCAGGGGAAAATTTTATATGAGAATACAAAAAAAGCCCTGCTTCTGCTTAACGAGGCAAGAGATAAGCTTTCCGATAAGGACGGAATTTTCGGTGAAATAAAAATTCTTGCCCAGACCAACCGCAGAATTGTAACCGACGCTATGGAGGAGTTCCGTAAAAAATACGATAAGGTTTCCTTTTTTATAAATCACTATGAGGACGAGGATATTTCCAATTACGATTTTTATATAACCGATAAAATACTTCCTCACAAAGGTCTTGAAAGAAAGCTTCTTGCCGTGGATGAGATTTTGCTTGCCGTAAATAAGGAAAATCCTCTTGCCGAAAAGAAAAAGCTTTCCCCTTCCGATTTGAAAAATGAAAAATTCATAACCATGGGAAGCAGGAGCAGTCTTTATTATTTAACCAACGAGCTTTGCAGCTTGGGAGGCTTCAGTCCCGAGATTGCGGTTTTTACCGAGGACCCCGGCTATATAAGAAGATATGTGGAAAACGGTGCGGGAGTTGCATTTGTGCCATCCTATTCCTGGCGGGGAATGTTTTCTTCCTCGGTTGTGCTTAAAAAGGTGGCGGACAGGAAAAGATACACCTATGTGTACTACGATAAAAACAGGTATATGACAAAGGCTCACGAGCTTTTTTTAAAGACTCTTTTAAAAATGGGCGGTCTTTAGAAATTAAACTTGCCATAAAATGTTAATTTATGCTATAATAGATATGATATTCAGATAAAAATATTAGGAGGATACAATGGCTAAACAAGAATACGATAACAGTAGTATATCCGCATTAAAAGGCGCTGACAGAGTCCGTAAAAGACCTGCGGTTATTTTTGGTTCGGATGATATCGAAGGATGTAAGCATGCCTTTTTTGAAATCCTTTCCAATTCTATTGACGAAGCCAGAGAGGGCTACGGTAAGGTAATTGAGGTAAGAAGGTACCTTGACCATTCAATTGAGGTTGAGGACCACGGAAGAGGTATCCCCGTTGACTATAATCCGAAGGAAAACCGATATAACTGGGAGCTTGTTTTCTGCGAGCTTTATGCAGGGGGTAAATATAATACAATGGACGGAGAAAACTATGAGTTTTCTTTAGGTCTTAACGGTCTGGGAAGCTGTGCAACACAGTATTCCTCGGCATATATGGATGTAGCCGTTAAAAGAGACGATGCTCTTTATACCCTTCATTTTGAAAAGGGAGAAAATGTAGGCGGATTAAGAAAGCATGAAGCCCCCGATAAAAAGACCGGCTCTAAGATAAGATGGCTTCCCGACCTTGATGTTTTTACCGATATTGATATTCCCATTGAATATTTTATTACCGTTTTAAAGAAACAGGCGGTGGTTAATCCCGGAATTACCTTTAAATTCTTTAACGAAAAGGAAACCGGTGGCTTTGAGCAGATGGATTTTTGCTATAAGAACGGGCTTACCGATTATATTACCGAGCTTAACGAAGGTAAGGAGATTACAGCTATCCATTCCGTTTCGGGAGAGAGAATGGGTAAGGACAGAAGCGACAAGCAGGACTATAAGGTAAAAATGAATTTTGCCTTCTGCTTTAACAATCACATAAATCTTATAGAATATTACCACAATTCCAGCTGGCTTGAGCACGGAGGCTCACCTGATAAGGCGGTTAAAGCTGCTTTTGTCTATGCTATTGACAAGCTTATTAAGCAGGCAGGAAAGTATGCCAAGAATGACAGTAAGATTACCTTTAATGATATTGAGGACAGTCTTATTCTTGTTTCCAGCTCCTTTTCCACCTACACCTCCTATGCCAACCAGACCAAAAAGGCAATAACAAATAAATTTATCCAGGATGCAATGACCGAGTTCTTAAAGGAGCAGCTTGAAATTTATTTCGTGGAAAATGTCAAGGAAGCGGAAAAAATTGTTGAGCAGGTACTTATCAATAAAAAGAGCCGTGAGCATGCGGAAAAGGCAAAGCTTAACATCAAGGGTAAGCTTAATGCCAAGATGGATATAACAAATAAGATAAATAAATTCGTTGACTGCAGAACCAAGGATATTGAAAAGCGCGAGGTTTACATTGTGGAGGGTGATTCGGCGAAGGGCTCCTGCGTTCAGGGAAGAAATGCCGAATTCCAGGCAATTATGCCTATAAGAGGTAAAATCTTAAACTGCTTAAAGGCAGAGTATGATAAAATCTTCAAATCGGAAATCATTACCGACCTTATGAGAGTTTTAGGCTGTGGGGTTGAAATAAAGTCCAAGCACTCCAAGGATTTATCCGCCTTTGATATAGAAAAGCTTCGCTGGAACAAGGTTATAATCTGTACCGATGCGGATGTGGACGGTTTCCAGATAAGAACTCTTATTTTAACTATGATTTACCGCCTTGCTCCCACTTTAATTGATATGGGAAAGGTTTATATAGCGGAATCACCGCTTTTTGAGATTACCCACGGCAAGGAAACCTATTTTGCCTATGACGAAAGGGAAAAGAACGAGATTTTAAATAAAATCGAGGGTAAATATACCATTCAGCGCTCGAAGGGTCTTGGTGAGAATGACCCTGAGATGATGTGGCAGACCACAATGAATCCCGAAACAAGAAGACTTATAAAGGTTATGCCTGATGACGTTTCAAAAACTCAGGAAATGTTTGAGCTTCTTTTAGGGGATAATATTCAGGGAAGGAAGGATTATATCAGGGATTACGGTATGGACTATATGGAATTCCTTGATATCAGTTAATTGTTATGAATTTTACAGAGCAATCAATAGTATCAACGCTTAAAACCAACTATATGCCCTATGCAATGAGTGTAATAATATCCCGTGCAATTCCCGAAATTGACGGGTTCAAACCTTCTCACCGTAAGCTTTTATACACTATGTATAAAATGGGGCTTTTAAAGGGCAATAAAACCAAATCAGCAAATATAGTAGGTCAGACCATGAAATTAAACCCTCACGGGGATATGGCGATTTATGAGACCATGGTCCGTCTTACAAGAGGTAACGAAACCCTTCTTCATCCTCTAGTTGAATCAAAGGGTAACTTCGGTAAGGTTTATTCAAGGGATATGGCATTTGCCGCCTCCCGTTATACCGAAGCGAAATTAGAGCCAATCTGCGCAGAAATATTTAAAAATATTGATAAGGATACCGTGGATATGGTGGATAACTATGACGGCACCATGAAGGAGCCTGCACTGCTTCCCGTTACCTTCCCCACAATTTTGATAAATGCCAATCAGGGTATTGCGGTTGGTATGGCATCCAATATTCCAAGCTTTAATTTAAATGAGGTTTGCGACGGGGTTATTGCCTACCTTGACCATCCGAACTGCGACATACTGGACTATATCAAGGCTCCCGACTTTTCAACGGGCGGATTTCTTATTTATGACAGGGAGCAGATGGCGGAAATTTTAAATACCGGAAGAGGAAGCTTCAAGCTTCGTTCCCTTTATAATTACGATAAGAAAAGCAATATAATTGAGGTTACCCAGATTCCTTATACCACAAGCGTTGAAATTATAATGGAAAAAATAATCGAGCTTGTAAAGGCAGGTAAAATCAAAGAGATAAATGACGTAAGAGACGAAACTGACTTAAACGGCTTAAGGCTTGCAATCGAGCTTAAAAGGGGAGTGGACCCGGATGCTCTTATGCTTAAGCTCTTTAAGATGACACCTTTAGAGGACAGCTTCCCCTGTAACTTAAATGTTCTTGTTGATGAAATGCCTCAGGTGCTGGGTGTAAAGGGTATTATCGAGGCGTGGTGCGATTTCCGTATTAACTGTATTAAAAGACAGACAAGATACGAAATCGGCGTAAAGAGTGAAAAGCTTCATTTACTTAACGGTATGAAGAAAATACTTCTTGATATTGACAAGGCAATTGAAATCGTAAGAAACACCGAGGATGACGATCAGGTTATCGAAAACCTTATGAAGGGCTTTTCCATTGATAAGGTTCAGGCAGAGTATGTTGCGGAAATCAAGTTAAGAAACCTTAATAAAAACTATATCCTTACAAGACTTGCCGATATAGATATCCTTAAAAAGGAAATCGAGGAATTAACCGAGCTTTTGGAGGATGTAAAGCTTATTAAGAAATACATCAAAAACGAGCTTAAAGAAATCAAGAAAAAATTCGGGCAGGAAAGAAAGACCGTAATTTTAGAATCGGGAGAGGTTGAATCCTATTCTACCGAAGAGGTGGTTGAGGATTACAATCTTAAGCTTTTCCTTACAAAAGAGGGCTACTTAAAGAAAATTCCTCTTACCTCACTTCGCGCAGGCGGCGAGCACAAGCTTAAGGAAAATGACAAGGTGATCAAGGAAATTGACGAAACCAATGTTGGTGAGATTATAATCTTTACCTCTCTTGCCAACAGCTATAAGCTTAAGATTTCTTCACTTCCCGACTGTAAATTAAGCCAGATGGGAGAATATTTAAAGAGTGTCCTTGAGTGCGAAGCGAACGAGGAAATAATTGATGTGTTCCCAACTTATAAATATAAGGGAATGTTCCTTTTTGCCTACGAAAACGGTAAGGTGGCAAAAATTCCTCTTGAATCCTATGAAACCAAGGCAAACCGTAAAAAGCTTATCAACAGCTTCAGCTTAAAGGAAAAGCTTTGCAAAATCCTTTATCTTTCCGAGGACTGCGATATGGTTATGTATGCAAATACAGGTAAAATCCTTGTATTCAATACCACCTCAGTAAGCTTAAAAACCACGAGAAACTCAATCGGCGTAAATGTTATGACCTTAAGAAAGGGCGCAAAGCTTAAGAAGATAACCGAGCTTTCACGAACCCGTCTTAAGGACCCCGATTATTATCGCACCAAAAATATTCCTGCGGTAGGTTGCTTCCAGAAGAGCGAGGAAACACAGATAAGCCTGTTTGAGGAATAGATTTAAAATCAGGAAGGAAGGCAAGCATGCCGTATAAATGCAGAATGCAGAATTCAGAGTGCAGAATGCAAAATGATATGCCGCAAGCGGCATAGTGAATTGCACCTTACGGTGCATGAATTGTTATCTATTCGATAACATGAGATAACATGAATTGATTTTTAAAAAATCATGAATTGTTGACTTATGTCAACATTAAGGATAGGACGGATATGCCATTCGGCATCCGTCCTTTTCTCGTTGCCGTAAGGCAACATATCGAGTTTCAAAGAAACATATCGAGTGCGAAGCACATATCGAGTTTTGCTAAGCCAAAACATATCGAAAATCCCATAGGGATTTATACCTTAATATATTAATGTAACATACAAATAAATGTGCCTGTATATTATACAGACACATTTTACTATTTATACTATTTTGCTTTGCGATTTATTCCTTATTTTATCAAGCGTCTTTAACATTAGTGTTATTCTGTACCTTGTACGGAGTGATATTTTTGATAAATCAAAAGTGTTATTGAAACCTGACGGTTTCAGTGGTATTTTATCCGCCTTTATTAAGCTGTGCAAAGCACAATACCACTGCGCAGCAATATCACTTGCTAACAGCAAATATCACTCGCCGTAAGGCGAATAAAACTACAAAGCTTCGCAAATGGTCCGGGGAATTTTAACATCTTTTTATGTCGGTGGCTCGATGCCGCCGTCATAAAACGGGAGATAGGAAAAATTTCCTGGATTGGACGAAAATCACCCGAAGGTGTATTAAATACATCGAGAGGGGATTTTCGTTCAAAATGCAAAGCTTTTAATTCTATAAATCGCTTTGCGATTTATTCCTTATTTTATCAAGCGTATTTAACATTAGTGTTATTCCGTACCTTGTACGGAGTGATATTTTTGATAAATCAAAAGTGTTATTGAAACCTGACGGTTTCAGTGGTATTTTATCCGCCTTTATTAAACTGTGCGAAGCACAATACCACTGCGCAGCAATATCACTTGCTAACAGCAAATATCACTCGCCGTAAGGCGAATAAAACTGCAAAGCTCCGCTTTGCAAAGTCCGGGGAATTTTAACATCTCCCCTATTTTCCGGAGATTACTATCTCAGTTATACTGTTCCAGCTGTTTGCAGTATTTCCGTATCCCACATACTTAACGAATCTACCCTTAACTCCGCCTAAGTCGTATGTATCAAGCTGTAAGCCTGTTCCCGGTGACTGAAGCTTATCCTTAACCAAGGTATAGTTAACACCGTCCTCCGATACATAGACTGAGAAGGTATATTTTCTTTCTCCGCCTCTCATATAGGCTGTACTTATGCTGTCAATTGTTTTAACCGAGCCTAAGTCGAAGATTCCCCATCCGGGATTTCCCATATCGTCCTCTTTAACTGCCCAGTTGGTGGACATTATATTATCAAATGCGAAGGCTATGGTATCGCCTGCACCATCGTCTCCCGACTGTTCAATTTTATATACGGGGAGAGCATTGGGGATGTTATGCTTAGAGATAAATTCGCCTGTATATATATTACTCTGAATAGCACCCTGTCCCTGAATTAAAACAGTTTTTGAGAAAGCATCCCAGTCAACCGTAACACCGAAGGATTCAGCGATAAATCTTACGGGAACAACAAATCTTCCGTCCTTAATTTGTGCGGGAGCATCTAATTTATATTCCTTGCCGTTTACATAAGCTGTATCGGAATCCCTTGTGATTTTAACAACCGTTCCGTCCTTTTCTCCCGTTGCTGTTGCCGTAGCATCATCCCAGGAAACATTTGCTTCCAGTGCTTCAAATATTGCACGCATAGGAACTAAGGTTCTGCCGTTCTGAATAAAGGGCTCAACATCAGAATAAACATATCTGTTCTGAGGTTCTAATTTTATATTGATACCGTCAGTATAAAGTGGAGTTGAGGTAAATACCTTTTCGCCGTAAGCACCAAGATAGGTTAGTGTGTAATTACCCGAAGTTCCCTCAAAGGAGCCGACACCGCCATCCTTTGTGGCAACTATCTGTACATAGTCTACACCGTCCTTTTTAACCTGCCATGTGCCATCAGTTAAATCTGCAACGGTATATTTATAATTTCCTTCCCCCGAAACGGTAAAGGAAACTTCGGAAGATACTCTGTCTTTTTCTTTACTAAATAAAACAACTCTGTCGGCAATTTTAACACCTGTGTGAGTCAAAGCTTCAATCATTTCGGAAGCTAAAGGTTCTTTTTGGGAATCTGCATCGGCAACCTGAAGAACATTTAAGAAGTAGTCTTTTTCGTTCTTTTCCTTTGGAGAAACCTCAATACGGTAGCCGCCTCCTTCATTGAATTTACCCTCTAAGGTTTGTGCCCAGTAGTCAATACCGTTAACCAGGTATTCCTGACCTTTTCCGCCTATAGTTGAAATTGTAAGATTATCCGCTTTCGGAAGAAGGGTATCAACGGTTAATTTACCGTTATAGCCTTCTCTTGTATCTTTGAATACTGTTCTTGTGCCGTTTATCTGAGGCTCATTAAGACCGTGAAGCACCCATTTCTTTTCATATCCTTTATCCTTTGCAACCACGCGGTCAAATACTACCATTGCCGCAGGAGTATCGGAGTTTTTAAGATTTAAAAACATCATGCTTCTTTCGTAGCCCGGTACCTTTTCGCCGTAGCCCTTGGCTAAATCACCCTTTATATATGTGTAATCGGGCTGAACGGTATCGGTGCCGATTTCTCTGCCCATTACGGTTGCGGCACGGTTTAAATCCTCCGAAATATCCTTCTGGGAGTTTATCGGACGGACTGATTTACTTGTCATAATCTGACCGCCGTCGTTTGCATAGCCCATATAAGACTCTTTAACATCCTCATCAGGGTTAAAGACTAACATACAGTTATGAGCAATTGTTCTTATCTGGTAGTTATAGAAATGAACTGTACCGTAAACGGTATTACCTGTATTTTCTTTATTTGAGCCTTCTCTTCCTGCCTGATAATAGCCTGTATCATTGGCAAGAGCGCCCTTATAGTAAATTTCAAATTCTCCCGAGTCAACATGGTCGTGGCCCTGTGTCCAGTATTCGTCAACCTTCATCTGTGCAACAACTGCAGGAGAAGTCTGACCCTCTGCCCAGCTTGTTCTTGCTATCATTTCACCTCTCGGTGCAGGAGCATAGTAGGAAAGAGGAAGCTCTCTTACCGATTTATATTCAACGGAAGGGTCGTTAAAGCAAAGCACCTCTATTGAGCTTAAGGTCTGATTGCTTGAATTTTCCCCGATTATAATTCCGTTATTGTGTCTTAAGGCTTCGCCCTTAAGATAGGGGTCTTTATAATAGTTTCCTGCTAAGAAGTATGCTCTTGTTCCTCTTTCGTCGTATGTATACATATTCTGATTCTGAGAAACCGAGTCACCATCGTGAATCATTGAACCGTCAGGACGTCTTGCATACAGGTTCCAGTAAAGTGTATACTGATGATTATCTCCGAAAATCTTAGGAATACCTACAGTATCCATCATAAATGCATTTATAACCTCCCACTGGTAACGGTAGTTTGCATAGGAATTACCGAACATGGAGGATTTTCCGTCTGCCAGAAATCTTACCGACGGAACTGATTCTTCAAAATATCTTCCTGCAATATTTTTATAAATGTCAGGTCGCTCATCATAAACTGCAAGGGCAAATGCCATCTGGTCGCGAAGAATCATTGCTTCTGCACTATGACCTATAACCACCGAGCCTTTAACGGGAGGGAAGCCTGCTTCGGTAGTAGACGCGGCTTCCATACCGCCATTCTGGAAGCGTCTCATATCTTCTTTGGTAAGAAGCGGATAGCACCAGTCATATACTGCTGCAACGGTAAATACCAGATAACCCTGAGCATTGTATTCGGATGCGTAAGGATTTGCATCGTCAAGAAAGTTATGAAGCATGGAAATTGCTTCTCTTCCTTTTGCTTCATCTCCCCACACTGCATAGTAAAATGCCTTAGCCTGAATAATTCCCATTGTTGCAGAATTAAGGTTGTTTCCTTCAGTGGACTTTAAAGAGCCGTCAGCAGTAGAGGAAATTTCCTTTAAAAGCTGTTTATAAGCAGAAGCATTCTGGGGATGAGATGCATTCTTCTTTATAGTTTCTATATCATCTTTATTAAAATATACTCTCGGATGGCCTATTGTGGGCTTGAATTCCGGCATTTCGTAGGTATCTTTAAATGTAAAATCAACATTTTTTAAATCCGGTGTACTTGCTTTGCTGTAATCGGCAGGCTGTTCCACAGTACCTTTATACAGACGGATATTGTCTATAAGCCCTTCGCCAACCGACTTGGATGTTGTGGCAATATATATTTCATAAGAAACCGTATCAGCGGTTGTAGTAAAGGTAAGCTTACTCTGCCCCCAGCTTTTTCGGCCCGAGTTTGCCACGGTAAGGCTGGTGATTCTCTGATTGTCCTTATTGAAAAGTCTTACAACTATTTTTGCAGGATCACCGGATAAAACCATGGTATCTGCTAAAACAGTATAGGTCTGGCTTGGAGAAATAGGAATTTTTACCGTCATAAAGGAGGTGGCATTATCTGTATTTGTATCCTTGGTTCTCAGTGAATGGCTGCCTTCGGTAAAATACTCATTTTCCAAAGTAAAATGACCGTCGGCACCGGCACCGCCAACTCTCCATTGAATGGTTCCGTCTTCAAAATTGTCGGAAAACATAAGGTCTCCGTCTTTTAAAGAATCGGGATCATCAGGATATTCAATAATTTTACTTTTTTGCTCGGTAACCTTTATTTTATCTATATAAGATGTGCCAACTGCCGCACTTCCGCCTATAACAAGAACCTGCACGGTTTTTGCCCCTTTTGGAGCCTGCATGGCATTTGTAACCTCAGTCCAGGTGTTTTTCGCTGTTGTAGTTGCGGAAACACCGCCGATTTTTTTACCTTCTTCGTTAAAAAAGTTTAAATAGGGTGTTCCTCCGCTTCCGTCAGCATGAAAAACAGCACCGCTTATTTTATATATGTAGCCTTCGGTAACAGGCATATTCTTTGTTTTAAAGCCTGTCATATTGTCTGTAAAGGTATCCTTAAGGCAAACGGCATTTTTACCGTCAAACGCATTATCCTCTGTTAAAAAAGCATTGGATTCATCGCAAAGCTTTGACACGTAAACCCAGTTATCCATTCCGTTTTCAAAGGAATCTTCAAAAAATAAAGATTCGTCCTCTGCAAAAGACGGCACCGTCGGAATAACCGAAAGAAGCATTGCAAAGCTGATTAAAAGAGAAATTATTTTTTTCATTTTTTTAGCCTCCCGTTTTTTTTATAATTATATCATATCAAGAAATAAATGTAAAGCTATTTTTTATGATTTCAGAATATAATTATTGTATAAAGTTTATTTTTGTCGGGGTGATACAAGTGAAGATAAAAGATTTATATAATTTGGAAAATACATTGGCAAAGGAGCTTTTTGCGGACAGGGAATATCCCTGGGAGATACTTGGTAAAATAAAAGCCTTTATAATAAACTCAGGAAAAGACCTTGGTAACAGCTACGAGCAAAAAGGGGAAAACATCTGGATTGAAAAATCCGCATCGGTTTCTCCCACAGCATGCCTTAACGGACCTCTGATTATTGACAAAGGTGCCGAAATAAGGCACTGTGCTTATATAAGGGGCAGTGTTATTGTGGGGAAAGGTGCCGTGGTGGGAAATTCCTGTGAGCTTAAAAACTGTATTTTGTTTGATAAGGTTCAGGTGCCTCATTATAACTATATCGGAGATTCGGTTATTGGCTATATGTCCCACTTCGGCGCAGGAGCGCTTACCTCCAATGTTAAAAGCGATAAAAGCTTAGTTACCGTTAAAGGGAAAGGGATAAATATTCCCACAGGACTTAAAAAACTCGGGGCAATGGTGGGTGATAATGTTGAAATCGGCTGTCACGCTGTTTTATGCCCGGGAACCGTTATCGGAAAAAACACAAATATTTACCCTCTTTCAATGGTAAGGGGAGTTATAGAAAAAAATTCCATATATAAGAGAGAAAATGAAATAGTGGAAAAAATAAAGGAGTAATATTATGGGGAAATATTTCGGAACTGACGGCTTTCGCGGTGAGGCAAATGTCAATCTTACCGTGGAGCACGCATTTAAAATAGGCAGGTTTTTGGGCTGGTATTACGGAAAAGAGCATAAATGCAAGGTGGTTATAGGTAAAGACACAAGAAGATCCAGCTATATGTTTGAATACGCACTTTCCGCAGGCTTTACGGCTTCGGGTGCGGATGCATACCTTCTTCATGTTACCACCACACCCTCGGTTTCATATATTGTAAGAACAGAGGATTTTGACCTTGGCGTTATGATTTCGGCAAGTCATAATCCCTATTATGATAACGGTATAAAGCTTATTAACAGCCGTGGAGAAAAAATGTCGGAAACAATTATAAGCGAGGTGGAAGCATATTTAGACAATGAAACAGCAAAAATTCCTTATGCAACGGGAAGCGGAATCGGAAGAACGGTGGACTATGCACAGGGAAGAAATCGCTACACCGGATATCTTATAAGCCTTGCCATAAAGTCCTATAAGGGGATAAGGGTGGGGCTTGACTGCTCCAACGGAAGCACCTGGATGCTTGCAAAAAGCATATTTGATACTCTTGGTGCAACAACCTTTGTAACAGGCAACGAGCCTGACGGTCTTAATATAAATGTAAACTGCGGGTCAACCCATATAGAAAATTTGCAAAAGCTGGTGCTTGATAACGGTCTTGATATAGGCTTTGCCTTTGACGGTGATGCGGACAGATGCCTGGCGGTTGATGAAATGGGAAATGTTATTACCGGGGACCATATTTTATATATCTACGGTAAATATATGAAAAAAAGAGATAAGCTTATAAAAAATACCGTAGTAACAACTGTTATGTCAAACTTCGGTCTTTATAAGGCTCTTGGTGAAGCGGGAATTTCCTATATACAGACCGATGTGGGTGATAAATATGTTTACGAAGCCATAAAGGATGGGGGATATTCTTTGGGCGGTGAGGAATCGGGACATATAATTTTTTCTAAGTACGCCTCCACGGGAGACGGTCTTATAACTGCAATAAAGCTAATGGAGGCTTATATTGAAAGTAAGCTTCCCGCCTCAAAATTAAGTGACGGCTTTATAAGATATCCCCAGGTTACCAAAAATATTAAGGTGGCTGATAAGGATACTGTGCTTACGGATGAAGATATCTTAAAAAAAGCTGAAGAGATTAAAAATAAGCTTAACGGCAGGGGACGGCTGCTTCTGAGAAAAAGCGGCACCGAGCCTGTAATACGTGTTATGGCTGAAGCGGATGACGAAAAAATTTGTAATAAATATGTAGACGAAGTTATTGACTTAATTATAAAAAAGGGTTATAATAGCTAATGCAGAATGCAAAAATGCAAAATTCAAAATAAAGGATTGAGCGAAAAATGCCATTCGGCCTTTCGCTCTTTTTTTATAAATATAATATGCTGGTGTAGCACAGTCGGTAGTGCATCTGATTCGTAATCAGAAGGTCACGTGTTCAAGTCACGCCACCAGCTCCAAAAATCGACAAGGTTCAAAAGAACCTTGTCGATTTTACTTATTCCCTATTCCTTCTTCCGGAAACCTGTATAATAAAAACAGACAACCAAAACAGAAAAAAAGGATATAATACTTTATATTGGCAGTGATCGTAAGGAATGTCTGATCTACGAAGAATGCACTAATTAAAAAAATACTGAAAAGCCCTTGCATCGCACATCAGTGTACGATGTATAATTACTATAACATACGGTAATTAAAATTCAGTATTTTAATTATCAGAAAGAGTGTTAAAAAAATATAGTTTATGGAGGAATTTTACTATGAAAAAAACAGTAACACTATTACTTAAGCAGATGTGTTGATATCCGAACCCGTTTTTTGTCGGATTTTTCCGTCACTGCTTCGTTAAAATACTCGCAAATACGTTGGTATTCACTCCGTTTTTGCCTTGCATTGCCCGAAAAAATCCAGACAATAAATCTTTTAGACCATAAGCTTTTAAATCTGTGATTTTTCAAGGCGGAAGATTTTAATAATACGCGGGTATATTAAAATTGACAACGATGAAAAAGCCTGATTTTAAAGCTTTTGGCGGTGGAGGCGGTTTTTCCGGCGGCGGACGATGCGGCGGTTCAAGATGATAAACAATAAAAATTTACTATATTATAAAGAAAGAAGGAATGAACATTGAAAAAAGTGCTATGTATGCTTTTGTGTCTTTGTATGATGATTGGCATATTGCCAACAACTT
>SVKB01000019.1 GCA_015068665.1 Oscillospiraceae bacterium | reverse complement strand
AACCCTTTAAAATTGTGATTTTTCAAGGCGGAAGGTTTTGATAATACAAGGTATATCGAAACCGACAACGAAGAAAAAGCCTATTTTTAAGGGTTTGAGGCGAGTTCGGATAGCTCTCCGACGGCTAACCGAGAATAAATTATGATAATTACTTTAAGAATTTTATTCTCCTTAAATTTTTATCTTATATATGGCCACATAAAACCATCGGCACTTCCGGAGGTAGACCAGATAACATTCCAACCTCTGTTACGCCAGTTACCGTTTTCTTTGCAAAATCTGAGAACGCTACCGCTGGAACGTTCTAATCCAACATAATATACACGTGCACTATCCTTTGAATAATTCAGCACTTTAAAATAGTCAATATCGTCTATCATAGTGTATTCCCGATACATCTGAGCAAACTGTTCTCCGTATAGATAAGTCAGAATTTCGCATTTTAATATAGATAACCCCCAAAAGGCAATAAAAAGAATCAGTACAAATAAAATAAAAATTTTTATAATCTTCTTCATTTTTAATTTTCTCCTTTATAAACCAAGCAATCTGTTAACATGAAAATAATTATTTCTTGCAAATCTACCAAAATCATTTGGCTTTGGATTTGAGTTTGGAGACGTTATTTTATGTCCTAAATTGTAAAGTGTTGCCAATATTGCAGTTCTTCCGTCAATTTCCGGAAATGCTTTTTCCCATATGTCCTGAAAATATTTAAGATACGCTGCGGCATACATTATATTAGTTTCAGGATTACTCAGAGCTTCAACTCTCTGGATATTTTCATCTAATCCTATAAAGCTACTTAACGAACCATCTTTTGAGGATTCAATTTTTGGCATATATCCCAAATCTTCCATATCTTTTGCTGTAGAAAGTTTAACTTGAGAAACGCCTATCGATGTATCAATCCCTCTATTTCCTGCATACACATCTGTAAGAGTATCCATTATATTGACATTTAGCACTTGTTCTGCATAAATACAAGTACCTAATATTCCGGGATTTACCCCAAATTTTTGAGCTGCATTTTTTATGTATGTGGCATGGTCTTGAATTACTTTATTTGCTTTCTCAACAATTTTAGGGTTGTCAGCTTTTTTTTTCACGTCATCGGGATGATCAAACTCTTCATAAGAGTAATACGTTTCCACAGCTTGATTTGCGGGGGACTGTTTTATAGTTTTCGGCATATTAGAGTAGGATATATATTTTTTTGGCAAATCCTCTTGTGCAGTTCGTAGTTTTCCTTCATATCTTACGGGAGAAGTTTCAATGGAATTAGTGAATATCTTTTTATTTTCTATCGCTTCTATATAATCTTTTTCATTATCTTTTTTATATTTTTCGTAAGCTTCTCTCGTGTTATTTCCAAATATACCATCTGTTTTCAGACGAAATCCTTTATTATTGGTATATCCATTGTTGTTAAGTAATAATTGCATCTTATGTGTAATCATTTCTTTTTCTTCTTGATTAAACATATCATAATTATTTTCAAAATTAGAAATTGAAAAATCTGTTTTAGCCCCAAGTGCTTCGTCAAGTCTTTTTTGTTCTTCGGATATATTTGAAAAGATTTTATAGTAATCATCTGAAGTTTTCTTTTTTAAACGAATACTATCTTCAAGCTTATCAGGACTAATTTTAGAAAGATTATATTCTCCTGTGATTTTTTTTAATCTTTCAAGTTCAAGTTTTTCATTAGGCAACTTAAATGTAGAAGAATTTTCTTTTTCAGTCCTGTTAATCCCGTTTAATTTAAGGTTATCTTCATACTGCTTTTGAGAAATCACACCATTATCCATTGCTTTTTTTGCTGATTTGATATTTGCTTTTTGCATGTCATTTAGTGGGAATAAATTAACATTCCTTTGTGTAATCTTATTTTCGTTAATTATATCGTTTTTTCTCTGATTTGTAAAGTTCTTTTTATTACTTGTCATATAATAAAATTTCATAAATTATGCTCCTTTCTTTTTGCACATTACATCTTTTAACTTTTACAAGAATCTTTTTTATGGCCATTTTCTATCTTGTTGCATTTTGCAACTTTATTATACATCATATAATCAAAGTAGTCAATTGGTTTATTTTACAGTAATTTTAGTAAAAAATATATTAAAAAAACGATTTATTTTAATACGTTCCCCCAAAAGAACGTATAAAAAAGATGATTATTAAACGAAAAAAAGGTAATAATCACAAAAAGTGATTATTACCCGAAGCCCGAAGGCGTATTAAGATACGTCGAGTGGTTTTTTTCGTTTAATAGGCGCTTTTTTTACGTTTTTTTACTCGCAAAGCTTTGCTACTACCTGGTTAATAAGCTTTCCGTCTGCCTTGCCCTTTAACTCGCCCATAACAGTTTTCATAATAAGCCCTTTATTCTTTGTAGCAAGCACCTCTGCAAACTTTTCGGTTACAACCTTGATGATTTCTTCCTCGGAAAGCTGTTTTGGAGCATAGGTTGAGATTATATCATATCTTGCTTTGTATTCAGCCTTAAGCTCCGCTCTTTCATCGGGGCAGGTATCAATCTGCTCTTTTGCTGTCTGAAGCTCCTTTAAGATAACTCTGTCCACAAGCTCCTCGGGGATATCCTCTCTTACGCCCTCGTCAATTGCCACCTTTTTAACAGCTGCAATAAGTGAGGAAACGGTGTCCTTCAAAAGCTTGTTCTTTTCCTTCATTGCCGTTACCATATCGGCTCTTAATGTTTCAACTTTCATAATATTCTCTCCTTTATTGTGGCTTACACATAGCCATTAATCTTTCAATTTCTTTCTTTTCCATAGTAAGCACTATGCCGTCGCTTGATGCAATAATATCACATATTAAATAAAGCAGCTTCTGATAGCAATCGGCAAGTTCACGGTCAAGCTCCCACAGGTATTTTACGGCATTTGACAAATCCTCGTCAAAATATTCCTGAAGATTTTCCTTTGAGTTCTCATAAACTATGGCAAGCTCATCGACTGTGTAACTAAAGCCAAAGCTTTCTTTGAGGTATTTAACCTCTTTTTCCGAAATATTTTTATCAAGAGCGATAAGACGAATTACAACACTTGCCATATCGTTAAGATAAAATGCTTCCATTTCTCCTAAAGCTTCCTTGTTCCATAAGCCTGCTTCCTCTAATTTATCACAGCCTTCAATAAACTGCCTGCAGTTTTTATGGAAAGTAATAAGTTTTTGATTTAATTCATCCATTTTTCAGGCCTCCTTTATATAATTTTTCCGATTAGCCTGTTATTTTTATAATCGGTTATTTTTACTTTAACCAGCTTATCCCTTATATCCTCATCGCTTTTTACAAAGACGGGCAGATAATTTGAGGTATGCCCCATATAAAAGCCGTCACCGTCAAGGGTTTCGGGGATAATTCCTGCTTCATAATTTATAAAGCTTTTTTTGAATTCATTTTCCTTTTCCTTTGAAAGTCTGATTACCGCCTTGCTTCTTTCCTCCTTTATTTCGGGTGGAAGCTGATTGGGCATTGAAGCCGCTTTGGTTCCTTCTCTTACCGAATACTTAAAGGTGTGAATCTGATAGAAGGGTATTTTTTTAATAAATTCAAGGCTTTTTTCAAATTCTTCTTCAGTCTCTCCCGGAAAGCCAACAATTAAATCGGTAGTAACGGTACAGTCAGGGAAGGCCTTTGTAAGCTTCCTTACAACCTCCATATAAAAGGCGGAGTCATAGCGTCTGTTCATTCTCTTTAAGGTTTCATCACATCCGCTCTGAAGGGAAATATGGAAATGGCGGCAAACCTTGGGAAGTCTTTTTAACCCCTCTATAAATTCATCGGTAAAGGCGTTGGGCTCGATTGAGCTTAAACGGATTCTTTTTATTCCCTCAATCTGATGGATTTTTTCAAGAAGGTCAAGAAGAGTAACATCCTTAAAATCCTTTCCGTAGGAGCATATATGAATTCCCGCAAGAACTATCTCTAAAAAACCGTTTTCCGAAAGCCTTACACACTCCTCATAAATGCTCTGAAGAGCTCTGCTTCTTATTCTGCCTCTTGCATAGGGAATAATACAGTAGGAGCAGAAGTTGTTACAGCCGTCCTGTGCCTTTATTATGGCACGGGTTTTGGATTCGAAAAGGGTTATCTCCATATCCTCGTAATCCTCTTTGTCAACGGGGGTAACGGTATTTGCTTTTTTCCCTTCCGAAACAAGTCGGAAAATTTCAAGCTTGTTTTTTGTGCCTACTACAATGTCCACCCCTTCAATAGCCGAAACCTCTTCGGGAGACATCTGAGCATAGCAGCCGCAGACTGCAATAATCCCGTTGGGATTGTTACGGTGAGCTCGGTTTATCATCTGACGGGATTTCCGGTCGGAAAGATGGGTAACCGAGCAGGTGTTTATAATATATGCATCGCAGACACCGTTAAAATCAGCCTCTTCCCAGCCGTTTTTTATGAAAATTTCCTTTATGGCTTCGGTTTCATACTGGTTAACCTTACAGCCTAAGGTACAAAAACCTATTTTCATTTAAAAATCCTTTCTTTTTCTTGACATTTTTTTCAAAATATTGTACCATAGTTTTAGAAAAAATTAAATGGAGGTACAAAATTATGAAAGAAATCAAAGTATCATTAAACACAATCACAAACGTTAAGAAATTCGTTAATATGGTTAGTATGTATGACTGCGATATCGACCTTGTAACCGAAAGATATATTGTTGATGCAAAATCAATTATGGGTATCTTTTCACTTGATCTTTCAAAGCCTATGACCTTAAGAATTCACTCTGACGAATGCGATAATATAATCGCAGACTTAAAGGAATTCGAAGCGTAATTTCAAAAATCCTGCACGGTGTAAAAACCGTGCTTTTTTTTGTTGGCAGCAACTCGCTTAAAAAAGGTTATTCTGTTGCCAGCTTTGCCTTTATTGCAATAGCACATTCAACTCTTTTTCTTTCCATTTCACAGCCGATTTTATACGGTGTATCAATATTTCCCTCTATCAGGATATTATTGGCATGACAGCCGCCGCTGCAATAGAATTTTGCAAAACATTCCTGACATTCCTTTTTGGAATAAACATTGTCATTTATAAACAGGCTCTTTAAATCCTCTCTTAAGGTGCCCTCGAAAACATCACCCATCTTATAGTCCTTTTCACCTGCAAAACGGTGGCAGGGATAGATTTCACCTGTAGGTGTAACCGCAACATACTCGCTTCCCGCACCGCAGCCCGAAACTCTCTTTATAACACAGGGACCCTGCTCTAAATCAATCATAAAGTGGAAGAAGTTAAAGCCCTTGCCTTCTTTAATTCTCTTTAAATATTCCTCTGCAAGAATTTCGTATTCCTTCTTAATAGTATCAAGATGCTCCTCTTTTATTGCAAGAGCGTGGTTCTTTGACAGAACAACCGGCTCCATAGAGGTCTGCTCAAAGCCTAAATCCGCAATATGCAGGATATCCTTTGTGAAATTGAGATTGTGAGCGGTGAAGGTGCCTCGTACATAGTAGTTATCCTGATTTCTTAATTTTGCAATTTTTTTGTAGTTATCAACGATTTTGTCATAGCTTCCCTGACGGTTGATATCAGGTCTTAAAAAGTCGTTTGTTTCCCTTGTTCCGTCAAGGCTTAAAACGATATTACTCATATTTTTATTTAAGTAGTCAATTATCTCATCGTCAAGCAGCATTCCGTTGGTGGTAAGGGTATATCGGAAGTTTTTACCGTGGATTTTACCCTGCTCGTTTGCATAGTCAACAATAGCCTTTACCACATCAAAGTTCATCAAAGGCTCACCGCCGAAAAAGTCAATTTCGATATTCTTTCTCTTGCCCGAATTTTTAATAACAAAATCAATTGCGGCAAGACCTACCTCCTTTGACATCATGCTTCTTTCTCCGTGGAAGGTGCCTGTTTCCGCAAAGCAGTATTTACATCTTAAATTACAGTCATGACAGATATGCAGACAAAGTGCCTTGACCGGCGGATTTAAACGGAATTTTTTTATATCCTCAACGGTTAAGTAATCCTCTGAAAAAAGCTCCCCCTTTTCCTGAAGAGCCTTAAGCTCGGAAAAAGCCTCCTTAATTTCATCGGAAGATGCATTTATATTAAACATTTCTTCTGTGGGCTCACTAACTCCCTTAACGTCATAATCAAGAAGCTCATAGGATAAATCGTCAAGAATATGAACGCTTCCGCTGTTAATATCAAGTACAATGTTAAGCCCGAACATACGGTATTTGTGAATCATTTTCTAATCCTCCCAAAACAGTGAACATATTTATTTAGTCTATTATACTATAAAATGTACAATATTTCAAATACTATTTTGATAAAATTGTAAGTATTTTTATGTTAAAATATATTGAAATTACTTAAGCTTTGTAGTATAATCAAAATGATATGATGTACAATTGGGCTTATTATTTTCAGTTGCTTTTTAAGGAGGGTATAAGTCGGAATGAAAATATTGATTTTTATACTTGTATTTTTGTTTTTTTATCTTCTTTTCAACTGGGTTCCCAGGTGGAAGTATTATTATATATACAAGGGAAGCGGTCTTATAAACGAGGGTAAAATCGAGGAAGGGCTTGCCGCCTTTGAAAAGGGTGCTTACGGTGCAAAGACGGATAATATGACCAAAATCCGTTACGCCTTTTTAGAGCTTAAGTTCGGAAGTCTTAAAAAGGCTAAGAAAATGATAATGTGGGTGCTTGGTGAAAAGATTCCTCAGAATGTAAGATATGAGGCCAAATCGGTTTACGCCATCATTCTTTACAAAGAGGGAGACCTTGCCGAGGCAAAGGAAACCATGCTTTCGGTTTATGAAAATTATAAAAATACCAATATGTACTGCACACTGGGTTATCTTTTCAACATACTTGAAACGCCTGAAAATGCGGTAAAGTTCAATGAAGAGGCTTATGAATATAACGGTGATCATCCCGTTATTATTGATAATTTAGGTCAGTCCTGCTATTTAAACGGAGATATTGACCGTGCTTATGAGATTTACGGGGATTTAATCAAGCTGGAGCCCAAATTCCCCGAGGCGTATTACAATTTCGCTCTTGTGCTTCACAAAAGAGGGGATAACGAAAGGGCTAAGGAGATGCTTGAAAAGGCACTTACAAAACCCTTCCATCAGCTGACCACCGTTTCAAGAGAAGAAATAGAAAATAAATTAGAGCAATTATAGAAAGGGATTTACAGATGAGTATTTCAAGAGTTTATTCTGAAAAGAAAAAGGGGTTTGACGTTGAGGCAAGCTCACTTATGGGGGATTTAAGAGAAAATCTTTCCGTAAAGTCATTAAAGGAGTTAAGAATTTTCGTAAGATACGATATTTCCTCCCTGGACAATGAAACCTTAGAAAAGGCAAAGAGAACCATTCTTTCCGAGCCCCAGGTTGACAATGTTTACGACGAGGTTAATTTAGAGGGTTACAAGGTATTTGCTACCGAGCTTTTACCCGGTCAGTTTGACCAGAGAGCCGATTCTGCCGCACAGTGTATTCAGATTTTAACAGCAGGTGAAAAGCCTGTTGTAAGAGCTGCAAAGGTATATGCGGTAAATCCCGAGGTTTCCGATTCGGAAATTGAGGCTATAAAGAAATATATCATAAATCCGATTGAATCAAGAGAGGCAGAGCTTTCGCTTCCCGAAACTCTTGACACTCTTATGCCGGAGCCCGAGAAGGTTAAGACGGTTGAGGGCTTTATCACCCTTGATGAATTAAGCCTTAAGACATTCCTTGATGAAAACGGCTTTGCCTTTGACTTATCCGATATTAAATTCTGTCAGGATTATTTTAAGAATGTGGAAAAGAGAAATCCTACCGTTACCGAGCTTAAGATGATTGATACATACTGGTCTGACCATTGCCGTCACACCACCTTTGCCACCGAGCTTAAAGGTATTGAAATCGAGGATAAGGTTGTTAAGAGTGCCTTCGAAGAATATTTAAAGACAAGAGAAAAGGTTTATCAGGGAAGAACACCCAAGGATATGTGCTTTATGGATATTGCAACCATTGCAACCAAAGAGCTTAAGAAGGACGGAGTTTTAAAGAATCTTGACGAATCCGAGGAAATAAATGCCTGCTCTATTGAGGTTGACGTGGATGTTGACGGGAAAACAGAAAAATGGCTTGTAATGTTTAAAAACGAAACTCATAACCATCCTACCGAAATCGAGCCCTTCGGCGGTGCGGCTACCTGCCTCGGCGGCGCTATCCGTGACCCCTTATCAGGCCGTTCCTATGTATATCAGGCTATGAGAGTTACAGGAAGCGGTGACCCGAGAGTTCCTTTATCCGAAACCTTACCGGGTAAGCTTCCTCAGAGAAAGATTTCCAAAACCGCAGCTGCAGGCTACAGCTCCTACGGTAACCAGATTGGTCTTGCAACAGGTCTGGTAAGAGAAATCTATGACGAATCCTACAAGGCTAAAAGACTTGAGATTGGTGCCGTTGTGGGTGCCGCTCCCAAGAGCAATGTTATAAGAGAGGTTCCCGAGCCGGGGGATGTTGTAATCCTTCTTGGCGGTAAAACGGGAAGAGACGGCTGCGGCGGTGCAACAGGCTCCTCCAAGGCTCATACTGATAAATCCCTTGAAAACTGCGGTGCAGAGGTTCAGAAGGGTAATCCTCCCGAGGAAAGAAAGCTTCAGAGATTATTCAGAAACCCTGAAGTTACAAGACTTATAAGAAGATGTAATGACTTTGGTGCAGGCGGTGTTTCGGTTGCTATCGGCGAGCTTGCCGACGGTCTTTTAATCAATCTTGATAAGGTTCCCAAAAAGTATGCAGGTCTTGACGGTACCGAGCTTGCAATCTCCGAATCTCAGGAAAGAATGGCTGTGGTTGTAAGAGACTGTGACAAGGAAAAGATGATTGAGGAAGCGGGTAAGGAAAACATTGAGGCAACTGTTGTTGCCACCGTTACCGAGGAAAAGAGACTGAAGCTTTTCTGGCAGGGAGATAAGATTGTTGATATTTCAAGAGAATTTTTAAATTCCAACGGCGGAAGAAGAGAAACCGATATTTTAATTAAGGAAAATAAAGCTACCGATATATTTGAAAGCATAAAGCCCGATACTTCAAAATCCTACGAAGAACAGTTCAAGGAGCTTTTATCCGACTTGAATGTTTGTATGCAGAAGGGTCTTGGCGAAATGTTTGACTCCACCATCGGTGCAAACACCGTGCTTATGCCCTTTGGCGGTAAGTATGAGCTTACCCCCACCGAATCAATGGCGGCTAAAATTCCTCTTATAAAGGGTGAAACCAAAACCGCAACCGTTATGTCTTACGGTTATGACAATAAGATGGCTGCAAAGAGTCCCTTCTACAGCGGTGTTTATGCAATTATCCATTCTATCGCAAGAGTGGTTGCAACCGGCTGTGATATAGAAAAGATTTATTTAACTTTGCAGGAATACTTTAAAAAGCTTGGCTCGGATAAGGAAAGATGGGGCGAGCCCATGCAGGCGCTTTTAGGTGCATTTTTAGCTCAGAAGGAGTTAAAGCTTGCGGCAATCGGCGGTAAGGACTCAATGAGCGGTTCCTTTAACGATATGGATGTTGTTCCTACTCTGGTTTCCTTTGCTATTGCTCCAACCTCAACGGATGATATCATTTCACCCGAATTCAAGAAAACCAATACCAAGGCAGTTCTGATTGAAAATAAGAAAAACGGATTCCTGCCTGATTTTGCCGACTTTACAGCTATAAGCAAGAAGGTTTATGAGCTTATCAAGGATAAGAAGGCATATTCTGCTTATGCGGTTCCAATGGGCGGTGTTGCCGAGGCGGTTTTAAAAATGTGCTTCGGTAATAAAATCGGCTTTAAATTTGAAAATACCGATAGCCTTTATAATGCAGGCTACGGCTCATACATTGTCGAAGTGGATAAGGACTTTGAAATTGAAGGTAAGGTAATCGGCTACACAACCGAGGAAGGAAAGGTTACAGTCGGAAGCGAAGAAATAAATCTTGATGTGCTTATTGACGCCTTTGTAAATCCTCTTGAGGGAGTTTATAAAACTGCAAAGGCAGTTGAGGAGGAAAAGGAAATAAATATTCCTCTCTATAAGGGAAGAAACACCAATTCACCTTCAATTAAACTGCCTAAGCCAAAGGTTGTTATCCCCGTATTCCCCGGTACAAACTGTGAATACGATACTGCAAAGCGCTTTGAGCTTGCAGGTGCAGAGGCTGAAATCATAGTATTTAAAAACCTTAAGAAAACTGATGTTTTAGATTCGGCAAAATATCTTGCAAATGCTATAAAAACTGCTCAGATAGTTATGCTTCCGGGCGGATTTTCAGGCGGTGACGAGCCTGACGGCTCGGGTAAGTTCATTGCAACTGCCCTTCGTAATGAGCTGGTTAAAGAGGCACTGCACGATATGCTTAATAACCGTGACGGACTTATGCTTGGTATATGTAACGGCTTCCAGGCTTTAATCAAGCTTGGTCTTGTGCCCTTCGGTCAGGTTATTGATACTGATGACACCTGTCCTACACTTACCTATAACACAATCGGCAGACACGTTTCCACTATGGCGGACATCAAGGTTATGTCGGATAAATCTCCATGGTTTGCAAATGTTAATGCAGGCGAAATTTATAAGGTACCTCTTTCACACGGTGAGGGAAGATTTATAGTAAGCGACGAGCTTATGGCAAAGTTAGTTAAAAACGGTCAGATTGCTACCTGCTATGTAGACGCAAGCGGTAATCCTACCTATGAGAAATATGCAAATCCCAACGGCTCCAACTATGCGGTTGAAGGTATCACCAGCCTTGACGGAAGGATTTTGGGTAAGATGGGTCACTCGGAGAGAATCGGTGACAATCTTTATAAGAACATACACGGCGATTTCGATATGAAGATATTCGAAGCGGGTGTATCATACTTTAAATAAGGAGAAGTAAAGCATGCTTGAAAGCGGAAGAAACAAGATAGAATGGGTATCAAGAAATATGCCTATTTTAAATACAATCAGGGAAGAATTTGAAAGAACAAAGCCCTTCAGCGGTAAAAAAATTACCATTTGTATTCACCTGGAGGCTAAAACTGCTTATTTTGCAACTGTTTTAAAGGCGGGGGGAGCATTGGTTACAGCTACCGGCTGTAATCCTCTTTCCACTCAGGACGATGTTGCACTGGCTTTAAGAGAGGTTTACGGAATTACTGTTTACGGTAAGCACGGCGAAACCGAGGAGGAATATTTCAACGATTTAAGAAATGCTCTTTCAAACGGTCCGGATATTATAATGGATGACGGCGGTGATTTAACCAATCTTATTCACTCGGAATATCCCGAGCTTATCGAAAAGCTTCAGGGGGGAACCGAGGAAACCACCACAGGTATACTAAGACTTAAGGCAAGAGAAAAGGCAGGAGAGCTTAAATTCCCTGTTATTTCCGCCAATGATGCATACTGTAAATATTTATTTGACAACCGTTACGGAACAGGTCAGTCGGTTTGGGACGGTATCAACCGTACCACCAACCTTATTGTCAGCAGTAAATATGTTGTTGTTGCAGGCTACGGATGGTGCGGTAAGGGTACCGCTATGAGAGCCAAAGGGCTTGGAGCAAAGGTTATTGTCTGCGAGGTTGACCCGATAAAGGCAATTGAAGCGGTTATGGACGGCTTTTCGGTAATGTCCATGGAGGAGGCTTCGAAGGTGGGAGATATCTTTGTTACCGTAACAGGCTGTAAGGATGTTATCACCAAAGAGCACCTTCTTAATATGAAGGACGGTGTAATTTTAGCAAATGCAGGCCACTTTGATGTTGAAATAAATAAAAACCATTTAATGGAAATCTCTACCGAAAAGAAGGTTGTAAGAAACAACATTGAGGGCTATTTCGGTAAGGACGGTAAGGTAAGAAACCTTCTTGCAGAGGGCAGACTTGTTAATCTTGCCGCAGGCGACGGACACCCTGCCGAAATTATGGATATGAGCTTTTCCATTCAGGCATTAAGCTTAAAGTATATAAACGAAAACTATCAGAATATGGAAAATAAGGTTTATAACGTTCCCGAAGAATTAGACAAATATGTTGCGGGAATCAAGCTTAAATCCTTAGGTGTTTCCATTGACACCTTAACCGAAGAGCAGGCAAGATATATTGACAGCTATCTGGAGTAATTAAATGAGTATACTTATTAAAAATGCTACCATTGTCACAATGGATGACGGCAAAATTATAAAAAACGGTTACCTGGGCACCGAGGGGAAGAAAATTAAATATGTGGGATATGAAGCTCCCGTGGAGTCGGAATATGACTATATTTATGACGGTAAGGGAAAGGTTGTTATTCCCGGCCTTTCCAATGCTCACGGGCATACCGCAATGTCCCTTCTCAGAAGCTATTCGGAGGGGTATAAGCTTCAGGAGTGGCTTTTTGAGAAGATTTTCCCAATTGAGGATAAACTGGGCCCTGACGAGATTTATTGGGGCACCCTTCTTGGTATTGCAGAGCTTTTAAGATTCGGCTGTACCATTACCTCGGACAGTTACTTTTTCATGGATTCGGGTGCAAGGGCTTATATAGATGCAGGCTTTAACGCCAATCTTTCAAGAGGGCTGACCTCATTTGACGATAACGCTGACTATTCGGAGGATATCCGTATAAAGGAAGCCTTAAGCCTTTATAAGGAATATAACGGCTGTAAGGATGACCTTTTAAGGGTTGAGCTTTCTCCTCACGCGGTTTATACCTGTGAATATAACTATTTAAAATATATCGGTGCTTTGTCTGCTAATTATAATATCCCCGTAACCTCCCATCTTTCGGAGAATGAAACCGAGGTTTCGGACTGTATGAAAAAATACGGTAAAACTCCCGTTGAAATTTATAAGGAAGCAGGACTTTTGGAAAAGCCCGGTACCTTTGCCCACTGCGTTTGGCTGAATGATAAGGATATTGAGCTTTTAAAGGGCCATTATATTGCCCATTGCCCTAAGAGTAATCTGAAGTTAGGAAGCGGGATTGCGGATATTTATAAGTATAAAGAGGCAGGGATAAATATTGCTTTGGGTACCGACGGTGCTTCAAGCAACAATAACTTAAATATGTTATCCGAGCTTAACACTGCGGCTCTTTTAATGTGTAATAAAAATTCCGATCCCTCTTTGGTTTCTCCCATGGAGATTTTAAAAATGGCAACCTTAAACGGTGCAAGAGCTATGGGAAGAGATAAAAAGGGAATTTTAAAGGAAGGCTTTGATGCGGATTTTGCAATTTTAAAGGGTGATGAAATTTATCACGAGCCGATGCATAATCCCGTTAATAATATTGTCTATGCCTCTACCGGCTGTGAGGTTACCATAACGGTTGCGGGCGGAAAAATCCTTTACGATAACGGCGAATACAAGACAATAGATATTGAAAAATTAAAATCAGAGATAAGAAAAATAAAGGAAAAAATTTTTTAGTATTGTTTTGCAAAACCCGGTTAAAATCCCTTTGGGATTTTCTAAAGCATACGGGCGGATGATATCTGCCGAATGAAATGTCGGTTCAGGCATTCACTGTTAATTTGTTTTTTAAGGAGGTGTATCCGTTTGCTTGAAAAATATGTAGAAAATGAATATATGGAGCTTTGCTCAAGGTATAATACGGATGCGCCCGTTAAAAAGGTTACCTTAAGATTCAGAAGCGAGAAGTATTTCAGGGATTTTCAGAAAACCTTGGAAACCAACCGTCGCGGTGAGGTAGGCTTTTTGCTTATCAGGAAAAACGGAAGCTTCGTTGTTATAAGAAGCCGACGCTATCCTAAATCGGCATACAGGATTCCCACGGGTGGAATCAATTTTAACGAAAAGGCAATTGATGCTCTTTACCGTGAGGTTGCAGAAGAGCTTGGAGTTAAATTCGAGATTGAGAATTTTCACGGAATTATTGAATATGATATTCATTATAAAGAGGATGTTATAAAATTTTATTCTTATCTTTTTATTATAAAAGAGGTATCGGGAAATATTATTGACGATGCCCTGGAGGATGAAATTGCAGACTATAAGGAAACAGATTTTCAAGGGCTTTCGGCTCTTTCGGGAATTTTGGAAAGAATAGAAGGCGGCTGGAGAGACTGGGGTCGCTTCCGTGCCGAGCTTATCAAATTTTATGTAAATAAGTAGCGGGGATTTATTATTATGACGACTAAAAAGAAAATTATCCTGATTTCATTAATTTCGCTTGGAGTGGTGCTGGCACTTTCACTGGGGCTGTGCGTATACGGTGCGGTTCAGTTTAAAAAAAGCGATAAAATACTTTCGAATGTTACCTATGAGGGTGTGTATTTAGGATCCCTTACAAAGGATGAGGCAACCTCTCTTTTAATGAGCAGAAACCTTAACACATCAAATCCCATAAAGGTTACCTACGGAGAAAAAAGCTTTGAATTTGCTCCTGACGGTGCAGGTATTACCCATGATATTGAAGGGGTAGTCGACCAAGCCTTTAAGGTGGGGAGAGAAACAGGGATTTTTGACCTTGTAAAATCAAAGATTTCCTATATTCCTCTTGAAACAAGCTATAAGGAGGATAAGGAGGTTTTTGCCGACACCGTTGATACTCTTATGAAGGCAAACAATGTTGACCTTTACAATTACGAAATTCATATATATGAAAATTCCGCCTCTGTAAGAATAAGTGACGATTTCAAGCTGGTTGATTACGAAAAGCTTTATAATGACACCATGGCGGTAATTGACGAAAAAGAACGAAGCATTAACTTAAATACCTACCGTCCCGAAAAGGTTACTGCTGAGGATATTTATGAGCGTATTTATGTAAAGCCTCAGAATGCAGCTCAGGAAACAGTTGACGGAAAAACAGTAGTAACTCCTCATACCATTGGTGTTTTATGTAACATAGAGGATATTGAAAAGGCTCTTTCAGACGGGAAAACCACTTTCACAATTCCCGTTACAAAAAAATACCCCGAGGTAAGAGTTGAGCATTTAAGCGGAGGTCTTTTTAAGGATGTTTTGGGAAGCCGTACCACGAAGTATAACAGCGGTATTATCGGAAGAACCAAAAATGTTACTCAGGCGGCAAACCGTATAAACGGTATTATCTTAAACCCGGGAGACATATTCTCCTATAACAGCGCAGTAGGTCCCAGAACTCCGGCGGCAGGCTTTTCGGTGGCAACCGTTTATACCAAGGACGGTCTGGTGGAAGAGCTTGGCGGAGGTATCTGTCAGGTATCCTCAACCCTTTACAATGCAGTTTTATATGCGGATTTAAAGGTGGTTGAAAGAAGAAACCATTCCTACACGGTAACCTATGTTAAAAACGGGCTTGATGCAACTGTTGCATACGGCTTTATAGATTTTAAATTCCAGAACACATTAAGCTCACCGATAAAAATAGTAACCTCGGTAGGTGGCGGAGTTTTAACCATAACGCTTCTTGGAATAAAGGAAAACAACAATACCGTAGAGCTTTATACAAATACCGTAGAAAGCTATCCCTTCACCGAAAAGAGAGTTGAGGTATCCACTCTTGCTCCCGGTGAGGAAAGAGTTAAGCAGAACGGCTCTTACGGATACAAAATCAATGCAACAAAGGTGGTTAAGGATGAAAGCGGAAATATAATCCGCCGTGATTTCTTAGGCACTAATGTATATATCCCTCTTACAAAGATTATTGAGGTAGGCCCCGCAGTGGCAGCGGAAGAGCCTTTACCTGAAGTACCTTTGGAGGGTGGGGAGGTAACCGTTCCCGAAGGGGATGGCACTTCCGAAAATAAGCCTGAGGAGGAAAATAATGAGACTGTGGCGCCCAATGAGCCCGTAAGTCCTGATGCTCCTTCCGAGGGTGAAAATACCGACCTTCCGGAAAATGATTCTGAAATCTCTTCCGGCGAGGAAACGGAAAATATTGGGGAAAACAATGAACCCTCCTCCGAAAACAGTTCGGAAGAGGTGAAGGTGCCCGGGGAAAATACGCCGGTAACGGAGGATACCGTTCCCGAAGCGTAGCCGTCAACGGCTAAGGGACACCGTGAAAGGAGTAAGTATGAAGTTAACCTTCAAGGGCGGAGTTCATCCGCCTTCAACCAAGGGGCTTACCAAGGACCTTCCCATTAAGGTTCTTAAAGCACCCGAAAAGCTGTATGTGCCTTTAAGACAGCATATAGGGGCACCCTGCGAGCCTACGGTTTTGGTGGGTGATGCTGTTAAAAAGGGTCAGTTAATAGGAAAAAGCGATTCCTTCGTTTCCGCACCGGTTCATTCACCGGTTTCGGGAAAGGTTATTGCTATTGAAGCCTGTTATCATCCAAGCGGAGTAAAGGCTCCCGCTGTAGTTATTGAAAACGATTTTCAGGATGAATGGGATCCTGAAATAAAGCCGGTCGGTGATTACACCTCTTTATCAAAGCAGCAGATAAGAGATGCTGTTAAAAATGCAGGTATTGTAGGTATGGGCGGAGCTGCCTTTCCTACCCATGTAAAAATAACGCCTCCTCCCGATAAAGAGGTAAAGTACATAATCGTAAACGGTGCGGAATGTGAGCCCTATCTTACAAACGACTACCGTGCAATGCTTGAATATCCCGAAGAAATAATCTACGGTCTTAAAGCGGTTATGAAGCTTTTTGATTTAAAAGAGGGTTATATCGGTATCGAGGATAATAAGCCCGAGGGTATTAAGAAAATAGAAGAAGCTTTAGGTGATGATACCTCAGTTAAGGTATGCGTTCTTAAGGCTAAATATCCGCAGGGCTCGGAAAAGCATCTTATAAAGGCAATTACCAAAAAAGAGGTTCCCTCCGGGAAGCTTCCCGTTGATGTTGGTGCAATTGTAATAAATGTTGATACTGCGGTATCCATTGCAAACACATTAAAAACAGGCAGACCGGTGGTGGACAGAGTTGTTACCGTAACAGGAGACGGTGTCAACAGGCCCTGCAATTTAAGAGTTGCAATCGGTACTCCCTTTAAGGATATAATCGCCGAGGCAGGCGGTCTTAAAGATAATGTTAAAAAGCTTATAAGCGGCGGTCCTATGATGGGAATTTGTCAGTACAGTCTTGACACCCCCGTTATCAAGGGCACCTCCGGGCTTTTAGCACTGACTCCCGAGCTTATAAACGATAAAAAAGAGCTTCCCTGCGTAAGATGCGGAAAGTGTGTTTCCGCTTGTCCTATGGGGCTTATGCCTTTATATATTTCCATGTATTCAAAGGCTGAGGACTTTGAAAAAATGAAGAAATATAATATTATGGACTGTATCGAATGCGGCTCCTGCTCCTTCGTTTGCCCAAGCTTTAAAAACCCTGTTGAATATATAAGAATGGGTAAGGCAAAGCTTCAGCTTCAAAGCAAGAAGGAGGGAAAATAATATGGAAAAGCTTATTGTATCATCATCTCCTCATATAACAGGAAGGCAGACCACAAGTACAATTATGAGAGACGTGCTTATTGCTCTTATTCCTACCCTTTTAGCAGGTATATGGGTGTTTGGAATACGCGCTCTTACCATGGTTCTTATAAGTATGGCGGCTGCAATGGTATGTGAGGGCTTATGGAATTATATATTTAAAAGGGAAAACTCCCTTTATGACTTAAGCGCCTGTGTAACAGGTGCAATGGTTGCACTTATTCTTCCTCCCAGCGCGCCCTGGTGGGTGTTCGTGGCGGCAAGTGCCTTTGCAATCATAATTGCCAAGCAGCTTTTTGGCGGACTTGGTCAGAATTTTATAAATCCGGCACTGGCAGGAAGAGCTTTTGCAGTAGCCTCCTGGCCGATGCTTACCACTGCTTTTGTAAAGTTAGGTGTACCCCTGCCTGCATTTTCAAGCTTAGAGCTTACCGATGCGGTAACCGGTGCAACCCCTTTATATATGGTAAAAACCTCGGGTGTTATAGCACCCTATTCCGATTTGTTTATCGGCAAGGTTCCGGGCTGTATAGGTGAAACCAGCGTTATTGCTATTTTAATAGGTGCAATTTATTTACTTGCAAGAAGGGTTATAACTCTTCATGCACCCTTGTCCTATATACTGTCCTCGGCTCTGTTCGGATTTATCTTCGGATACGAGGGCTGGTTTACAGGTGATATATTGTTTACCGTTTTTTCAGGCGGTATAGTGTTCGGCGCCTTCTTTATGATTACCGACTATGTAACAACTCCCACCACTAAGGCAGGGCAGGTTGTTGCAGGTATTCTTGCAGGCTTTCTGACAATTTTAATAAGAGTAAAGGGTGGCTATCCTGAAGGAGTTTCCTATGCAATTATGCTTGTAAATGTTGTTACTCCTTTGATTGATAAGTATATATCCCCTAAAAAGTATGGGAGGGTAGCAAAAAATGGTTAAAGAAAGTTTAAAACTTGGACTGATTCTTCTTTTGATATGCGGAATTTCAACAGGGCTTTTAGCCTATGTAAATGACCTTACCGCTCCCGTTATTTATGAAAACGAGCTTGCGGCAAATAAGGCGGCTATGCTTCAGGTTATGCCCTCAGCTGAGCAGTTCCGGGAGGTTTCACAAAGTCTTTCAAAGGCTTTTGATAAGGATGGTAACCTTAAAGGCTATACCGTTAAGGTATCACCCTCGGGCTACGGCGGAGAAATTTCAATGATGATCGGTGTTAATACCGATTACACCGTTTCGGGCGTACAGATTCTTTCCCTTTCGGAAACTCCGGGTCTTGGTGCCAAGGCACAGGATGAGGCATTTTTAACCCAGTTTACGGGTAAAAATGACAGTATGGAGCTTAAAAAGGATATAAATGCAATTTCGGGAGCTACCATAACCAGCACCGCAGTTATCTCGGGTGTTAAGGAAGCAATCGGCATTGCAAAGGCAGAAGGGGGGAATAAGTAATGAAAAATTTCTTACTTAAAATTATAAAGGAAAACCCTGTATTTGTGCTTGTTCTGGGCACCTGCCCGACAATTGCAACCTCTACCTCTTTAGCTAATGCAATCGGTATGGGGCTTTCCGCAACGGCGGTTTTAATCTGCTCCAATGTGGTTATATCACTTCTTAAAAAGGCAATTCCCGATAAAATCAGAATTGCGGCATACATAGTAGTCATCGCATCCTTTGTTACCATGGTTGAAATGATTTTAAAGGCTTATGCGGTTGATATTTATAATTCTTTGGGATTGTTTATCCCTTTAATAGTTGTTAACTGTATTATTTTGGGAAGAGCGGAAGCCTTTGCCTCCAAAAATTCGGTAGGAGCGTCATTCTTAGACGGTCTTTCCATGGGAATCGGATTTACTCTTGCACTTTCCGTAATCAGCATTGTAAGAGAGCTTTTAGGCAACGGAACATTACTTGACTTTAAAATATTCGGGGAGGCATTTCAGCCTGCCACAATGTTCGTTATGGCACCGGGCGGCTTTATCGTATTCGGTATTGCCTTGGCTGCCGCCAATGCTCTTATGAATAAGGGAGGTGCAAAATAATGGGAACAGGTATTTTTTCAGTTATAATAGGTGCAATATTTATTGAAAACGTAATCTTTTCAAGATTCCTTGGTATCTGCCCCTTTTTGGGAGTATCCAAAAAAACCGATACCGCTTTGGGTATGGGTATGGCGGTAACCTTTGTTATGGCGCTTTCCTCAGCACTTACCTATCTTGCAGACGCTTTTATCTTAAAGCCTCTTAACATTGAATATTTAAGAACAATTGCCTTTATTCTTATTATTGCGGCGCTTGTTCAGTTGGTTGAAATGGCTATAAGAAAATTAAGCCCGCCATTATATGAAGCACTGGGAATTTATCTCCCCTTAATCACTACAAACTGTGCGGTGCTTGGTGCGGCGCTTCTTAATATTCAGAACGGCTATGATTTATTTATGTCAATTGTATACGGTGCTTCGGTTGCCCTTGGCTTTACCGTTGCAATATTCCTCTTTGCAGGAGTAAGAGAAAGACTTGACAATGCGGATATCCCCTCTTTTATGAAGGGAACCCCCATAGCTCTGGTATCTGCGGGACTTATCGCAATGGCGTTTTTAGGCTTCTCGGGTCTTAAAATATAATCGGGAGGGATTTAAAATGAAAGAAATTTTAATTCCGGTTTTAATCCTTGCCGGTATGGGTTTGATTTTCGGCGTTATGCTTGGAATCGCGGCAAAAATATTTGCCGTAAAAAAGGATGAGAGAATTGAGAAAATTGAAGCGGCTCTTCCCGGTGCAAACTGCGGAGGCTGCGGATATGCAGGCTGCTCGGGCTATGCGGCGGCAGTTGTAAATGACGGCGCTCCCGTTAACCTTTGCTCGGCAGGGGGGAATGAGGCAGCAAAAAAAATAGGTGAAATCATGGGCGTTGAGGTTAAGGAATCCGAGCCCATGGTTGCAAGAGTATTCTGTACGGGTGCTTTTGATAAGGCGAGCATAAAGCTTGAATACAAAGGCACGAAGGATTGCTTTGCCGCAAAGAGAATGGCAGGAGGACCAAAGGAATGTCAGTACGGCTGTATCGGTCTTGGTTCCTGCGTGTCTGTTTGTAAATTCGGCGCAATCAGCGTGAAGGACGGGGTTGCCGTTGTTGACGAGTCAAAATGTGTTGCCTGCGGTGCCTGTGTTAAAAAGTGTGTTCAGAATCTTATAAGGCTTGTACCAAAAAGCAAAAGGCACGGCGTTTTATGCTCCAATCATGACAGGGGTGCGGTTGCAAAGAATCTTTGTGCGGTATCCTGCGTGGGCTGTAAGCTGTGTGAAAAGAATTGTCCTCAGGGGGCAATCAGTATGGTTGATAACCTTTCGGTGGTGGACTATGAAAAATGCATCGACTGCGGTATCTGCGTAGAAAAATGTCCAAAGAAAATTATTAAGTAGGGTGGTGACTGTTATGAATTTAATATACGGATTTTTAAAGGGGCTTTTGTCGGTATTTTCTGCCCTTACCCCTTTGTCCTATTCAGGTCATGACAGTCTTTTCAGATACTTAAGCTTTGATCTGGAGTCGGGAGGATACGACAGTATCCTTCCCCTCACGGTTAAGCTTGCGGTTATTATTTCAATTTCATATTTTTTAAAAAAGGACTTGGTGTTCCTTTTTAAAGGTGCAGGTTCTTTGTTAAAGAATAACAAAGAGAATTCAAAGGAGCTTAACCTTTTGTATACGGTTTTTGCAGGCGGGCTGGTTCTTCTTCTTATGATTCCCTTAAGACTTCTTCTTAAGGGCATTGAATCGGTGATTTTAATTACCGCCTGCGGATTTTTCCTGTCCGCTCTTTACATTATTCACGGAATGAGGGTAAAGGAAAAAAATCTTAAGGAATCCAACGAGAGCATTTTAAACGGCATTATAATCTCTTTTTTCAAGGTGCTTTCGGTTATCCCGGGAATTTCCGGCTTCGGCGGAATGTATTACGGAGGTCTTATAAGCGGCGTAAGAAGGGAATATGCAGTAAAATATGCATATCTGATAACCCTCGTGTGGGCGGTGTTTTCCTTTATCTACGAGCTTATTTTAAATCTTTCGGGAGGCTTTGTATTTAATTTCGGTATTCTTTATTATATCGGATTTTTCCTCGGTGCGGTGGGCATCGGAGGAATTGCGGTATATTCGGTATATAAGGCAATTGAAAGTAAGAAAATGCATTGGTTTATAATTTACAATGTGGGAATCGGTATTCTGACTCTGCTGATTCTTGTAAGAGGATAAAAAGAGGTATATTATGGCAACGAAAAAGAAAAAATCAACTAAAAAAACAAATAAAAGACCAAAGCTTACAAAGACAGAGCTTAAGCAGCGTGCAAAAAGAAGAAAGGCGGTAACCGTTATCAGCCTTGTGCTTTTGTATATTGCAACATCAGTGCTTCTTATTTTAAGCTTCTATTCAGAGCTTTTAGGAGGCTTCGGCAAGGGCTTTAAGGGCTTCTTCCTTGGCGTTTTCGGAAGCGCCTCCTACTTACTTCCCTTTGCAATGGTATTCGGCTTCTTTTACTATTTCATTAAAAAGAAGCAGGGCGGGGGCTACGGCAAGCTCTATCTCTTAGGCGGAATTTTAACTTGCGTATCGGTACTTTCCGAGCTTCATACCTTTGGGGGAGAACCGGTTGCGCTTCAGATTGAAACCCTTTATAACAACGGTATTGAGTATTCTTCGGGGGGTATAATCGGCGGGTTTGTCGGTGAGGCTATAAAAAGCGTAATAACCTTCCCCGGTGCCGCAATACTTTTCTGGGCACTTGCAGTAGTTCTTACCGTGCTGTTTTTCTATGAGCCCTTCGTGCTTTTAATCGACTATATCCAGGATTTCGCAGAGGATCTTAACGAAGGCAGGGAAAAGAAGCCAAAAGCTCCCAAAAAGGAGAAGGAACCCAAAAAGGAAAAAGAGCCTAAAAAGAGTAAAAAGGATAAAAATCCCGAAGAGGATGATTCTCCCGATGAAGAGGAGTCTGCACCCGTTAAAAAGCCCTTTGACATAGATTCGGTATGGGGCAGAGATAAGGAGTCTGAAAAGGAAGAAAAGCCGGTTCCCGAGCCTTTGGAATTTATTCCTGATTTTGATATATCCGACGAGGATACTAAGGATACAGCAGGAAATATGGATATAGATATCCCCTTTGAGGAGGATTTCGATACGGAAGCTGAGGCTGAATTTGATGACGGGGGAAGAACCGCAGCAGAGGAAGCACTTCTTAAGGAGAAGGATGAAATTGAGGATATGCTGGGGGGTAAGGCGGATTCGGATTCAGAATATCCCGAAAGACCTGTTAACAGAAAAATAGAATATAAGTTCCCCTCCATTGAGCTTCTTGAGGATAATAAGGCAAGAGGTATCGGCACCACCAGGGAGGCATTACAGGAAAAGCTTGAAAAATTAGAGAACGTGCTTAATGAATTCGGTGTTGATGCCGATGTGGTAAATATAGAAATCGGACCTGCAATCACCCGCTTTGAGGTTCAGCCAAAATCCGGAGTAAGAATTGCAAAAATCCAGTCTCTTCAGGATGACATCAAGATGCATCTTGCCGCATCCAGCATAAGAATTGCACCAATTCCGGGTAAAACCGTTGTAGGTATTGAAATCCCCAACGATAAAACCACTCCTGTTTTTGTTAAGGAGCTTATTTCCTCGGATGAATTCAATTCCCATAAGTCCAAGCTTGCCTTTACGGTAGGTATGGATATTACCGGTAAGCCTGTTATCGGAGATCTGGCGAAGATGCCTCACGTACTTATTGCAGGTGCTACCGGCTCGGGTAAGAGTGTATGTATAAATACTCTTATCACCTCTATTTTATACAAGGCAACCCCAAACGAGGTTAAGCTTATAATGATTGACCCCAAGGTGGTTGAGCTTGCAACCTATAACGGAATACCCCATCTTTTAATCCCCGTTGTTACCGATCCTAAAAAGGCATCCAGCGCACTTAACTGGGCGGTTATGGAGATGGAAAACAGATATAAGCTTTTCTCACAGTACCGTGTGAAAAATATTGAGGGCTACAATGAATACTGCGAGGAAATAGGTGACGAGGAAGGAAAGCTTCCCAAGATTGTTATTATAATAGACGAGCTTGCCGACCTTATGATGGTTGCTTCAAAAGAGGTTGAAGCGGCAATATGCCGTATTGCCCAGCTTGCAAGAGCTGCAGGTATGCACCTTGTTATTGCTACACAAAGACCGTCGGTTAACGTTGTCACCGGCTTAATAAAGGCAAATGTTCCTTCACGAATTGCCTTTGCCGTTTCCTCCCAGATTGACTCAAGAACCATACTTGATATGGCAGGTGCGGAAAAGCTTTTAGGTAAGGGTGATATGCTTTATTATCCTGCAGGTGAATCCAAGCCTCTTCGTGTTCAGGGCTCCTTAATAAACGAAAAGGAAACCGACAGGATTGTAAATGTAGTAAAGGGTAACTCGGAAATCTATTACGACCAGGATATTTTAGAGCATCTTGAAAAGGCGGAAACCTTTGAGGGAGACACCAAAACCCGTGAAGAGGAGGCCCTTGATGCAGATGAGCTTCTTCCCCAGGCAATTGAGGTGATTTTAGATGCAAATCAGGCATCCGTTTCACTTCTTCAGAGAAAATTAAAGCTTGGCTACTCCAGAGCCGCAAGAATTGTGGACCAGATGGAGGAGAGGGGAATTGTAGGACCTTCCGAGGGAAGTAAGCCAAGACAGATATTAATAACCAAAGAACAGTTCTATGAAATGAACTTAAATTCCAATATGGACTAAAAGGAGTCAGCTTAAATGAAAGTTATAATCGTGGGTTCAGGAAAGGTCGGAGAGAAGCTTTTAGAAAAATTAAGCGCCGAGCCCGATATAGAAATAACACTTATTGATATAAAGGCGGATGCTGTATCCGATATCGTCAATGACTATGATGCTATGGGTGTCGTTGGAAGCGGTATTGATATCGAAACTCTTGACAGTGCAGGAGTAAAGGATGCAGATATAGTTATTGCGGTAACCGGTTCGGACGAAATCAATCTTATGACCTGCCTTATCGCAAAAAAGAAGGGTAACTGTCAGACCATCGCAAGGGTAAGACAGCCCGAATACCGTAAAACCGTTGAGCTGATAAAGGAAGACCTCGGGCTTACCATGATTGTAAACCCTGAGTTTGCGGCGGCAAGCGAAATTGCAAGAGCCTTAAGATTCCCATCCGCTATTCAGATTGATACCTTTGCACACGGCAGGGTGGAAATATTAAAATTCAAGGTTCCCGTTGAGTCGGTTTTAAACGGACTTAAGGTTTCGGATATTGTATATAAGTTAAACTGCGATATCCTTGTCTGCGGTGTTGAAAGAGGGGATGACGCCTTCATTCCTTCTGGTGATTTTGTTATAAACGGAGGGGATTTAGTCAGTATAGTTGCTGCTCCTACCAAGGCAACTCCCTTCTTTAAGAAAATCGGCATCAAGACCAATAAGGTTAAGGATGCAATGATTATCGGCGGCGGTGCCACCGCCTTCTATCTTTCAAAGCTTTTACTCCGTACCGGTATTTCGGTTAAAATAATTGAGCAGAAGAGGGAAAGATGCGAGCATCTTGCCGAGGCTCTTCCCGAAGCAATTGTAATCTGTGCCGATGCTACCGATAACAAGCTTTTACTTGAGGAGGGAATTGACCGTGCCGAATCGGTGGTTACCTTAACCAATATTGATGAGGAAAATATAATGCTTTCCCTGTATGCGAAATCTATGTCAGTAGGGAAGGTTGTTACCAAAATAAACCGTATTGCCTATGACAATGTTATAGACAATTTAGAGCTGGATACAATTATTTATCCGAAAAACATCACCGCAGAGTATATTTTAAGATTTGTAAGAGCAAAGAAAAACTCTCTTGGTAATAATATCGAAACCCTTCACTATATTTTAGACGGTAAAGCGGAAGCTCTGGAATTTAAAATAACCGCAGACATCGGCTCGGTTACCGACATACCCATTGAGACCCTTAAAATCAAAAAGAATGTTCTGATAACCTGCATAAACCGTGGCGGAAAAATTATTCATCCCCGTGGTGCGGATGTAATAAAGAAGGATGATACGGTTATAATAGTTACCACCCATAAGGGCTTTGAGAATATTACGGATATACTTGAATAGAGGATCATTTATGAATTACAAAACTGTTTTCTATACTCTGGGAATGGCGCTTTATGCAGAGGCGGTATGTCTTCTTCTTCCCATGATATGTGCATTTTGCTACAGCGAGGATGTCTGGTGGTGCTTTTTAGTCTGCTCGGCACTGGCTGCAGCTCTTGGCTTTATATTCACCTTTAAAAAGCCCGAAAGAAAAAACATATATGCCAAGGAGGGCTTCGTAATAGTAAGCTTCACCTGGATTTTAATGAGTATCGTGGGCTGTATCCCCTTTATGCTTTCAGGGGCGATAAAAAGATTCGTTCCTGCACTTTTTGAGATTGTATCGGGATTTACCACAACAGGTGCCTCGGTGTTTAAAACCTTAAACGGTGTTCCGAAATCCGTCCTGTTCTGGAGAAGCTTTTCTCACTGGATAGGCGGTATGGGGGTTTTGGTGCTTTTAGTTTCCATTCTTCCCCTGTCGGGAGGAAGCAATATGCACCTTTTAAAGGCGGAAAGCACCGGTCCCTCGGTTTCCAAGCTTGTGCCAAGAGTAAAATCAAGCAGTACCATTCTTTACGGAATTTATATTTTCATTACAGTTGCCCTGAGTGTAACTTTACTTATTTTCGGACTTGATTTATTTGAAGCACTGACCATAACCTTCGGTACGGTGGGAACGGGTGGCTTTGGAGTATTTGACACTTCTATCGGCGGTTATTCTGACAAGGTGCAATGGGCGGTTACCGTCGGTATGATTCTTTGCGGTATAGACTTTTCGGTTTATTACCTTATTCTTATGGGAAAAATAAAGGTTGCCTTAAAATCCGAGGAGGTAAGGGTTTATTTAGGGGTAATTGCAGTTGCCGTTATTGTTATTACTGTTAATTGCCTGGGGCAGTTTACAAGTCTTTACGAGTCCTTTAAGCATGCCTCTATTCAGGTCAGCTCGATAATAACCACTACCGGATTTTCTTCGGTTGACTTTAATTTCTGGCCTCAGCTTTCCAAATCGGTGCTGCTGGCACTTATGGTAATCGGTGCCTGTGCAGGAAGCACGGGAGGCGGTGCAAAGGTTTCAAGAATTATAATTTTGTTTAAAACTCTTATCAAGGAGATAAAGGTTGCAGCCCATCCCAAAAGCACCCATAAGGTTATGATGAACGGAAGGGCACTGGAGCACGAAACTGTGAGAGCGGTTAATGTTTATATGGTTTCATATATTGCTATTGTAATTTTTTCCGTTCTTTTCGTAAGTATGGATAATTTTGATTTTACCACTACCTTTTCTTCGGTTCTGGCTACTCTTAACAATATCGGTCCGGGCTTATCGGTAGTCGGACCTACGGGAAACTTTGGAGGCTTTTCAGATTTTTCCCTGCTTGTTTTAATATTTGATATGCTGGCAGGACGTCTTGAAATATTCCCCATGCTTATCCTTTTTTCAAAATACACATGGAAAAAATAAAAAGGAGAAATAATAATGGAAAACTTTGATAAGAATATGATTGTAGCCACCGAGCTTGGCAAGGAGGATATATTATTTTACAGCGTTAAGGAAGCTCCCTTTAAGCTTTACGGTCTTTTTGATAAGGAGCCGGGAAAGCGTATGTCAAGAATGGATATTCCTACGGCAAAAAAAGTAAGTGACGGTGTTGCCTGGGGAGCCTATGCAACCGCAGGTGCAAAGGTAAGATTTAAAACCGATTCGGATTATATTGCAGTTTCCTTAAAGCTTGACGGTGAGCTTGGTGACTGGCCGCAGATGTCGGGAGTTGCCGCTTACGGCTGTGATTTATATGAAATTTGTAACGGAGAATATATTTTTAAATCCTCCTTTATTCCGCCCCTTCATAAATTCGGTACCTACGAGCAGATAATTGAGCTTAAAAACGAAGAAAAGCTTCTTCGTGAATATGTTATTAATCTTCCCATTTACGGTCAGGTTGATGAAATGTATATCGGTATTAATAAGGATGCCCTTCTTAAGGAGGGAGAGGACTTTTTTAATACCGTACCCGTATATTTTTACGGCTCCTCCATTACCCAGGGCGGATGTATGTCAAGACCGGGTATGTGCTATGTAAATATTCTTTCAAGAAAATATAATATGAATATTCACAATTTAGGCTTTGCGGGAAATGCAAAGGGGGAGACCGAAATGGCAAAGTATATTTCAGGTCTTAAGATGAGTATGTTTGTTTATGACTATGATTATAACTCCCCAAGCCCCGACCATCTTTTAAAAACCCACCGGCCTATGTTTAAAATAATAAGGGAAAAAAATCCCTGCCTTCCGATTATTATTATGTCGGGAGTTTCGGGAGGCGATTATAAAGAAAGAATCGTAAGACGCGATATAATTAAAAAGACCTATGATAATGCAGTAGCCGACGGGGATAATAATGTTTATTTTATTGACGGCTCGGAAATCTTTAAAAAATACGGATTTTCCTGGAACGAGCCTACTGTTGAGGGCTGTCACCCCACCGACCTTGGCTTTGCCCTTATGGCGGCGGCAGTTTCAGAGGTAATTGACGAAAACAATCTTTTAAATCAAATAAAAGGATAATTTCATTTAAGAAAGGATGACAAAAAATGAATGTATTAGTAACAGGCGGAGCCGGTTATATCGGTTCTCACACTTCGGTATTGCTTTTGGAGGCAGGGTATGATATAATCGTTCTTGACAATTTATCAAACAGCTGCGAAGAATCTTTAAACAGAGTAAAAAAGATTACCGGCAAGGATTTTAAATTCTATGAAACCGACCTTCTTGACTATGATGGAGTTGAAAAGGTATTTAAGGAAAATAAAATTGATGCGGTAATTCACTTCGCAGGTCTTAAGGCGGTTGGCGAAAGCGTTTCAATCCCCTTAAGATACTATGAAAACAATATCTCGGGAACCTTAAAGCTTCTTGATATAATGGGAAAATACAACTGTAAAAAGCTTGTATTCTCTTCTTCGGCTACAGTATACGGTGACCCTCATACTGTGCCCATTAAGGAGGATTTCCCGCTGTCCTGCACTAACCCTTACGGCAGAACAAAGCTTATGATTGAGGAGATTTTAAGAGATTTATATGTTTCCGATAATGAATGGGATATTGCTATTTTAAGATACTTCAATCCGGTTGGCGCTCACGAAAGCGGGCTTATCGGTGAGGATCCCAACGGTATCCCCAATAATCTTATTCCTTATATCTCCCAGGTTGCTGTAGGAAAGCTGGAATGCTTATCGGTATTCGGTAATGACTATAACACACCTGACGGAACAGGGGTAAGAGATTATATTCACGTTATGGATTTATCCGACGGCCACATCAAGGCTCTTAAGAAGATTATGGAAAAATCCGGTGTTGTTACCTATAACTTGGGAACAGGTAACGGCTACAGCGTGCTTGACATGGTAAAAGCGTTTGCAAAAGCAAGCGGTAAAGAAATAAAATACAAAATTGCACCAAGAAGACCGGGCGATATCGCTGAATGTTATGCTGACCCTGAAAAGGCTTATAAGGAATTAGGCTTTAAGGCAACAAAGAATTTAGAGGATATGTGCCGTGATACTTGGAGATGGCAGGAGGGAAACAAAAATGGATACAAAAAGTAGTGCATTGATTGTTATGGCGGCAGGTATGGGAAGCCGTTTCGGAGGACTTAAGCAGATGGAGCCTTTAGGCCCTCACGGTGAGGTTATTCTTGACTATTCCGTATATGACGCTATGGAAGCAGGTTTTGATAAGATTGTTTTCGTTATCAAAAAGGCTATTGAAAAGGATTTCAGAGAATTAGTAGGTAAGAAATTTGAAAGTAAGGTTGATGTTAGCTATACCTTCCAGGAGCTTGACGATTTACCAAAGGGCTTTACCCTTCCCGAGGGCAGAGTTAAGCCATGGGGAACAGGTCATGCCGTTTTAACCGCAAAGGATATTGTTAAAACTCCTTTTGCTATTGTTAATGCTGATGACTATTACGGAAAGAGCGCATACAAATTAATTCACGATTACTTACTTGAAAAGAATGAAATGTGTATGGCAGGCTATCTTTTAGGTAACACTATTTCCGATAACGGAACCGTTGCAAGAGGCGTATGTAAAATGTCTGACGGTTATCTTGATGAAATCATCGAAACCACAGCTATTGATAAGAACAGCGGTATTCCTCTTGATACATTGGTATCAATGAATATGTGGGGACTTTTACCTGATTTCTTCGCGAAATTAGAGGAAGGCTTTGTTGACTTCTTAAAAACAAATACCGATCCTTTAAAGGGCGAATTCTTTATTCCTAAATTCATCGACCACTTAATTCATAACGAGGGAGCAAAGGTTAAGGTGCTTCCCGCTAATGAAAAATGGTACGGCGTAACCTATAAAGAGGATTCCGACCTTGTTAAGGCGGCCTTTAAGAAGTTTGATGAAGACGGTTTATATCCCGGCCTTAAATAAGAAAAGCGTAAAAATTACCCGGACCACGCAAAGCAAAATAATATAAAGAGTAAAATGTGTCTGTATCATATACAGGCACATTTATTTATAGTTCACATTACTATATTAAGGTATAAATTTGCAAGCAAATTTATGTTTTTAAATGCTTTGCGTTTTGAATGAATTTAGCCCTCGCTGTATCTCATACAGCTTCGGGTTCCACCTTTCAGGCTAAATTCATCCAATCCAAGAAATTTTTCCTGCTTTTCGTTTGATATTGGCGGCATCGAGCCACCAATATCAAAAAAAACGTAAAAAAAGCGCCTATTAAACGAAAAAAACCACTCGACGTATCTTAATACGCCTTCGGGCTTCGGGTAATAATCACTTTTTGTGATTATTACCTTTTTTTCGTTTAGTCGTATTAAGAGGTGTAATAATCCGTTTTGAAATAATTTATTATTTCAAAATTTGAAGAACTCATATCGCTTTAAAATTGTGATTTTTCAAGGCGAAAGGCTTTGGTAATACGAGGTATACCAAATGTGACAACGAAGAAAAAGTCAATTTTTAAGTGATAGGAGCGGGTTAGTATATCTCTTAATACGGCTCTCATCTTTTTTATACGCTTTTTTGGGGATAAAGTTTTAAAAGCTTTTCGTTTTGTATAAAAATGCCGTTATCGGCAAAAATACAAATAAACGCAATTTTTAACTATTTGACATTTTGCCGATATTGTGATATACTATTAATAGTAAATTTGGAGGTTTGTATATGAAATATTTATCCGTTAAAGAGGTTGCTTTACTTTGGAATACATCCGAGCGTAGCGTTCGTAATTATTGTGCCGCAGGCCGTGTCCCCGGCGCTTTCCTTACAGGCAAGACATGGAACATCCCGGAAAATGCTGAGAAGCCCGAAAGGAGCAATAAAAGCAAACCGGCTCCGCAGACTTTGCTTGATATTTTAAAAGAGGAAAAGCGCAGTCAGACCCACGGCGGAATTTATCATAAAATACAGATCGAACTGACCTACAACTCCAATCATATCGAAGGCAGTCGCCTTACCCATGATCAGACACGTTATATCTTTGAAACTAATACCATTGGCTTAACTGAAGAAGGCGTGCGTGTTGACGATATTATCGAAACAGTTACCCACTTCCGCTGTATCGACGAAATTATTGAGAGTGCAAAATCGCAGCTGAGCGAAAAGCTTATAAAACACTTGCACTTTATTCTGAAGACCGGTACAAGTGATTCTAAAAAAGACTGGTTTGCCGTTGGCGATTATAAAAAGTTGCCTAACGAAGTCGGCGGTATGGAAACAACTCTCCCCGAAAATGTGTCAGCTGAAATGAAAAAACTCCTTGCCGATTATAACAGCAAAGAGAAGGTAATTCTTGACGATATCATAGAGTTCCACGTGCAGTTTGAGCGCATCCACCCCTTCCAAGACGGTAACGGTCGTGTCGGCAGACTCATTATGTTTAAAGAATGCTTAAAACACGGTATTGTTCCGTTTATCATCGAAGATAAAATTAAAATGTTCTATTACCGCGGACTGAAAGAATGGAATCAGGAAAAAGGCTACCTTACCGATACGTGTCTTTCGGCGCAGGATACATTTAAAGCATATTTGGATTATTTTAGAATATCTTATTAAATTTTCTCACTATCATCCGTTTTATAGCACAATAATCATTTGGCGTTTATCACCGCCCGGAAAGCCCTCCTTGCCTAAAGGTGTAAGATATAAATCCCTGTGGGATTTTCGATATGTTTTGCCAAGGCAAAACTCGATATGTGCTTCGCACTCGATATGTTCCTTTGGAACTCGATATGTTGCCTTACGGCAACGAGAAAAGGACGGATGCCGAATGGCATATCCGTCCTATCCTTAATGTTGACATAAGTCAACAATTCATGATTTTTAAAAATCAATTCATGCACCGTAAGGTGCAATTCACTATGCCGCTTGCGGCATATCATTTTGCATTCTGCACTCTGAATTCTGCATTTATATGGCATGCTTGCCATCATTCATTCTTCATTTCTCATTCCTGATTTTAAAATGTCCTTTATTTGCAATTTACAGTTTTAAAACTGTGTAGTTTTTGCAATATAACTGTTCAGTTTTTACAATATACATTTCATTTTTCGAATGTTATAATATATAAACTCAATAAAATGTAAAATAAACACAATTTTTAGTAAATACAAAAGCATAAATATGGTGTAAAATGTACTTATGAGAGGTTTTAATCACTCTTTTTAGTAAAAAAATACAAAAAATAGTAAAAAAATACAAAAATGATGAAAGCTATTTCATCTTAAAACAGCTAAAAAAGCAGGTATCCGCTTTTACCTTTTTGGAGGTATAGCGGCTTGTTTGCTTTTAATATATAAAAAGGAAGGAAGAAAAACATGAAAAGACTTTTGGCATTTTTAGTTAGCTTGTCTTTGATGCTTACCTGCCTTTCAGGTATCACATTAGTAGCTTTTGCTGCTGATTTAAGTGCTATCGGTGTATCAGGTGAAGGTACAGCGGATTCTCCGTTTATCATTGACACGGCTGACAAATTCGTTGCTGTTTTCGGTGCAGATGCTACCACAACAGCTACTACTCACGCAAACAACGTGGTAATTTATGTTACGGAGGATATTGACTTATCTTCTAAAAATTACACACCAAGTACTGCTGTGTTTCAGGGAACACTTCAGGGTGTTAATGCTGACACACTTGAGCCTGAAAAAAGAACCATTAATATCGGTACTGCTGAAAGAACAGGTGTAGATGCATACATTTCAAGCTCTGCTACAAAAAATGTGGTAGGTGGTGTTTTAAACAGTGCTAACGCTGCTGAATTCAGCCATTTTATCGTTCGCGGTACTCTTACTGCTACTGCTACTGATGCTGTTGGCGGTTTTATGGGTTATGATGATAAGGCAGGATCAACCTACAGCTACATCGATAACTATGTTACCGTTAGTGGTACAGCTACACAGGTCGGCGGTGTCGTAGGCTTTGCACGTTCAACTTTCGACCACTGTTCAAATAATGCTGCCATTACAAACAGTAAAACCTCAAATGGTGTTGCAGGTGGTATTGTTGGTGCTGCTAACTCCAGTGGTATGTATATTGATTACTGTGTAAACTACGGTAATATCACAGGTACCGGTCACACCGGCGGTATTATCGGAAGCAGTTATCAAAGCTTCAGAAAATGTGCAAACTTTGGATACATTTCCGGTAAAGGTGCTACAGGCGGTATTATAGGTTACCATTCACAAAACGGTGCAGTAATGCAGGAATGCTTTAACGCAGGTACAGTTAAATACAATGCAACAGGCACTAATAACGGTTGTGGCTCTTTGGTTGGAAGATTTTATTTTAGCGCAGGTAACGGCACTCCTTCAAGACCTGTAAAAATTTCTGACTGTTATAATATAGGTAAGGTTATCGGTACTGCTTCAGGAGACCTTCCTTACTGTACATACGCAGCATGTGTAGGTGATGTTCAGGGTACAGGTGGTATGAAGGATTCTTCTACTCAGTATTCTCAGGGATCTATCGCAGGATATTACGACCTTGCGAATGAAAATATGCCATTATACAGTGTATATAACAATCTTGGCGGTAGCGCAGCGGTTTCTGATGCTTATGTTATAAGTGATGCTAACGGTGCTAATACTGCAACCTTTGCTACAATGAAAACTTTAACAAGTAAAGAAGGCTCTGCTTTTGCAGATGAAGCTGTATGGGAAATTGATGCAACTGCTGATTATAAATTCCCAACACTTGTTAATAACCCTTATGACAATAACCTTCCGGCTATTGAAGAACCGGAAATTGAAGAACCTGAAGAAGATTATTTTGTAACAAATAATATTTCCGGTGCAGGTACAAATGCAGACCCATATATAATTGACAATGCTGCAAAGTTCAATGCAATTTTCGGCAGTGCAAATACAAACTGGGCTGATACCAAAACAGCTGTATATCATATCACAGCTGATATTGATTTAACAACAATTGAAGGCGGATATACTCCTTGGAGCGAATCATACAGCTCCTTCCAGGGTAAAATCTTAGGTAAAGATGCAAGCGGAAACAATGTTCAAAGAACTATTAAAATAGGAACAGTTGGCTCATCCTCTTCACCGATTACCGGAATTCCGGGTACTTCCAACACAATGGCAGGCGGATTGCTTGCATGGGCAAACAATGCCGAAATCAGTTATTTAACAGTTGAAGGTACCATGTATGCAAACTGTAAAACAGGTATCGGTGGTGTTTTAGGTTATATAGACGGAACAACTACTGTTTCCAATGTTATAAATAAGGTTAATGTTACAGGTAATGCAAGAGTTGCCGGTATAGTTGGTACACTTACAGGCGATGCTTTGGTATTTGACTGTACAAATGAAGGTACTGTTACAAACAGTGGAAGCTATACAGGCGGTATCATAGGTTATGCATATTCCGATACTACAATTGAAGACTGTATAAATAACGGTGCAGTTTCAGGTGCAGGCTTGTATCTTGGCGGTATCGTAGGTATGACAGTTGAAGTTGCTACAATTTCAGGTTGTACAAATAACGGTGCAATCACCTCTACAAACCCAGCTACATCCGCTACAAATATTAATGTCGGCGGTATTGTTGGTGAAATAAACTATGCAGGAAGTTTAATTACTGACTGTCATAATAACGGTAATGTTACTGCTAATAGTAACAAAGCACTAAGAGGTATCGGCGGTATTGTTGGTTGGTTAGAAGATTCCAAAATCTTTGGCTGTTCCAATACCGGTAATATATACGGTGGTGCCAGAGTTGGCGGTATCGCAGGTTACGACAGAATGTCTGCCCTTCACGATGCAAGCACTTTAGGTATTCACAATTCATGGAACTCCGGTACAATAGATTCTGTTACAGCAGAAGCTACCGGCGGTTTAACAGGCTTCCAGTGGTTAAATAAAGACGGTATTTCATACAAGTATACAAATAACTACAATACAGGTACAATCAATGATACTACAAAATCCGGTTCTGCTATCGGTGCTTTCTATGAAAATACAGCAAACTGGACAATTGACTTTACACTGGAAGGTTTCTACGATACAACAGGATATCCTGTTGTTGTAGATGACTATAGATCAAGAACTGCAGAGTCAGCTGCAAACTATCCATCTTCACCTGTTTTAACAAGCACATATGTATATATGGGCGAAGGCTTACAGGAAGGTGCTGTAGCTATCAATAAAACAGACCTTATCGGTTTACCGGTATCTTCCGACACTATATTTACAGATGCAGAAGTATGGACACAGGGTAATGTTAACTATCCGTATCCGCAGATAGTTGACAATCCTTATACAGGTCATGCTGTTGAACTTCCCGATGATGTTGTTGACAGTGCATACACTGTTGAAAACATTGCTGTTTACTATGATAACGGTACATACAAAATCACATGGACAGCAGAATCTATAGCTGACAGCTATGAGCTTCACTATGGCGATGATCAGGTTGCTACTGTTACATTAAACGGTGATATCACATCAATCATTAAAAACAAAGAACTTGAAGTTCAGGTTTATGCTGTAAAAGGTTCATCCTCATATCCGTCAGAAGCTACAACAGTTAACGGTTACTTCGGTGGCGGTTCAGGTGTTGAAGGTGATGAATACTTAATCTATGATGCAGAACAGTTTGCAAACATAGAAAATAAAGCTGATGCTTACTATAAACAGATGGAAGACTTTACCGTTACAACTCCTTTATTCCTTCAGGCAGATAAATCCTTATCATACGGTAATGCTAAAACATGGTTTGAAGGTAATTATAACGGTAATAATAAAACTATAACTGTTGACTTTACCCTTAATAATACAGGTGACCCATGCTATGCATTGTTTACTTATGTAAAGGTAGCAACCATTGAAAACTTAAATGTTGCAGGTACAATTCATGTTGAAGCTGCAGGCGAAGAAACTTTCATTGCCGGTATTGTTGGTTCTTCAATGGCAGGTGGTAATTTAAAAATTACCAACTGTAACAGTTATGTTGACATTACAAGTAATGAAGAAGCCAACTATGTACGTGCAGGCGGTATAATGGGTATCTCTTACCAGAGCTCACCTGCTCTTGCCATGAAGGATTGTAATAACTACGGTAATATTTCCGGTAAACGTATTTCTATCGGTGGTGTTATCTACAGAATAAGAAACAGAGAAGTTGTTGAGAACTGCGCTAACTACGGTAACTTAACATCTGAATTAGTGCATGTAGGCGGTATTGTTGGTCAGACAGAAGGCGGTACAATCAAAAACTGCTTTAACATGGGTAATCTTGAAGGTACTTCCGTAGCAGGTATTACACCATACTCTACTGCAAGATATTCCAATATGGTTATTACAGACTGCTTTAATGCAGGTACATTAACAGGTACTTACACAACAGGTATAGCAAGAGAAGTATCCAAGTATGATGATAAGGCATACAGTATAACAAACTGTTATAATATCACAAGTGCTAAATATCCTGTTGCACTTAAATTTACCAATAGTGTGATGACAGTTACAAACTGCTACTTTGTTGATGACGAAAGTGAAGAAGAAGGTGCTGTTAAATTAGCAGATTTACCATCACTTGCAACACTTGGAGACGCATTCGAAGTTAGTGGCACATTCCCATATCCTCAGCTTAAATCAGCACCGATTGATGCTGACAAAGCAGGTATTGAATATGTAAAATTAACATATAATAACGACGGAAACGCATCTATTGACAAACGTACCTCCGAAGGTTATATCGTTAAAGGCTCTGAAGCAGTATTCTATGTTGAATCTAAAGATGCAGACTTTAATTCAATCACAATTAAAGCAAACGATGTTGATATAGACGAAAACATTATTGAAGAAAAAGCAATCAAGCTTGTAATATCTGAGGATACTGTTATCTATGCAATCGGCGTTGCTCTTGAGGTTACTACTCCTGTAATTGAAACAGGTACAAACATACTTGCTTCAACAGATGCTGAACCGATTACAATAGGCGAAGAGACCTATGAAAGATATGCAATTAGTGCAGGTAGAGCTCCTAAATTCGCAGGAGTAAAACTTAAAGAGTTTGGTGTTCTTATTAATAATAAGACCGGCGAATTTGATATAACAAATGCAAGAGCAAAGGCTCAGGGTGCTGAAGGTAAAATCAGTGATAACGGTGCATACGGTATCTTAATCTACAGTAAAGATGCAGATAAAGGTATTAAAGATAATAAGACCTATTATACACGTCCTTATGCAATTTATACAGATAAAGACGGTGTAGAATATACAGTATACGGCGAAATCCAGAGCTTTGTACTTACTGCAGCTCCGGCTGATGCAGAATAATAAAAGGAGGATTTAGATATGAAAAATTATATTAAACCAAGTATCGATGTATTAAAAATCGCTCCTGAAGTTACGATTGCGGCAGGACTTGAGGACTGGATGATGGGTAATGAATTGAGTGCAGATTCAAATATTACCACATTCGAATACATCAGCGAATAGGAAAAGCGTTAAAATTCCCCGGACCGCGCAAAGCAAAATAATATAAATAGAAAATGTGTCTGTATCATATACAGGCACATTTTTTGTAGTGTACATTACTATATTAAGGTATAAATTTGCAAGCAAATTTATGAATTAAAATGCTTTGCGTTTTGAATGAATTCAGCCATCTGAGAGTTATCAAAATTCGTTTTTTAAAAAATTCCAACGGAACCTATATCGTTTTAAAATTGTGATTTTTCAAGGCGGAAGGCTTTGGTAATACGAGGTATACCAAAGGTGACAACGAAGAAAAAGCCAATTTTTAAGTGATATAGACGGATTTGGATAGCTCTTAGATGGCTGCAGCTGTATCTCATACAGCTTCGGGTTCCACCTTTCAGGCTAAATTCATCCAATCCAAGAAATTTTTCCTGCTTTTCGTTTGATATTGGCGGCATCGAGCCACCAATATCAAAAAAAGCGTAAAAAGAGCGTAAAAAAAGCGTATATTGAACCTAAAAAACCCTTGACGTATCTTAATACGCCTGCGGGCTTACGGGCACTAAACGATTTTCGTTTAGTGCCTTTTTTATGTCCAATCTACATCTTTTTTGTACGCTTTTTAAAAATTCCGATGAAACCTATATCACTTTAAAATTGTGATTTTCAGGGGATGCCGAGTAGGGCGTGACGACTCGGCACGCCAAACCCTCCTTCTCTAAAGGAGGGGAGACCGCTTTAGCGGTGGAAGGATTCTTGGTATAAATCTTTCGGATTTTCGATATGTTTTGCTAAAGACAAAACTCGATATGTGCTTCGCACTCGATATGTTCCTTTGGAACTCGATATGTTGCCTTTCGGCAACGAGAAAAGGACGGATGCCGAATGGCATATCCGTCCTATCCTTAATGTTGACATAAGTCAACAATTCATGATTTTTTAAAAATCAATTCATGTTATCGAATAGATAACAATTCACGCACCGCAAGGTGCAATTCATTATGCCACTTGTGGCATATCATTTTGCATTCTGCACTCTGAATTCTGCATTTATATGGCATGCTTGCCGTCTTTTATTCCTAATTTCTAATTCAGAACAGATATTCCAGTATCCCCTGATATATCGCATAAGCAAACCCCTCAGGATTGGTCTCAAGCTTATATGCATCTCTCTCGTTTGATATAAATCCCAGCTCAATCAGAAGCGCAGGCATTTTTGTACGACGCAGCACATAGAGGCTGCTTCCCTCCTTGACACCACGGTTTCTCATATCCAGCCTTGCAACAATATTTCTTAAAATAATTCTTGCCATATTATAGGCAGGACCCGACAGTCTGAAGGTGAAAATCTCACTTCCGTTGGCCTGAGGATTGGCAACTGCATTGGTATGAAGACTTATAAAATAGTCAGCACCCCAGTTATTTGCCATTCTTACTCTTTCCGTAAGACTTGAAGAATTGCTGTTTCCAAGAACCTCGGTGGGAGTTTTTCTTGAGGTCATTACCTGAAAGCTTCCGTTTTGTATAAGCAGGTTTTTTAAAATTTCTCCTACTTTGTAGGTTACATCCGCTTCCTTTAAACCGTTCCCCGAAGAACCGGTGTTGGGGCCTGAAGGATTATGCCCCTGGTCTATAAAAATTTTAATCGCCATAATCATCACCATTATATTTTATGACCATTAATATAAACTGCTACAAACACAATCCGATTATTTTTTCATATTCTAAAGCCTCATTTTCCATGGCTTCATCAATTAAAAGGCTTATATTTTCCATGGAATACTCCATTTGCTTTGAAATCAGTCGGGTATTATTAAAATTATCCCCCGAAAATAAAGAATAAGCATCAAAAATCATATTGATAAGCACTAAAATAAGGATAAGCTTTCCGTTACCCATAAGAGTGTTTTCTTCGGTATCCTTAAGAAGGTATCTGAAGGTGTAGTAATAAAAAAGCTTTATATATTTTTCATTTTCCCGGATACCTTCAAGTTCTTTTTCAATTTGGGAATATTTCTCTTTTACCTTATTAATTCTTATTGTCCATTCTTCACTTATTGGTTCGGTTTTTCCGATGATTTCAAGGAAGGGAAGAAGAGTTTCTTTTTTTACCGTTTCTTCTTCAGTTTCGACTGATAATTCCTCACCGAAAAATAAGACATCCTCCGCACGGGATATTTTATCAAGAAAAAGTGATGCCTTTTTGTGGAAGGGCAATTTTTTGTCACAAATTATATCAAAAAGTGAATTTCTTAAATCAAGTAAAAAGGTACCGCCTTTATGTTCAAGCTTTACCTCTCCTTTATAAAGAAGCCTTAATGCCTCATCGCAGCAAAGACCGTAGCCGTATTCACATTCTCCCTCATACTCATTTATAAAGGAGGGGTGCTTTTTGCATATATAAGAAATGCTGTCATAGCCGTAGTTAATTATGATATCACAAAGGTTATCCTTATTTAAAAAAGGACACCTTCCGTCCGCCTCTAATTTTATAACCGAACGGGAAAAATCCACCCTGTCCTTTACAAAATCGTAAAGGGGAGGGCTTTTATATTTTTTTAAGGTTTCTTTATCTATACCGATTTCCCAGCCGATACAGCAGTTATCGGGGCAGCTTCCGCCCACACATTTAAAATCTTCAAAGCACTTTAAGGTATTCATTTCAGTTTTGCTTCCTCACAATTTCATACTCATCGTTTGACTGATAGTAAGGGCAGGAATCGAAGCTTCCCGACATCGCCCTCTTAAAAGTCAGCCAATTCGGGTTTTATTCTTTAATTCTGCTTCCTCACAATTTCATACTCATCGTTTGATTGATAGTAAGGGCAGGAATCGAAGCTTCCCGACATAAATTTATACATTTCATCTTCGTCTAAATTCACATCACATACATAACAGTCATAGTAATCATCATAAATGTAGTTGTTACAGCATTCACAGTTTGTAGCTTTTTTCATAGCATTACCTCATTTCCGTATTTATTCTACATTTTTTAAAGGGTGTTGTCAAGGACTTCAAGCCTTGACAACAGATTAAAAACATTATATAATAACTAAGAATATTTAATTAAAAATCAGGAGATTTACTATGAGTGGAATAATTGAACCGAGAACTCTCTCGGGGTTTATGGAGCTTTTACCAAAGGATCAGGTTTTATTTGATAAAATAAAGGCTCATCTTGAAAGCGTATATTTAAAATACGGATTTTTCCCGCTGGATACTCCGGTGCTGGAGGACAGTGCTATTCTTCTTGCCAAGGCAGGAGGAGAAACCGAAAAGCAGATTTACCGTTTCTCCAAGGGAAGCACCGATCTTACAATGCGTTTTGACTTAACCGTTCCTCTGGCAAAGTATGTTGCCAAGAACTACGGAGAGCTGACCTTCCCTTTCAGACGTTACCAGATAGGTAAGGTTTACCGTGGCGAAAGAGCCCAGAAGGGAAGATACAGAGAATTCTATCAGGCGGATATTGATATTATCGGTGACGGTACCTTAAGCATTGCCAATGATGCGGAAATTCCAAGCATTATTTATTCGCTGTTCTTAGGTCTTGGGATTGACGATTTTGTTATCCGTATAAATAACCGTAAGGTTTTAAGCGGAATTTTTGCAATTCTGGGAATTAAGGAAGCTGCCGCAGATATTTTAAGAATAATTGACAAGCTTGATAAAATCGGAAAAGATGCCGTATTTACCGAGCTTACAAAGGAAGGAATTCTTCCCGAAACTGCCGAAAAGCTTCTTACCCTTCTTACCACAAAGGGAGAAAATGAAAAAATTCTTGAAATGCTTAATGAATACAAGGGGCAGAACGAGCTCTTTGATAAGGGTATATGTGAGCTTGAAACAGTTATTAAATATATCGGTGCCTTCGGTGTTCCCTCAGGCTATTATACCATTGATTTAACCATTGCAAGAGGTCTTGACTATTATACAGGCACAGTTTACGAAACCTTTATAAGAAAGCACCCTGAGTACGGAAGTGTATGCAGCGGCGGAAGATACGATAACCTTGCAGAATACTATACCAAAAAATCTCTGCCCGGCGTTGGTATTTCCATCGGTCTTACAAGACTTTTCCACGTGCTTTGGGAAAATGAATTTTTAAACCGTCAGCTTGAAAATCCCGTTGATGCCCTTGTGCTTCCCATGAGTGAGGATTTATCCTATTCGTTAGAGGTGGCAACCGGCTTGAGAGAAGCGGGAATAAGCACCCAGGTTTATTTGGAGGAAGGAAAATTCAAGAAAAAGATTTCCTATTCAGACAAGCTTTCCATCCCCTTCAGCATAATTTTAGGCTCGGATGAGGAGGAAGCAAAAAAGGTTGCCTTAAAGAATATGTCAACAGGGGAGCAGGTAATATGCACCCTTTCAGAGGCAGTTAAGATAATTCTCGAAAACAAGGAAGAATTAAAGAAGGCAAAAAAGGTAATAATGTAGCTTTAAAAGGTAATGCCCGGCTACACAGGTAAAATTCAGCTTGTGTATCCGGGCTTTATTTGTATCTGAACCTTCCTCTAATCAATTACGATTGATTTTTTGTTACTTTTGTGGTACGATATATATGGATTTTTGTATATAAATACATATTGATATACAAAACTGATGAAAAAGGAGGTGCCCCTCTTGTCTTTAGCATACGGAATTATCGCGATTATTTCTCTGTCAATGGTTGGGATTTGTGTTCTTGCAGATAAAAAGCGTGATGAATGGCTGATTTGGTTATTTGTTTCTGTGGCTGTATGTAATCTCGGTTACTTTATGCTGTCTGTATCAAAGGAACTTGATGCGGCGCTGAACTCAAACAGAATAACCTATCTCGGAAGTGTTTTTCTTCCGTTCTTTTTGCTTATGATGGTACAGCGTTTTTGCAAAATAAAGAGAAATAAAAAGATAACGACATTACTTATCTTACTTGGTGTCGTTATGCTCGGTATCACCACAAGTCCGGGTATTCTTCCCATTTATTATAAAACGGTGGGAATTGAATTTGCAGGCGGAGGGACAAAGCTTGTTCGTGAATACGGACCGCGCGGACTTACTCCGAGCGATAGGCAATTCATCGCAGACCGTTTCAGAGATAAGGATTATGTTCCCCGTTCATACTTTGTGGGTGCTACACCTGATAATAACTATGAACCGAGCGAGCCTCTTACAATTAAATTCTTTGAAAATCCTTATGCAAGACAGAATATTGATGAAGGGTACCTCACATTGCAGGTTGAGTCCGGCGGTGCAGATTCGCCCCGTCAGATAAGACTTCGCACAAAGCCGTCAACAGGAGAATGGTTCTTGTGGGAGCAGTTTATATTATCGGATATCAGACCTCCAAAGTCTGCTGATCCGTGGGCATAAGGAGGATTACATATGAAAAAATACATAATATTATTGCTTGTATTTGTCCTCATAGTTGCCATAACCGGATGTTCAAAAAAGCCTGTAAGTAACAATGGAAATGATGTTGAAACTCCGGGATTGACATTATCAAGAGAGGGCGAAGAAGCACTTTCAGAGCTTCAGGAGAAAATCAGTGCAGACGGAAAGCTCCTTGGTGTTGCCTACCTTGGCT
>SVKB01000041.1 GCA_015068665.1 Oscillospiraceae bacterium | reverse complement strand
AATGGCTGTTATATCCCATACCTTATCGGTTATAACAATACCTTTAATGTATTTGATTTTTATAGTGTATTTATAAAATGTTTAAGGAAGTGATTTTTTGAAGAGTAAATATATTATTTTTGTAATACTGATATTATCCTTATGTATGTCTTCATTTGCTTATGCAAATGAAACATACTTATCAGAGTGGAGTATTGAAATAAAAAATCAGGCTGGTGAAACTGACTGCTTTAAGCAGGGGGATTTGATCGAAGTTTCAGTAAAAAACAGTAATACAATTGAAAATGCTTTGGATTCGGTTGTGCATTTTACTTATAATACAGGTTTGATCGAATATGTTAAAGAAGAAGATTTTAAAAATGTCAAAGAAGTATTTGATGTTGAATTAAATGCACCTTACATATTTTCAGATGGCGCAGTCGGCGTTGCAAATACTGAAAATACGGGTACCTTTACCGCTGCGTTTGTATCGGATGAAGGAATTAATTTTAACGGGGGACAGGTGATTTTTAAGGTATATTTTAAAGTGCTTGAAAGCGGTGTTTCCGGCGTTTGTCCCCTTAATTTCAGATGGATAAAAAAAGGTGTTTATGCAAGCTATATTGCAGAAAATTCCGATGAAAATAAAAACTTCAATATTAACTTTAAGGATTTATATGTTAATGTAGAGGGTGAAGAACTTTCGGAAATTGCAACCTCTCTTCCGTCAACTGAATCATTCGTTCCGGAGGTCTTTCCAACTAATGAAAATCCTGAAAACGTTAACTTAAACGGTCAGCATTTAAGCTTAACTACACCTTATTTCGTTGCATTTTCAAAGCTTGTTATAACAAATTCACCTCTTGAGAAAGCAGGCGTAATTGTATCAAAAACCGATTCGGATCTTAGCACGGACAGTAAAAATTCTACCTTGATAGATGCAATAAATATTGGCTCTGATAACTGCTTCGGCTTTCTCGTTTACGGAAACAGTTTAACAGAGGGAACTTATTATATAAGAGCTTATGCAACCTATAAAGACGGTAACACAATCTACGGAAAAGTTGTACCGATAGAAATTAAGGGGGATGAATAATATGAAAAAAATACTTATATTATCTATATGCTTAATATCCTTAATTTCATTTAGCGTAAACGCATCAAATACCATTGCCATTCTGGATAACGGTATTTCAGAGACGGAAAAAAGCGTAACCGTCTCGGTTTCAACCGTAAACTTTTCGGAGGGTGACGACATAACTCTTCTTGTTTTTAAACCGACAAGCGAACAGTCTGAACCCGATAAAACGAATATTGTAGCTATAAATCAGACTGATTATAAAGAAGGTATGACATCCATCACATTCAATCTTCCTTCCGATGCAACAGGCGATTATGAAATAAGAATCGGCGGAACAAATGTTGAAACCTATACATCGGGTACCTTCAGAGTAACCGAATATTCCTTCGGAGATTTAAACGGTGACGGAAATTATGACGATACCGATGCTATCCTGATTTTAAGAGTATTTCTTGAGCTTGACGAAATAAATGTAAAGCTTAATAAAAACTATTACGATTTAAATAACGACGGCGTTATCAATGCAAAAGATGCGGCTATAGTTTATAAGATGAATTAATATTTATACGCATATAAAAAGGCGGTTGTAATTTCAGATAATGAAATTACAATCGCCTTTTTTATATAATTTTTTTGAAGATAATAAGAAGGGTGCTGTATTATAAATGAAATGCATTTCGCACCTGAAATGTCAAAACCATAAAAATAATGCACCGTAGAGCAAAGCTCTTCGGTGCATTTCATGATTTATAATCATTTCAATCGTCGTAAGACGAATTTCAATGAAATAATTCTTATGAATTATTTCATCGCTTCTTCAACTGCAACAGCAACTGCAACTGATGCGCCAACCATTGGGTTGTTACCCATACCGATAAGTCCCATCATTTCAACGTGAGCAGGAACTGAAGATGAGCCTGCAAACTGAGCGTCAGAGTGCATTCTTCCCATTGTATCGGTTAAGCCGTAGGAAGCAGGGCCTGCAGCCATATTGTCAGGGTGAAGAGTTCTTCCGGTACCGCCGCCTGAAGCAACAGAGAAGAAGTTTTTACCCATTTCAATTCTTTCTTTCTTATATGTTCCCATAACAGGGTGCTGGAATCTTGTAGGATTGGTGGAGTTACCTGTGATACCAACGCCTGCATCTTCGTGATGAAGAATAGCAACACCTTCTCTTACATCATTGGCACCGTAGCAGTTAACCTTAGCCTTGTCGCCGTTTGAGTAAGGAATTTTTTCAACGATTTTAAGCTCGCCTGTAGCGTAATCGTAATCAGTTTTAACATAGGTGAAGCCGTTGATTCTTGAAATAATCTGAGCTGCATCCTTACCAAGACCGTTTAAGATAACTCTTAAAGGCTCTTTTCTTACTTTGTTTGCTGATCTTGCGATACCGATAGCACCTTCAGCAGCAGCGAAGGATTCGTGACCTGCAACGAAAGCAAAGCACTTTGTTTCTTCACGAAGTAACATTGCAGCAAGATTACCATGGCCTAAACCAACCTTTCTCTGTTCAGCAACTGAACCGGGAATACAGAAAGCCTGTAAGCCTTCACCGATAGCTTCAGCAGCGTCAGCAGCAACTGTGCAACCTTTTTTGATTGCGATAGCAGCGCCAAGTGCGTATGCATAGCAAGCATTTTCAAAACAAATAGGCTGAATGTCTTTAACTAATTTTAAAACATCAATACCCTTGTCGTTACATACCTTAACAGCATCCTCGATAGTTTCCATACCGTACTGCTTAAGTACAACATTTATTTTATCAATTCTTCTTTCGTAACCTTCAAATAATGGCATAACAACTCACCTCCCGATTATTCTTTTCTTGGATCGATGTATTTAACTGCATCGTCAAATCTTCCGTATCTGCCGGTAGCCTTTTCCATAGCTTCCTTAGGCTCTGTACCTGCCTTTATCATATCCATCATTCTTCCGAAATTAATGAATTCGTAACCGATAATTAAATCCTTATCGTCAACAGCAAGCTTTGTAACATAACCTTCAGCCATTTCTAAGTATCTTGGACCTTTTTCGGTGGTTGAGTACATTGTACCAACCTGAGAACGAAGACCCTTACCTAAATCCTCAAGACCTGCACCGATAGGTAAACCGTTTTCGGAGAAAGCAGTCTGAGTTCTTCCGTAGATAATCTGTAAGAATAATTCTCTCATTGCTGTGTTGATAGCATCACAAACAAGGTCTGTGTTAACAGCCTCTAACAGTGTTTTACCTGCTAAAATTTCAGCAGCCATAGCAGCAGAGTGGGTCATACCGGAGCAACCGATAGTTTCTACCAATGCTTCTTTGATAATACCGTCTTTAACGTTAAGGCTTAATTTACATGCGCCCTGCTGAGGAGCACACCAGCCGATACCGTGTGTAAAACCGGAAATATCTTTGATTTCTTTTGCCTGAACCCATTTACCTTCTTCAGGAATAGGAGCAGGACCATGATTAACGCCTTTTGCAAGGCATATCATATTTTGAACTTCATGTGTTAATTCGCTCATGATAATCCTCCTTGTTATTTATTTCACATTTTATTATACTCAAAAAACAAATGCTTGTCCATAGTTTTTTGAAAAATTATACATTAAATCTGAATAAAACTATATCGCCGTCCTGGAATACATATTCCTTACCCTCGGAACGGACCAGTCCCTTTTCCTTTGCCGCTGTCATACTTCCGCAGGCAATAAGGTCATCATAGGAAATAACCTCGGCACGGATAAAGCCTCTTTCAAAGTCGGAATGAATTTTTCCTGCCGCCTGAGGTGCCTTGGTTCCGATTTTTATGGTCCAGGCTCTTGTCTCGGGCTCGCCGGCTGTTAAATAGCTCATAAGACCGAGTAACTTGTAGCTTGCCTTTATCAGTCTGTCAAGACCGGATTCGTTGATTCCAAGGTCGTTTAAGAATGCCAGCTTTTCTTCATCGTCAAGCTCGGCAATTTCCGATTCAATCTTTGCGGAAATAGGGAGCACCAGGGAATTTTCCTTTGCGGCAATTTCCTCAACTGCTTTAACAAACTCATTGTTTTCAATTCCGTCAATAAAATCATCCTCGGAAACGTTGGTTGCATATATAACCGGCTTTGCGGTAATTAAAGCAACCTCCTTTAAAGTTTCCTTTTCTTCATCGGATAAATCTAAAAGTCTTACGCAGGTTTCATTTTCCAAAGCTTCCTTAACCTTTAAAAGAGTGTCAAGCTCAGCCTGGTATTTTTTATCGCCCTTAAGCATCTTTCTTGTTCGGTCAATTCTCTTTTCTATAATGTCCAGGTCGGAAAGAATTAATTCAATATTTATTGTATCAATATCCCTTTTCGGATCAATGCTTCCTTCAACGTGAACAATGTTTGTATCCTCAAAGCATCTTACCACGTGAATAATCGCGTCAACCTCTCTTATATGGGATAAAAACTTGTTTCCAAGACCTTCACCCTTGGAAGCACCCTTTACCAATCCCGCAATATCTACAAATTCAATTGTAGCGGGAATTGTCTTTTTGGAATTATACATCTTTGTAAGCACATCAAGCCTTTCATCCGGTACGGTAACAATACCCACATTCGGGTCAATTGTACAGAACGGATAATTGGCAGACTCAGCTCCTGCTTTTGTAATGGCATTAAAAAGGGTACTCTTACCCACATTGGGTAAACCTACTATACCTAATTTCATTTTCACATCTCCTTATATTTTAAGGTTTGATTATTTTTAATACATTATCTAAAATATTATATCACAACTCGCTGACTTTATCAAGTCTGAAAATTTTAACCTATAACTTTTTTGTGTAACAAAAAAATAATGCCATACAACAAATTATAGTTTGCTATATGGCATTATCAAATTTTAACCAATTTTGTATCCTTTGGAAACAAGCTTCATAATGGAATCCATTCCAATTTCACGGCTCTCAAAGAATACTTGTTTTGCCTTTGGGGACTCTTTTATTGTGACGGTCTTTTTAGCTTCGTCAATCCAAACAGACCAAACTTTATTTTGCTGCTCATCATTCATCAATCATTACCACCTGCGGAACAGGAGCGTTTTTTTGCTCTTCAGTCCACTGCCATTGCGGAATAAATTCGCCTGTCGTTCCCCTGATAATGTATTTTCCATCATTTGATAAAAACTCAAATTTATTATCAGGTAGTAATGTTATTGTAGCATCAAATGAGTCTACTCGTACATTTTGATTTTCAAAAAAGAAATGTCCTGCAAATGTGTTTTCATCTATGACTTTAATTTGACTGTTTTCATTACGGGTAATGCTATAACTATTAAACCATTTTTCACTTTCTTCTATATAATCATCAAAATCAAAACTCAATAATGCGTATTCATCCTGAATATTATACTGAAAATAGTTGTCCCGATCCGTTCGCTTGATGGCTTTCCCATTTAACTTCGCTTCAGTTGGGAATAATCCAATTGTTGTTGTATCTGCTTTTTTCGCTATTTCTCTATTTCTTACACTCAAAGCACTATATTCATCATGACTATCAGTTCCTAACCCAAAAAAGAAAATTCTCATTTTTGTTTCACCGATTTTTACAATTGTTTCTCTAAAATCAGCAATCCCATCACCAGCCGGCACGGGTAATGTTGTTATATATCCGACTTCATTTTCATATACAGTTTCGCCGTCGATCTTCACAGTAAACAGACCTTCTATGTCGCTACCTTTACTATAAATACGGGTTACTTTATTAAGTACAATCTCTGTATTCCCAACATCTTCTTTGTTGTTAATATCCACAAAATTCAACTTTGCATTAAATTCTGTTCTATATCCTGTTTTGGAAATAGAAATATCCGCATCTTTACAAATATAACACTTATTTATTATAAGTGCATTTTCATCAACTGTCTTTTCTCTCGGCAAGCTTTCTATTTCAGCATCATCAATATAGAATCTGCTATTCAAACTGTCAAAGCCATATTTCATATTGGAAATAAACACACTTGTATGGTTGCTGAAATCTGATTTCATTGCTACACCTATTTCTTCATAGTTTTTTAGCAATTTAATATATTCATATGGAACATAGGTTATATTATTTTCCATATATGGTGGATTTGACAGTGTATATTTATTTCCATCAATGATTACTTCTTTACTTCCAATACTGCAGCTTGTTGACCATACAAATTTACCAGGAACAGTTGTTTCTTTTCGTTCTGTTGGTTCACCGCTGTAATTAGGTTCTAATGCAGTTATCATTTTATGTGTCTTAGACCAGAAATCAACGGTAACCGTGTCGTTATCATATTTTATTTTATCATTTTCAACATCAGAATTATTCAAAAATTCTCTCCAAGGCAAGTAATATACTCCATCTTTTTCAGTTGGAATAAAACCATTATAATTTCCTTTTCCGAAGTTAGCAACATAAACATAATCATCTTTCAACAAAGAGGAAACAAGTGGAGCAACTTCATTTGCCAATACCACGCTGCTACAGGTAAGTGCTAACATAAGC
>SVKB01000018.1 GCA_015068665.1 Oscillospiraceae bacterium | reverse complement strand
CACCAAATGTTTAAACAAAAGAAAAACGGCAACTATTTATTCTAAAAAATAAAAACAAATGAAAAAGGAGAATTTAAAATGAGCAAAAATTCAATGACAAAGCAGCAGATAAAACAATATCAGCATATGTAAAGAATATATCCTGTAATATGTGCATACTTCTTGTACATTTTTTCTACATAGTCATGTCCAGCGGTAAAATGAAGTAGTAAAATAAAACCAATGCTCATGACTTATCTAAAATTCTATTTATTTTTTCCCTTAAATTAAGAATGTATTCTGCTTCACTGGGATATTTGTCGAATTCAATTTTATAGTTAAGATTTTCTACTATAAGTTCAACAACATTATCATATCCGATTTTTTCTTCAAGCGCCTTAAGAGCTCTTAAATCTTGAAGCCCCTCGTTAAAAACAAGCATACGAAGTGATGGATAAGGTATTCCGTCTTCTCCTGGATATACGCTAAAAGCATCACCTGAAGGAAAAGTGTTCAGTGCATCTGTTGTAATAAATGGATTTATTTTTTTCCTTGTTCTTGCTGCAAAATAAAAATTATATCCCCAATGCAAAAAACCTTTTATTCCGTATTTATACATCTGAATACCAAGTATTCTGTTTCGTGCTGATGGCATAGACATAAAACGATTACTTACATCTTTAGCCTGAGCACAGCAATAATAAGTCCATAATTCTGATATACCTTTACCTAAAAAAGGCTTTATGTGGTTATTCGCAACAACAGGAATATTGACAAGCCCTTTTTCATAAAATTCATAATTTGAAAGTGCATCGATAGATTTATAATCTTTAACAAGTGATGCAAGTACTTCCCTTGCCGCCTTATAACTTTCCATATTAGAAAGATTAGGTTCATCCGATATGTGAAAATATACTCTTTCTTTAAGATTATTCTTTTCAAAATACGAAGTAAGTGCAGGGATAAACTGATTAAGAAAATGAACATATTCGTCCGATGTTGCAGGTGTTTCCCAACCGAAAATCTTTTTATATTCGCCATTTTCATATGCCATAACCTTTGATGCTGACTTTGCTCCCCATTGTGTAAACATATGACATATTTCAAAATACTCAATTCCCACACGGTCACACATTTCAATCCAACGATCAAGAAGAGAAAAATCGAATATATATTCATCTTTATTCTTTTCAATTTTAACAAGTTGATTTGTAGGACGGTCTTTTCCTATATCAACATCCAGAGTTGGAGTGATGACAGGGGTCAATATCATATTCATCCCATTTTCTCTTGCCAACTTTGCAAAATTCTCAATAATCTCCCAATGCTTTTCGCAGAAAGGTTCAATACTATAATAGGTATAAAGACTGTCACAATAGAACCATTGAGTATATTTTAAAGTTTGTTCAGGAAGTTGTGCATTTAACACTTCAAGCTTAAATACTTTTTTTTCGCAATAATCATCAAAAGAGAATTCAATTTCAATATTATATTTTCCCGCTTTAATATCGTTTGGAATACTTATTTCAACCCATAAAGAAGACCAAACTTCAGAATAAATTTCGGTATTTTTATCACAGGGATATAAAATATCCGGATAAAGTCCTGCATCTTTACTGATATAATTCTCATCATTACCATAAAAGAAACTGTTATGTACCGGCAAGTGAGACGGCACACTTCCCACAGTATATAATTTAATATAATCTTTAAGATCAGAATTAACGTTAATTTTAAGAGACTTATAATGTGAATTATCATCCTCGTATTTAAAAGCAATCTGATATGAAATCTTTTCTCCTTTAAGAGCCGTTGTGCCATTGAACTCTTTTTTGTCAAACTTACCCTGCAAAAAAACTTTCTCTAATGAAGATAATTGAATAAGATTCATAATTTTCCTCCAAAAACTATTTAAAATTATACTTCAAAAAAATATATCCAGCCTTACACATATTTTTTACTGTTAACTTATTATCCTTTGGTTCAAGCACTGTGTCAGAACAATTAGATGTTAAAATTTTTATATCTGTTATATTTTTATTCAGCGAGTAAGAAAAAGAGTTTTCATCACTTTGTTCCTTTAAAAGAATAAGATAACCATAATTATTTTTATCTATATGAAAACCTGTATAAGATATTCCATCAGGACGATTTCCTATAGGAAATATTTTAGCATCTTTAAAATGCTCTCTCTCTTTTTTATAAATTGAAATAATATTTTTAAGTAAATCTATTTGTTTCTTTTGAAGCCCGGACATTTCCATCCAAATAAGCGGGTTAGCAACCATAACGGATGCAAAAATATAATCAATAGGATAAGAAGCCGGTCTTAATGTATCCCCGCAATATTTTTCATCATTTCTTAATTGATTTAAAACTTCAAACTGCAACTTATGAGCAGGAATGTACTCACTTAAACTCCATAAATTTCTTAATGTGCAATGAGGATAATAATTCTGCCAGTCGGTATATCTGTTTTCAACAAATAAAGTTGAATACTGCTTTGCCATAAAATATCCATATCTTCTGTTGGCAGTAATATCAAAGTTAAAGTTCACATTTCCCTTGCTTTTCTCGTCAATGTACATAGAGAAATTTAATATATTCTGCTCACAGGTATGGTTGTTTATTCTAAGACCATCTATTTTGAAATAAGATACACCATATTTTTCATAAAGTTCAAGTATTTTATCCGCATCTCTTTTCCAAAGGGCATAGTTATTTTCCTTATCCATTGAAAACCACATTCCAAGTTTAACATTCTTTTTTTTCGCATAATCAGAAATTACTGAAAACCCGTCAGGAAATTTATCTAAATTAACTTCCCAAAAATCGTCATCAGTGTCATAAAAATTTCCCCATGCGCCATGTGCGGTAAACCCTGAATTTTCAGTAATACCTTTTTGCCATCCATCATCAATTTGAACTACATCTACACCAAGAGTACCTGCAATATCAATTTCTTTTATTATAAACTCTTCACATACTGATGTATCTCTTTTTCTATCGCCCCAGGTATTAGACATAATATAAACATTATCTCTTTTATACATTGCGGAATAAAAGTTTTTATATTCTAAAGAAAGTTCATCCGTTTTCCCTGTTACCACTGTTGCGCCACCTATATATGTATAACCTTTTGAATCCTCTTTTATGCCATTTCCAAAAACACAGGCCACATCAGAATTAACGGAAAAATCTTTGTTACCAAAAAATTTTTTCCCTGAAACATATCCTTCCGAAACAAGCATAACTGATTTCTTATCTATATAATTGTCAAGAATGAGAAAACTGCCTTTAAAATATTCATCAAATTTACGATATAAAAGCCTTTCATCAAAAGAAACCAAATCATTATAAATATCAGTCTCGTCATATAACCTTACAGCTTTAGCTTTAATATGTTTGTCATCCATATTCAATGAATCAATAACGCCATATTCGGGCAGAACAACCTCTGAAACCGTCTCTTTTTTACTTAATTCAATAGCAGTATTTGACATATTGCGATTTTCTTCTAATGGTATTACTTTGCCTTTTACATAAAGTTTGGAAGAAACTGCACCTATATCAGGAAAAATAAACATAATCAATTTAATTTGTGTAAGATTTGATTTGAAAATAAATTCACCTATAAGTGCTTCTTCAGATTTTCCTCCGAAATTTGATATATACGCATCAAACAAGACTGAAGAATTACTATAATCGAAAGCGGTAACGTTGAACAAAGCAACGTTACCTCCTTCCCATTTTTCTTCATTGGTCCGCAAAGAAACCGAAACAGGTTTATTGTCATTAATTTTGATTATTCTTTCTATTTTTGAGTTACCTATTATAAAAGTCTCATTTTCGTATTTTATGTAACAGTCTTTAAAAATTTTCTCCATGTTTCATCCTCACGGTCAAAAGTAATATATATTATTTATAAAATTTATTATATCTATCGTTATAAATCTTTATAAGTTGGTCTTCACCAAGTTTTTTCGCTGTATTTAACCATTCATTCCAGGCTTTATCACCTGTATTTGAGCCTACAATATAATTAAACATAACAGTTTCAAACTCCTTGGAAAGTGCTGTTATATATTTTACAACATCGTTTGACGTTTTATCGTCAAATGACATTACAGGATCCATTGGCTCAAATCCTCCACAGTTTTTATACCAATCCTGTGCTTCCTGTTCTCTTTCAGAGAATTTATAACTTATTGAACGTTTATCGGTTGTTCTGTACATACCATTAACAATCAAACCGTATTTTTGAGAGAGGTCGCTGGAGGATAAAACCTGCCCTTCTTCAAACCCAAGATATTCTGCCATGCCATCTTCTCCGATTTTATAAGTTTGTCCTTCAATGCCAAGAGTTGATAGTTGTGCACCTGCTGAACTTCCTCCAATAAAAAACTTTTTTGGATTACCGTATGTTTTAATGTTCTCAAAAACCCATGAAACAGCTTTAGCACAGTCCAATACGAACTCCGGATATTTAGCTGTAGGATACATTCTATAATCAACAGATATTACTGCTATATTATTTTTGGTAAGCTCTTCTGAAAAAAAAGATGCATCATCCTTGGTTCCAAATTCCAGTCCTCCACCGTGAAAAAAAATAAACACATCAAAGTTATCATTATGGGGCAAATAAATATCTAATTTCTGTTCAGGACAACTTCCATAAGAAATATCAGTAAAGGTATTCATCATCTCATCTCCTTATATTCAATATACATTTATTTTAGAACATTTTCAATATACATTAAAAGACATTTTTTTATCATTTTAAGCTTTTATAATATCACGTTCATCAGCGCCCAATTTTTTAAAGGCTTCAATTTGTCTGTCAAGATTTTGCTCTTTTGTTGATACTCTCGCATAATAAAAAGTTTTATTATCCATAAATTCCTCCAAAAAAATAAAAATTAAGTGTCACTAAAGGTCCAACAATTTCAGGACATATCCCAAAATTGCTTTTTAACCTTTAACGACACTGTTTCAGTATGTTTTTTACCGGTCCTAAAAGGTTTACCTTTAAGGATACCATTTGTCAACTGCTGTTATGTTTGCTACTGTTATAAATATCAACCAAAACCTCTATAACAGCCATAAGTAAAAACTTTATATATTTCATAGTTATACCTCCATACCATAGATGTAATCTTCTATTTCCTCCAACGAAAAACCGTTATGTAACAATTCATCAACATCGTATCAATAAGTGCTTTGTATAAAATCTCATCAGTACTTGCATACACATATATTTTTTCTTCCGGGAAATCAATGATTGATAAAGGGCTATCCCCTTTCACAAGATATATATTGTTATCATTATCAAGTATTGAAAAACTAAAACTATGTTCGTCAAACTCGGCATTTAACATTCCTTGCAGAGTATCACCTAACAAATCTTTCAATGCATCCGTTATATCATTTGCACTTTTCGGGTTGTAATTTTCTATTATGTATTTTACGATTTCTTTTTTGTCCATAAAGAATCTTTCCTATGGTTATTTCTATTTTACCATAAGAAGGATTTTATTTACACAAAAATTTTTACAGGCTCAAAGGTACACTTTTACAAGTATATTGATTATTATACAAGAATATCAGGTTTGTCCCAATGTTTTAACCTTTTTATTTTGAATTATTGTATTAAATACTAAAAGACTATTCTTTCGAATAGTCTTTTTCAATATAATCAATTTTTATTTTTTAGCAAGGTTATGATTGGAATATCTGCCGTCACCGGTAACCTCTTTTATTATAAAGGGCGGAATATCAAATTCTTCCGTTTCCGATTCAAGCTCAAGCTCGGCAATAATCAAGCCTTTATTTGATCCTTTATAAACATCAATTTCCCATCTTTTGCCGTGGTAATTATGTATATATCTTGTTTTCTCCAGCACACCCTCCTTGCAGGTATGTTCAAGAAGCTCAAGGGCATCCTCATAAGGAATATTATATTCAAATTCACCTCTTGAAATGGCACCCTTTCTGTATTTGATTGTTATGCAGGCTTCATCATTATAGGTTCTTATTCTGACTACTCTGCCTTCCGATGAAAAAATATACCCTTGCTTTATTTCCATTTTTTCAGATGCTTCAGATGGGTCAAATTCCTTTACAAGATATTTTCTTTCAATTTCTACTCCCATTTTTACTCCTTATAAATTTAAGCCGGGAGAAATCCTTCCCGGCTTAAATGATTAAACAATTTTTCTTACTCTTACAACGCCTTCGATATTTTCAATATCAGCTATCACGTCTTCATCAACATTTCCTTCTACATCAAGAACGGTATAAGCAATATCGTTTTTGCTGCCGTTAATCATACCTTCTATGTTGATACCGTCTTTAGCAACCTGATTGGATATCTGGCTAAGCATATTAGGAATATTTTCATGAATTACGGTAATTCTTGTATCGGTTGTTCTTGGCATAGATACCTTCGGGAAATTAACCGAATTAACAATGTTACCGTTTTCCAAAAAGTCCATAATCTGCTTAACAGCCATAACCGCACAGTTATCCTCAGCCTCGGGAGTGGATGCACCAAGATGAGGTATGGAAACAACATTCTTATATGTATTAAGACTGTTCGACGGGAAATCACAAACATATTTTGCAACTTTATCATCATCAATAGCAGTCTTCATTGCATCGGAATCAACAAGTTCCCCTCTGGAGAAGTTAAGAATTCTGACACCGTCCTTCATCTGCGCAATTGTCTGAGTATTAATCATTGCCGCTGTATCCTTATTATAAGGAAGATGAAGAGTGATATAATCACAACTCTCATATATCTCTTTAAGATCGGTTGCTCTTTTTATGGATTTCGAAATAGTCCATGCAGCATCAACTGAAATATACGGGTCGTATCCGATAACCTCCATACCAAGATGCACAGCAGCATTGGCAACCAGAATACCGATAGCACCAAGACCGACAACGCCGAGCTTTTTACCCATAATTTCAGGACCTACAAAAGCTCCCTTTCCCTTTTCAACATCCTTGGCTATCTGATCGGAATCAAGTGTTTCAGCCCATTTGATACCGCCAACGATATCACGGGATGCAAGAAACAAGCCTGCAAGAACCAATTCTTTAACCGCATTGGCATTTGCACCGGGAGTGTTAAAAACAACAATACCCTCTTTGGCACACTTTTCAACAGGAATATTATTAACACCTGCACCTGCTCTGCCTATAGCAAGCAAGGATTCAGGCATTTCATATTCGTGCATATTGAAGCTTCTTAAAATTATTGCATCGGGATTTTCGATATTATCTGATATTTTATATTCAGATGTGAATTTACTTAAACCGATTTTAGATATTTTATTAAGAGTTAATATGTTACTCATTTTAATCACCATTCTTACTTATTTTCAATTTCAAACTTCTTCATAAATTCAACAAGCTTTTTAACGCCTTCGATTGGCATAGCATTATAGATACTTGCTCTCATACCGCCAACACTTCTGTGACCTTTGATATTAACAAAGCCGTTTGCTTTTGCTTCTTTTACAAATTTATCATCAAGCTCAGGGTTACCTGTAACAAAGGTTGCATTCATTATAGAACGGTCTTCCTTTTCAGCACAGCCCTTGAAAAGCTTGGATTCATCAAGATAGTTGTACAAAATACCTGCTTTTTCAATATTTATTTTCTCAATGGCATCAACACCGCCAAGATTCTTTATCCATTCAAGGATAAGACCGCACATATAGATACTGTATGTAGGAGGTGTGTTATACATTGAATCATTGTTAGCGTGAACGCTGTAATCAAGCATTGTAGGAGTAATAGATAAAGGATTACCGATTAAATCCTCGCGGATGATAACAACAGTCAGGCCTGCAGGACCAATATTCTTCTGAGCGCCTGCATATAATAATCCGAATTTTGATACATCAAGCTTTTCAGATAATATACAGGATGATATATCTGCAACAAGAGGAACCGAGCCGGTATCCGGAATATAATTGTATCTTGTGCCGTAGATAGTGTTGTTAAGCGTAATATGAGCAAAGTCTGCATCCTTTGAAAAATCAGCAGCTGTAAGCTTAGGAATATAGGAGAAGGTTTTATCCTTACTGGAAGCAACAATGCGTGCTTCACCGAATTTTGAACCCTCAGCCTGCGCTTTACCTGCGAACTGACCTGTGACAACATAATCAGCCTTCATATTCTTACCGTACAAATTAAGAGGAACCATTGCGAACTGAGTTGATGCTCCGCCCTGTAAGAATAATACTTTATAGTTATCGGGAATATTCATCAATTCATAGAACATACTATTTGTTTTGAATATAATTTCCTCATAATCCTTTGAACGGTGACTCATTTCCATTACGGACATACCGCTGTTTTTATAGCAGGTAAGCTCTCCTGCAGCTTTTTCAAGAACCTCAAGCGGTAATGAAGACGGACCTGCCGAAAAATTAAATACTCTTTCCATTTTTATTCCTTCTTTACTATTTTTTATTATATCAATTATACATCAAACACCCTTGATAGTCAATGTTTTTTAACCGAAAAGATAAAAATGTTAAAAAAATATCAATTTATGAGAATTGACAAATCAGGTTATTACGTTTAAAATAAAACCCGGGTGATTAAATTGAATGATAATTTTATGAACGAAGCTATAAAGGAAGCAAAGCTTGCTTTTGAAAAAAACGAAGTCCCCGTAGGTGCAATAATTGTAAAGAATGGAATAATTATTGCAAGAAGTCATAATCTTAAGGAGCTTAACAATAATCCCCTGCACCACGCAGAAATACTTGCAATTAAAACAGCATCAGAAAAGCTCGGTACCTGGAGACTTAACGAATGTGATATGTATGTAACCTTAGAGCCTTGCCCTATGTGCGCGGGAGCTATACTTAATTCAAGAATAAGAAATCTTTATTTCGGGGCATACGATTATAAATTCGGCGCCTGCTTCAGCAAAGATAACATTTTTTTAACAAATAAGGATTTTTCCCATACGACTGTTTATGGCGGAATTATGGAAGCTGAATGCAAAAAGATTTTTGATGATTTTTTTAAAGAAATAAGAAAATAATCTCCATCCCTCGCGGGTGGAGATTATTAAATTAATTCACTTAAAATATAATTGGAAATTGAAAAGCCCTTTTGAGTAAAAGCAAGTCTTTTTCCGTTAAAGGTCATATAACCCATAGATATATATTCCCTGATTTTTGCTTCCTTTTCTCTAAATAAATTCACACCGTAGCTTGCAGCTATTTCCTCTGTATCTATTCCTTCGCAAAGTCTTAAGCCTGTGATAACAGCATCTTTAAAAAGCTCTCCATTATCTTCGGGAATTTCTTCGCTGACAGGTTTATTTCCCGAATTTACGGATTTTATATAATCATCAAGGGTATCAATATTTGAAAAGCGAACAGTATCCACATAAGAATAAGCATTAACTCCAAAGCCGATGAAATTCTGCATTTTCCAATATTTCAGATTATGCCTGCATTCAAATCCCGGCTTTGCATAATTGGAAATTTCATATCTTTTATGATTGCTAAGCTTTTCACTTGTCATATTGAACATTTCCCTTTCGGTTTCTTCATCAGGAAGATTAAGCTTCATTGAATAAAAGGGTGTTCCCTCCTCTATAATCAGTGAATATGCCGAAACGTGCTCAGGAGAAATACGGTTAATTTCATTCAGAGTATAAGAATAGCTTTCCAAAGTCTGTTCAGGAATACCGAACATCACATCGACATTTATGTTATCAAATCCGTTTTTCCTTACAATATCAAAGGTATGAAGAAAGTCATCATAATTATGTGCTCTTCCGAGCACTTTAAGTTCATTATCACATGCAGACTGCAAACCAATACTCATCCTGTTGATTCCGTATTCCTTGTAGGCTTTGATTTTTTCATTATCAACGGTTTTGGGATTTACCTCTATTGTTACCTCACAGGATGAATTAAAATCAAACTGTTTTAGAATACGACCTATATATTTATGGTTAACAAAGGAGGGGGTTCCCCCTCCTATAAAAATTGTGTCAACCTTCCTCGGTTTCAGATAATCCGAGTACATTTTTATCTCTTTTTCCAGACAATCAAAGTAACTTTCAAAATCCTTTCTTACAAAGGACGCAAAATCACAATAATTGCATTTTTTCACACAAAAAGGAATATGAATATACACTCCGGTGCTCATCATAGCTTAAGCACCGACATAAATGCTTCCTGAGGAAGCTCTACAGAGCCAACCTGACGCATTCTTTTTTTACCTTCCTTTTGTTTTTCAAGAAGCTTTTTCTTTCTTGTGATATCACCGCCATAGCATTTCGCAAGAACATCTTTTCGCATCGCTTTAACAGTTTCTCTTGCAATTATTTTATTACCGATTGCCGCCTGAATAGGAATTTCAAACAGTTGTCTGGGAATAACTTCTTTGAGCTTTTCAGCCATTTTTCTGCCTCTGCCGTAAGCTTTTTCACTGTGAACTATAAATGACAAAGCATCAACAACATCACCGTTTAATAATATATCAAGCTTTACAAGCTTGGATTCCTGATATCCCGATAATTCATAGTCAAACGAGGCAAAGCCCCTTGTTCTTGATTTCAAGGCATCAAAAAAGTCATAAACAATTTCATTAAGAGGCATTTCGTAGTGAAGCTGAGTTCTTGTGCTGTCAAGATATTTCATATCAATATAATTACCGCGGCGCTCCTGACAAAGCTCCATAATATTACCCACAAATTCCGTAGGTGTTATAATAATAGCCTTAACTATAGGCTCCTGCATAGAAGCTATTTCCGATGGATCGGGCATATTGGTAGGATTATCAATATTCATCTGAGTTCCGTCGGTTTTATTGATTTTATAGATAACGCTGGGCGCTGTAGTTATAATATCAAGATTATATTCTCTTTCAAGTCTTTCCTGAATGATTTCCATGTGAAGCAAGCCTAAAAAACCGCATCTGAAGCCAAAACCAAGAGCAATCGATGTTTCCGCCTCAAAAATAAGTGCAGCATCATTAAGCTGCAGTTTTTCAAGAGCATCTCTTAAATCATTGTATTTTGAACCGTCCGCAGGATAAATACCGCAAAATACCATAGGATTAACCTTTTTATATCCCGGAAGTGGCTCTGCAGCTTTATTATCAGCAAGTGTAACAGTATCCCCCACACGGGTATCCTTAACATTCTTGATGCTGGCAGCTATATATCCAACCTCGCCTGCATTTAAAGAACCGTTATCTTTTGTTCCGTCCGGCTCTAAGTAACCGGCCTCGGTTACGGTAAATTCTTTACCGGTATTCATCATACGTATTGTTTGCCCTGTTTTAACGCCGCCGTCAACAACTCTCACCATTATTATAACACCTTTATAGCTATCATAATAGGAGTCAAAAATAAGAGCCTTAAGCGGTGCATTCTCATCGCCTGACGGCGGTGGAACAAGCTCGACTATTTTTTCAAGAACCTCTTCTATATTAGTTCCCATTTTTGCGGAAATAAGAGGTGCATGCTGAGCTTCAATACCGATAATATCCTCGATTTCATCCTTAACCTCCTGAGGTCTTGCACTCGGAAGGTCTATCTTATTTATAACCGGAACAATCTCAAGATTATCTTCAACAGCTAAATAGGTATTAGCAAGTGTTTGTGCTTCAATCCCCTGGGATGCATCAACAACCAGAATTGCACCTTCGCAAGCGGCAAGGCTTCTGGAAACCTCATAATTGAAATCCACGTGCCCGGGAGTATCAATAAGATTAAACACATAATTCTCGCCGTTTTTTGCTTTATATTCCATTTTTACCGCTCTGGCTTTAATGGTGATGCCTCTCTCCTGCTCCAGCTCCATATTATCAAGAAGCTGTTCCTTCATATCACGTTGCGCCACAACACCGGTATGCTCTAACAGTCGGTCTGCGAGAGTAGATTTACCGTGGTCTATATGAGCGATAATTGAAAAATTTCTTATATTTTCCTGTTTAACAGTCATAAATTTTTCCTTTCGTAAGTGAATGTATAAACTCTACTTCAGATATTCTTTGACTGAACCGTACTTTTCATAAGAAGCAAGTATCAGATACAGTCTCGGAATATGGAAGGGGCCTTTAAAAATATTTCCTTTTAAGGTATTTGCAACAGTATTATCATAATGCAGATAACCGTACCATTCGCCACATTCCTTATCTACAAAATATTTTTCAATATACTCCATAAGCATATTTGCATTTTCTGAATATTTACTGTCTCCGGTAAGCTCATAAGCAACCTTATTGGCAATAAGCGCCTCACACTGTGGCCACCACAGCTTCATATCCCACTCAAGTGCAAGTGGCGGATAGCCTGAAATATCAGTAAAGGAAATAATTCCTCCGTTAGTTTTATCCCAACCAAGCTTCATCTGAGCATCGGTAAGCCTGATACCGAATTGGATCGCTTCTTGATTTCCGGAAATAATACCTTCACACATTACAAACCATGCCGCTTCAAGACCGTGCCCCGGATTTGCGATTCTGCCTGTAGGTGTATCAACAAACTCACCGTTAATTCCTACATTTTCAAGAATTCCGCCTAAGTCCTCTTTGAAATATCCGCCATGGATTATTTCATCAACACATTTTTTACACACACCGTTATATTTATCATAATTAACACCGGTGCTTCTTAATACCTGAGCTGTGGAAAGCATTATCATAGTTGGTGCCAATGCTTTGTAAGCGGCATTATCCGGATTGCATTTTGGTGTGGATTTTATAGCTCCTGTATACACGCCGTATGCGGTATCGAAATACTTTTCGGCGCTCACGATAACATCCTGTCTTCCCGTAGCCTTATACAGCTCGGCACAACCGATTGCTGCAAAGGTTTCGGAATAATAATATCTTCTTTTCTGAATTTCTCTGCCGTCCTCGGTTACGGTAAAGAACATTCGGTCGTCTTTATCTGTACACAAGGGAAGAAAACTATAAATTTTTTCAGCAGCTTCAAGGTATTCCTGTTTTTTTTCAATGAGATTATAGGTCTTCATAAAGGACCATAAGGAACGCCCTTGAAACCATACACTTTTTTCAGTACCGTAAATATTCCCTTTCCTGTCAAGCTGAGTATAGATGCCTCCATTTTTATTATCAATGGCATTGTCAAGCCAGAAGGATAATATATTATCACATAAGAATTTTGAATACTCGCTCATTTTTCTAACCTCTAATCAATGTAATATTTTTGTTTATATGTTTCATAGAAATCACTGAATTCTTTACCGCCGCCGGTTTTAACGTTATTAAGATATTCATGTCTTTCAAAGGAATCGTTGTTTAGCTCAATAAAGCATACGGCAATATTTGAGCAATGGTCTGATACTCTTTCGTAGTTAGTAAGAAGATCAGAAAGAATAAAGCCTAATTCCATTGTACAGTCGCCCTGTCTTAATCTTGTTACGTGACCGCTCTTTATATGACGCTTGATTCGGTCAATAACCTGCTCAAGAGGCTCAACTCTATTTGCAGCTTCAATATCATCATTTTCGAGAGTCTTCAGTGAAAGACTGAGAATTTCAGAAACAGCAGCCGTAATAACCTTTATATCCTGATTTGCTTTTTCGGAAAAGCTTATTTTCTTATCAAAGATTTCCTTTGCAGTTTCAGCAATATTAAGGGCGTGGTCAGAAATTCTTTCTATATCCCCGATACAGTGAAGAAGCTCAGATACTATCTTACTGTCTTTTGCCGAAACATTGTTAGCGGCAATTTTTACAAGATAAGTACTGGTCTTATCTTCATATTTATCAACAAGAGATTCATATTTTTTTATGTTTTCAAATTCATCATAATCGAAATTATCAAGAAGCTTTGTAGCCTTTTCAAAGGTATCAAAGGAGATTTTCGCCATATCGCAAACAAGCTCTTTACATTTTTCTACCGCAAAGGAAGGAACTGACAGGAATCGGTCATCAAGAGTATCGAATACGTCAAGCTCTCTTTCGTCTTTACCGGACTTGATGGTCTTAATTGCAAGCTTTTCAATAAGCTTTGTAAACGGAATAAGAATTACCGTTGATAAAATATTGAAAATAAAGTGTACAATAGCTATATAGAAGGCGGTTACATTTGTATCCATAAAGGAAAACGGAACAAAATGGTTAATAATATAAAAGATCCCCGCAACAACAACTACTCCGATCATTTTTACATATAAGCAAGATATGGCAACTCGTTTCGATTCGGTGTTTCCGCTTAAGGCAGAGATAATAGGTGTGATGGTTGTGCCTATATTCTGACCTAATATAACGGGAATAGCAGTAGAAAAAGGTATCGCACAGCTTATTGCAAGTGCCTGCAAAACACCAACCGATGCCGAAGATGACTGGATGATAGCGGTAAATATTGTACCAACAATAATACCCATAACAGGATTATCGGCAAACATAGTCAGTATATTTGTAAAAGCTTCATTGTTCTTAAGTCCGGAAACAGCGCTGCTCATAGCACTCATACCAAACATTAAAATCGCAAATCCGATAAGAATAAAACCGGTATTCTTTTTGGACTCTTTTTTGGAAATCATTGTCATAAGCAGTCCAACCATTGCAAGAACAGGAGTAAAGGATTCAGGCTTTAGCAGTTTTAAAATTATTGCCGCACCGTGAATATCAGCCGTACTTAGCAAAAATGCCGTAACGGTTGTACCTACATTCGCACCCATTATAATACTAATAGTTTGCCCAAGTGTCATAATACCGGAATTAACAAAGCCTACAAGCATTACGGTTGTTGCAGAGGATGACTGAATAACAGCAGTAACGCCAAGTCCCAAAAGAAAGCCGACAAGCTTGTTTGATGTTAATCTTGCAAGAATTGATTCAAGCTTTCCGCCTGCAAGCTTCTTAAGACTGTCTCCCATTAAATCCATTCCGTATAAAAACAGTGCAAGTCCTCCGATAAGACTTAAAATGCTGAAAATATCCATTTTACTCCTCCATTTTCTCAATAGTTATTTTCTTCAATTTTTCCCATAATATTATATCACAGCATATTTGGTTTTTCAAGAAAAAAAGAGAAAAGTAAGTAAAAAAATAACAATAAAGCATCCCTTAAAAGATGCTTTATTGTTTGTATACGTCTTTTAATTTTTTAAGAACTCTTTTTAAAATTCTGCAAACCTGAACCTGAGAAATTCCCAGCATATCTGCAATCTCCTGTTGAGTAAGCTCTTTAAAGAATCTTAATATTATAATCTGCCGTTCATTTTTTTTAAGATTTTGTATCAGCTCGTTAACCACAATACGGTCAACTATTTTTTCTTCACTATAGCTTATATCCTCTATAGTTTCAATAAGACTCGTATTTTTATCTTCACCGTTTAATTCTTCTTCAAGAGAAAACACACGTTCATTGGCATTTAAAGACAGTATAATATCCTCTGTACCGACATTCATTGCTTCAGCTATTTCGGTAATTTTCGGTTCACGGCCTAATGTAAGCTCCAACTTTGATTTTGTAAATTTTATCCCGGCATACAGCTCCTTAAGCCTTCTTGAAACCTTTATTGAACCGTTTTCTCTTAAAAAACGTTTAATTTCTCCCATTACAAGCGGAACCGCGTATGTAGAAAACTTCACCTCATAAGATGAATCAAAATTAATAATAGCCTTATATAACCCGATAAAACCAAGCTGTATCAAATCCTCCTGCTCAACGCCTCTGCCTGCAAACCTTCCTGCACACATGTGAACAAGCCCTTTATTGTTGTTAAGAAGAATACCGATGGCATTCTGATCTCCCTTTTTCGCCTCTATAAGTAATTCATCATCAAAAAAAGTCCTCAAGAAAGACACCTTTTAAGAACAACCAAAGTTCCCTTTCCGGGATCAGATTCAACATAAACCTCATCCATAAAAGTTTCCATTACGGTAAATCCCATACCCGAGCGCTCATCGGAATTCCCGGTAGTAAAAAGAGGTTGTCTTGCCTTTTTAATATCTTCTATTCCTTTTCCCATATCCTTTACCGATATTTCAACAGTTTTATTCTTATAGACTCTTGTTGTAAGAATAATAATTCCCATTGAATCTCCATACCCGTGAACAATAGCATTTGTAACCGCTTCCGATACTGCTGTTTTGATATCACTTATTTCATTAAGAGTAGGATCGAGTTGTGATATAAAAGCCGCAACCGTTATTCTTGCAAAGCTTTCATTTGAAGAACGGCTCAAAAATTCAATTTTCATTTCGTTGAGTATTTCCATTACAATCACCCTTTCTATATAAATTCAACATATTTATCCATACCGGACATGGTAAGAATTTTTGCCATTTTAACATCATTTATTCTTACTTTTACATTCCCTGAAACGGCCTGCATATTTTTAACCCTGCCCATAACAAGGGCTATTCCCGAGCTGTCCATAAAAGACAGATTCGTAAAATCAAAAATAAGAGTGTTGTAAATCCCGGTAGCAAGCTTAAGATCAATTTGTTCTCTCAACACTCCCGCTGTATGCTGATCAAGCTCCCCGGTTATAACTGCAGTAAGAACAGTATTATCAATTTCAAATTCCAGCATTTTATCCATTCCTTCCAATAAAAAAATCTCTTGTACTAAAGCATACAAGAGATATTTCTTTAAATATTAAATTTTTCCTTTTAAAAATAAGATCAAGTTTTGTCAAAAAAGCTCTTTATTTTGGATATCTGGTATAATGATCCGCAAAAAATATAGGTTTTATCATCACCGGAGTTTTTGATGTTTTCCACTATTTCCGAAAGCTCATGTGTGGGTAGATTAAAGGTATGTGCCAATTCAAATCTGTCATGACACATACTGTCATCAAAAGAGGTTACAATTATCTCCCCGTTACCCAAAATATTTTTCATAAAGCCTTCGGCATCCTTTTCCTTATAAACCGATACAACAAAGCATGGGTTTTCAAGCTTATATTGTTTCACGGTTTCCACAATAGTTTTTGCTCCCTGAGGATTATGCCCGCCATCGATAAATACCAAAGGCTTATCCGACAACTTTTCAAATCTGCCTTCAAACTGCATTTTCCCGATTCCTGTAGCTATAAAGGCTTCCTCTACCCCAAGCTGTCTTAAGGCTTCTATAGCAAGACAGGCATTAAAAACCTGATGAGCTCCGTACATTTTGATATAAAAACGTGAGCCTTTATACATAAACTCCGTTCCTGATAAATCACATTTAATTATCCCGGGGTTTTCTATAGTGCCAAAGGGTGATTTTTTCAAAAGACATTCATCTTTTAGTATTTGCTCATATTCGGTAGGATAATAAACAAGAGGAATATTTTCCTTTATAATGCCCGCCTTTTCAAAAGCAATTTTTTCCCCGGTATCTCCTAAAATTTTAGTATGGTCAAGATCTATTGTGGTTATAACGGACAACACGGGAGTTATAATATTTGTGCTGTCATTTCTTCCGCCCATACCTGCCTCTAATACCACATAATCACATTTTCCCTCATAAAACCAAAGAATAGCAATGGCGGTTATAATATCAAACTGCTTTACCTCATACGGAATCTCCCGGGCAATTTCCATTACACGACTTCCAAGCTCAGCCAGCTTACTGTCATCTATATCCTTACCGTTGATTTTAAATCTCTCGTTGAAACGATGGATAAAGGGTGAGGTAAACAGTCCTGTCCGACAGCCTTTTTCCATAAGAGCAGAAGCAATATAATTACATACCGAGCCTTTTCCGTTAGTACCTGCTATGTGGATAAATTTTAATTTTTCATGGGGATTATCAAGTTTTTTTAAAATTTCCTCCATAACTAAAAGGTTTGGAGTTTTACCAAACCTTTTAATGGAGAATAATTGTTCTAAAAATTCGTTATAAGTTAAGTTCATTATTTCAACTTCTCTTCAACCTGTTTAAGCATTTCCTCAAATTTTTCCTTCTTGGCTTTTTCCTCATCAATAAGTTTCTGAGGAGCCTTATTCACAAAGCCCGGATTGGAAAGACGGGAATCAACTCTTTTTATTTCACTAAGGATATAATCTCTTTCCTTGGTAAGTCTTTCGCGTTCTTTTTCAAGGTCAACAAGCTCACCTAAAGGCATAAGTATCTGCGCGCCTTCAACAACAAGCGAAACTGCGTTTTCAACCTGTAAGCCTTTATCAGATGTAACAACAACCTCCGATGCTCCGCCAAGCTTAACGAAGAAGCCTGCACCTTTATTAAAGGTATCCTCATCATCGGTTATAATATACATTTTAGCCTTCTTGGACATAGGAACATTCATTTCAGCTCTTAAGTTTCTTAAGGCTCTTATAGCACCAATGATTTTTTCAACCTTCTTTTCATCTTCTGCAAAGCTTAAACCTGCATCATATTCAGGCCACTTGGAAATCATAATACTTTCCTCGCCTGTAGGAAGTGCCATAAATATTTCTTCCGTAATGAACGGCATAAACGGATGAAGAAGCTTTAATGCACCGGAAAGAACGAACGAGAGAACATTCTGAGCAACTCTTCCGCTTTCTTCTTTTGCATATAAACGCATCTTTATCATTTCAATATACCAGTCACAAAGAATATCCCATATAAAATCATAAAGCTTTGAAACTGCAATACCAAGCTCGAATTTATCAAGGTTATCGGTAACCTCTTTAACAAGCTCATTGTACTTTGATAAAATCCATTTATCTTCTATTTCAAGATTATCGGGAATTTCTATTTTTTCAATATCAAGATTCATAAGTGCAAATCTTGATGCATTCCAGATCTTATTGGCAAAGTTCCTTGATGCTTCAACCTTCTTGGTTGAGAATCTCATATCATTACCGGGTGAATTACCGGTAGCAAGTGTAAATCTTAAAGCATCGGCGCCATATTCCTCAATAACCTTAAGAGGATCAATACCGTTTCCAAGTGATTTACTCATCTTACGTCCCAGCTCATCACGAACAAGACCATGGATAAATACGTATTTAAACGGAATTTTATTCATTTGCTCCATACCTGAGAATATCATTCTTGCTACCCAGAAGAAAATGATATCATAGCCTGTTACAAGAACGTTGGTAGGATAGAAGTATTCAAGGTCTTCAGTTTTATCAGGCCATCCAAGAGTTGAAAATGGCCATAGCGCTGAGCTGAACCAGGTATCTAAAACGTCATCCTCCTGCTTCATTTTACCGTTACATTCAGGGCAGGTATGAACATCCTCTTTGGATACAACCATTTTACCGCAGTCTTCACAGTAATAAGCCGGAATTCTGTGCCCCCACCAAAGCTGACGTGAAATACACCAGTCGTGTACATTTTCCATCCAGTTAAGGTATGTTTTGGAAAATCTATCAGGAACAAATTCAATTTCTCTGTTTTTAACAACCTCAATAGCTCTTTTAGCAAGAGGCTCCATCTTAACAAACCATTGTTTGGAGGTAATAGGCTCAACAGTAGTTCCGCATCTGTAGCACTGACCTACATTATGCTTATGTGGCTTAACATCTACAAGGAAGCCGCCTTCTTCAAGGTCTTTAACAATAGTTTTTCTTGCTTCATAACGGTCAAGGCCGCAATATTTGCCACCAAGCTCGTTAATGGTTGCGTCATCATTCATAACCCTGATTTGCTCTAAATTATGACGAAGTCCGACCTCAAAGTCATTGGGGTCATGTGCAGGAGTGATTTTAACACAGCCTGTACCAAATTCCTTATCAACATATTCATCTGCAATAACAGGAATCTCTCTGCCAACAAGAGGAAGAATCAGAGTTTTTCCAACCAGATCCTTATATCTTTCATCCTCAGGGTGAACCGCAACAGCTGTATCACCAAGCAATGTTTCAGGTCTTGTGGTTGCGATTTCGATAAATCTGTCACTATCCTTAAGATAATATCTTATATGCCAGAAAAATCCGTCCTGCTCGGTATATTCAACCTCGGCATCTGACAAAGCGGTTATACAATGAGGACACCAGTTGATTATTCTGTTGCCTCTGTATATAAGATCCTTCTCGTAAAGCTTAACGAAAACCTCCTTAACCGCCTTTGAGCAGCCTTCGTCCATGGTAAATCTTTCTCTTGTAAAATCACATGAGCTGCCAAGCTTTTTTATCTGATCAAGAATATAGCTTCCGTATTTGTTTTTCCAGTCCCATACAAGCTCAAGGAACTTTTCTCTGCCAAGGTCATGACGAGTTAAGCCCTTTTCTTTTCTTAAATTTTCTTCAACCTTAATCTGAGTTGCAATTCCGGCGTGATCGGTTCCGGGTACCCATAGGGTAGGATATCCCTGCATTCTTTTATATCTTACCAGAATATCCTGCAGGGTTTCATCCAAGGCATGCCCCATATGAAGCTGACCGGTAACATTCGGAGGAGGAATAACAATTGTAAACGGTTCTTTATCCTTGTCAATAACAGGTGTAAAATATCCGTTATTTAACCATCTTTCATAAATTTTACCTTCTACCTCACCGGGAGAATAATTTTTTGCAATATCCTTTTTCATACTACTTCTCTCTTTCTACACTAAAATTTCATAAATGCTATTGTACATGATATAATGACTATTAAAAAACCGATACCTTTTATAAACAGGGCGTTTGCTTCAGGTGATTTCAAAATTTTTATATACGAGCCGATATACCTTGAAAGATAACTGATAAGTGCACCGACTATCAGCACAGCAATCAGAATAATTTTTTCAACCATAACAACACTCCCCTATTTTATGTTTCATATTATGATACCATTTTCCAACAAAAAAATCAATATAAAAAGTTGTTTTCAGAATAAAAAACAACTTTTTAAAGGATATTTATTTAATTTTCACATCAAATATAAGAATTTTAACACCTGTGGTATTATTATGTCTGATGCTGACAGTTTTAACTTTTTTATCGGGATACGGATTTTTAAAGCTGTAGGTACCTATATTAAAGCTGTCACCATTATGAGTTTTACCGCACCCCGGGGTTAAAAGATAAGTACCGATATACCCCTGGTGACGGAAAAACTGACTTTCAAGAATTTCTCCGTAATCGGACAGATAATTATATATTTCGCCACCAAAGTTAAGAGGCTTTGTAAAGCTGGTGCCATCCTCGTAATTAAGAATATATTCACCTACTACGAACAGGGGCTTCCACATTATTTTATGAGCAAAAATATCCGTCGCATGGGTAAAGGATATAATATCAAGGTATTCATTTACCTCAAGCTCTTTACAGGGCTCATAGGGTGAAACCGAAAGCACTCTGTCATAGGGAACAATTCCCGCTATATCAAAGGGAACAAATGAATCAGCACCATTTAATATAAGTGTTTTTTCTACCTTATCGGATTTTAAATCTCCCATTGAAATTCTTATACTGTTAATAAGCGGTTTTATAATTTCATAATATGTATAACGGTATTCCGGGTTATAGGAAGGATTGCACATACCTGTTGAAGAGTATACAAAATCAAACATTTTACCTTCCGCTGCATATTTGGCTTCATTACAGCCTCTGATCCAGGTGGAAACCTCGGCTCCTATCATCCCCTCTTTTTTACAACGTGAAGCATATCGGGTATAATGACTTGAATACATATTACCCATAACTACTTTGAACCCGTTACCAAGAAGATGATCCTCTATATCCTTATCCATATCAAAATACCATACAAAATCCAGCATAATTATATCCTTCGGAATATATGCAGCTGCATTAGGTGATGAATAAGGCATTTTCTGAAGCATATCTCCCCATATCATCATAGTAAGATTTTTTCCGACAATATAATCACGAAGGTTTGTTATTTCCTTTATGATAATTTCCGTTCTTGATAAATTCTTACATCTTTCACACTCACATATATTATACACCTCATCATGTCCTAAATGGATATATCTTTCAGGCTTCAGAAGCTCTATAATTTCATCAATAATTCCAAAGGTTACCTTATAGTAATCAGGATGATTGGGGCACATCGTATGATAGTAAACATCACTTCGTTTTGCATTTTCATCAAGATTTCTTAAGTTTATATTTTCATCATCTGATATATCAACGGGAATTTCGGCAAGCTGCGGATATGCGCAGGTTATGTACTGTGTATGCCCCCAGCATTGTACCTCAGGAACAAGCTCAAGTCCGTAAGAGGACAGAAAATCACAAAATTCCTTAACCTCACTTTTTTCCCATATATCACGACTTACAAATCCGTAATGAGACGGCGGAGGAAGCTCCCCTTTTTCATAGCGCTCGCAAACATCCTGCCAGGCTTTGTGAATTTCGGGATAATTATCATATTTCATTGCACCTGCAATTTCCAGAAAAACCATATTGTAATGATTGGGAATAAATACATATTTCACCATATTATGTATAAAAGGAATGCTGTCCTTATTGGGAAGTGCAAAGTGCACGCCTCTTATCTGCATAAAATCTTCATTTTCCAGAACAGCATTTTTAACAATATCATCATCAATAAGCTGAAGCAACGCAGAAAGAGCATACATAAGACCTCTTCTTCCCGTTCCTTCAATTATACACTTACCTTCCTCGGATTTTAAGAAATATCTGTCCTTGTCACAGGCCGGCAAAGTCTTTAAGGATATATCCCCGTTTTCCTTTACAAGTTCAAGCTCAGCACCAAAGCTTTCAAAAAATCTTTCCTGAATATATTTTGCCGCAAAAAGGCCTTCCTCATCCGAACAGGAAATTGTTTTTAATTTATCTCTGCGGTAGGTTCCCCCGTCAAATTTATAATTAAGCGGAATCGGCCACACTCCGTTTGAAAGATTAATACCACCGAGAATATCAAGCTTTTCAATGCCGACAGTACCGCAACAGCCATTAAGTCTTATAACAAGGTTATCAACATATTCAGCTGTGTGCACCTTGAATTCCGTTGTTACAATTCCCTTACCTGTTTCGGGATTATATTTGCCTATTTTTTTATATGTTTTACCGATAATGGTAAAAAGCTCAACAGAGCCGATTTCGGAGCCTTCCGACTGTTTAATATAAAGATGGTCGATAAATACTTTTTCGCCGAAATCAAATTTTATATCTATTCCGTTATATAAAAGAACAGTTTCATTCCAGGCAACAGTCCTTTGCACAAATAAATAACCGTTTTCTTTTGTATAAAATTCCCTTTCATTTTCCTCACATATAAGATCGGGATTATAAGAAGCATTCATACCTCGTTGGCAGTAAGAGTATTTAAAAGCCTTATCCAGCTTACTGTTTAGTAATGATCCGATATACATAGTATTCCTCCAATCAGTCTTAATAGACTATTAATGCAATAAGCTCAACATCTTCATCACTTTCATTCTTAACAGAATGACCGGAGCCCTTTGGTGTAATCGCAAGCTCACCTTTTGAAAGTGTGGTTTCCTTACCGTTATCATTATAAACGGCAGTTCCTTTTAAAACATAAAAAAGCTCACTGTCATTTTCGTGAATATGATAGCCTATACCGCATCCCGGTTTAAGAGTTATAGTTCCGAACAATCTGCCCTTGTTATTCAGCTCCTCCGGAGTAACAAATCCTTTAATGGTAACAACCCCGTCTCCGCCACGCATATTTTCACGGTTTTCAACACTGAATTCAGATGCTTTTTTTATCATTTCAATACCCCTTTTCACTTAACGGTTTATAATCATTTTTCATTAGTTTATCACATTTTTTCAAATAATGCAACAATTTAAAAGTCCTACAGCAAAAAACTGTAAGACTTTTATAATTAAGATTCCAGAATATATGTAGTAACACCTGTCTCGGTAAGCTCATTACCTTCCATCCACGATGCAAGTCCGTTAGTGGAAGCAATGATGTCGGAGCTAACTACTTTTATAAAATCAATTTCAGGTTTTTTATAATTTTTCACAATTATCTCCTCCTTTACTCTACTTCCAATGTGGCCTCAGTGCCATAAACAGTTATAACCACTTCGGGAACTTTAGTATTCTGATATATTACGTATGGTTTTACGGTAATATTTTCTGTTAATCCTTCAAATACGATACCGTATGAGCCCTTATCTGTAAGCTCCAATTCAGACGGATATTTTTCGTCGTTTGCATAAACACCGAATTCTACAATATCCCATCCGAAATAGCCGCTTATTTTCGAGAAGGTTGCGCCGTATACTTTACCGGCTTCTACTGTGAAATCGCCATCCTGATTTTTGATTGTGTATTCATTTCCTTCGGTTACAGTTTCCGGCACAAATACGGAAATCGGAGTAGTAATCTGAAGTTCAGCAGCATCTGTTGCAGGTCTTTCGTTAAACGCAACAACAATATCCGTATCTGTAACAAACGGCGATAAAGCTAAACTTTCAGTTGTTATGGAATCTTCTAAAAGAGCATTATCATTAACAGTTACATCAGACATATATCCGTATTCGGGAGAAACTATCAATGTATGAGTTTCGCCTGCTTTGATATAATAGTTTTTAACTGCCATATCGGAAAACTTAACCGTTCCGTTTTCAGTTGTTTCAAAAGTCAAAGCAATAAATGTATTTAAAGTACTCTGCTTATTATCTGTAATAACAGGATATGCTCCACCATTTGTGTAGCCTGTGATATTAAGATTTGTCGCATTGCTGATATTATTGATATTCGTTGTATTTACATCCGAATCATCGTATGCTTCTTTTGTAAGATAATAAACATTTGTTATTGATGTTGTCCATGCATCTGATAACTTGGTATATACAGGCTGAGTTCCATCTGCTCTTACTACCGCTCCTAAGTTAAAACTGTTGGTAATAACTATGGCACCTGATGCATGTGTACTTCCTGATGCAATACCATTTGCGCAATCACTGACAACCGAACCTGTATTATAACAAATATCTATATATGCATTAGCACTTCTTACACCACCGGCAATACCACCGCACAAAGTATTGCTGTGGCCTGTTCTTGTTGCGGTAATTTTGCCTGTATTATAAGACTTGGAAATATAACTATATGCAAATCCGGAGATGCCGCCGACCTGTGTATAACCTGTTACATCAGCGTTATTTGAGCATTTTATAACCGGACCGTTACTTAATGCCACAATACCGCCTGCAGCACCTAAAGTTGATGATAACACACCGTAATTGTGACAGTTTTCAACAGTAGTTTTTCCTGCCGGAGAAGATGTATTAACATGACCAATAATTCCGCCTACATTTGAACTACCGCTGACATCGGCATTATTTATAACGTTTTCTATTTTTGAATTTGTAGTTGTACCGGAAGCAATCCCTGCAACTGAACCAACATTTGTTCCACCTGTAACTGAACCTGTTAAGGTAAGGTCGTAAATTTTTGCGTCTCCGGTTATAGTTGCAAACATACCTACGTTATTTGCTGAAGTTTCGATAGCAAGAGTAACAGTTTTATTATTCCCGTTAAAATCTCCTGCAAAATCAGCAACAGGGGTTGTTACTGTAATATCACTGTTAAGTTTAAAATACGCTGAAGGATTTAAACTTATATTTGCCAAGTGAGTCGCATTGTTTATAATGTATGGTAAATCAATACTTCCGTTTCCTCCACCATAATTTACAGTATCCACTTCAACATCTATTGTATATACTACATCATTACAGTTATTACCTATAAGCTGAGGAAGTGCGTAGGAGTTGTTTTCTGATACAGGAACATATTCCCATACTAATGATGAGATTCCTGTTGGCAAGGTATTATTTGTAATCATTGTATACCAGTCAACATCCGATATTTCTGTTTCCCCTGAGTATAAAGCGGTAAAAGCTGTTTCGGGAGTAACATAATAACAATCAATCATTGTACCTTTGTTGCTATAAGTACCAACAGGCATTCTATAAAGCTGTTTGCCTGTGATAACACCACTGTTTATACAATATCTTGCAACATCTGTTGTATTTGTCGCTGATGCTATAATACCTGCTGAAAGACCTGATGCTACGGGAGATACAACTTCCCCTGCATTAAGGCAGTTTTCAATTGTACAGTTTCCTCTTAAATCAGCGGCAATACCGGAAACATAAGTAGTACCTTCAATTCTACCTGTATTAACACATTTAGAAACAGTAATTCCTACAGCATAACCAACAATACCACCAAGATGGGAAATTGTAGAAGTAATGTTTGCACCATTCTTACAGTTTGTCACTGTCACCGCTGCCGATGCACTACCGATAATACCTCCAACATGTTTGCCACCAGATGTTATGGTGGTATTTGTTGTAACAACACAGTTTTCAATAGTTCCACCTGTGGTAGCCTGGCCTATAATACCGCCGACATAACCCAAAGTACCATGAATAGTTCCGCTTACAACACAGTTTTTTACAACTGCTCCCTGTCTCATCTGACCTGCAATACCACCTACAATACTTTCTGTGGTAGTCAAATCGACTTCACATACACAGTTATCAATCTGTGCATTTTCAAGCAGTTCGCCGGCAATGGCACCAACCAGACGAGCATCAGTAGCAGTAGATTTTACAGAAAGATTTGAAACTTTACCGTACATTTGGGTAAAAAGCCCCGCATATCGGTTTGTTTCTGAAACACTGTAAGTAACAGTATATTTACTTCCGTCTGCTTTAGTTCCACCCTTTAAGTTACCTTTAAAAACAAAAGGTGTGTAATTTTCACCCAGATCAACATCGGCACCCAATTCATACCATGTACCAAGGGCACCGGATTGCATAGCTAAAAATCCTGCCGCATCGGTAACGATATAGGGATCGTCCTCCGTACCTGTTCCTTCCGCAAATACGCTAACCGTCATCGCACTCATTGAAAGTATCAGTATCGCCAGAACAGTGAAAATTGAAATAATTCTTTTCATTTTTCTTCCTCCCTTTTATATATGTAAATATTGTGTTTTTTATTTTAAAACAAATTTACATAACATTCAATGGATATATTATTCATTTAAGTGGAATATTCATTCATTTTATTTTTGAAAAGCAATTTTTATTACTCGCATCTATATAGCGAATCCCCTTCGCAAAAGTAAATTTTATTATCTTTTCCTTTTGCAAGCATAAACGCCTGAATGTTGTATTTTTCAACCTCAAGAGTGTTTTTATTTATTCTGACAAGCTGCTCATCCGGATTAGAATAGATAAATTCATCTTTTTCGACAAGTGAAAAAGGTTTCCACACTGTAATATTCCTGTTCCAGTTGATTCCCGAAATATTAACATAATCGGTTACTTCCAGCGTATCAGGGTCAAATTTAAATACCGTTCCCGAGGTTACTGCCCATAGATTATTATCCGAATCGCAAATCAGACCTCCGATATGCAGTATATCTCCGTGTTCAAAAGGAAATTTAACGGTAGCTTCTTTTATTATTTCACCTTTTTCGGGATCAAAAGAAAATATTTTGGCTTCTTTTTCAACAGGTGAGGTGCTGAGACCGCCCCATATACCGGTTGAAGCATAAATAATTCCGTTTCTCTCACATACCCCTGTTATACTCTGATTTTTTATAAGATTACGCCACATCTTTTTTTCTTTGGTATCAGGATTATAAACACAAAGAGAACCGCCAAGCTCATAGTAATCGGGAATTGTGCCGATTATAAGATTATCTTTTCCCGAACACATTGCAAAAGGTCTATCCTGATGGTCGCCAACCTGGAAAATGGTTTTCGGATTAACTTCCTTTTCAAAAGGTTTATTTTCGTCAAACTCCCATATTGATGCTCTTGTATACACACCAAAATATGTTTTATCTTTAACTGTTGTCATCCCCTCGGTCTGACGGCAATAAAATTCTTCAAAAGTATTTTTATCTACATCGTACAAAATACCTTTTGTTGACATATAACCGCCCATAACGATATTCCCTGAAGCTGTAGATGTTAAAGCTTTTATCTGAATAGGATTCGAAAGGATGGAGCCAGCGTTTACAAACTCTGTTTCCTTTTTTATAAAATTAACATAAGCGAGAGAATTATTATCATAATTGGAGGTTATATATGTATATCCCGGATATTTTTCCTGGTCTTTTAATTTGAAAAATCCACCATTCATAAATCCGTTTGCATAGTCAAATCCGTCATCACCTTTTTCTAAATGGTAATACATTATTCCCGTATCAAAACATTCAAGTGTATCAAGATTGATGCCTTTTACATATCCATCCTCGCCGACAAAGTATGACTTTCCTTCAAACTCCTCTGTTAAATGCTGACCGCCAAGCCCCGGTTCATATATGTTTTCCCACTTTTTGTCTTTTATATTATAGCAAGTGGTAAGATATACTCCATCGTTCATTTTCATTATTGCAAATGTGTAATGACGAATAAGTGTCATATAATAAACCGCATTAACCTTCCCTTTTATTCTTTCGGGAAAATCAATATATACTACCTCTTTGGTTTTGGGGTCAAATGAATAAAATTTAGGGTTATCACTGCGGGAGCCGCAATAAAGCTTGCCGCCGTAATATACACTGGACATAACATATTTTTCGCCGTCGGCAATCATTCCGTAGTTTGTAAGTTCACCGGTTATATCATCGTATTTACAAATTGTTCCACCCATAGCGGTTCCGAAATATATATTATTTTCTTCGTCGCAGGATAAATGATACGCACCGTGTTCATCACCCAAAAACGCTACCTGTTTTAAAGTACGGGTATTAATATCGTATTTAAAAATCCCTGCCGGGAAACCTGCATCAGCAGTATATATATTGCCCTTTTTATCTTTCACCTGAGACCATATACATTTAACAGGATCGTCGCTTTCGTGAACAATGGTTCTTATCATTTTCTTTTCATTAACATCATATACAACAAAAGTGGACGGATTTCCTGTTACCGAAAAGTAAAGGACATCTTTTCCGTTTTCTTCTCCCTTTACACAGTCTAAAATAAAGGTAGTCCTAACCGGATCACCAAGATATTCAATTCTATTATTTGCTGTTCTCACGCCAATTACCTCATTCAATAAACTTATTTACATAATTACCTGAGCTTAAAGACGGAACATCCTTATCCATATACAAATGGATGTTATCTTTAATCTTCTCATCAACTGTAAATGTTTTTTCAGCACTTGTTAAAACAATAAGTCCGTCTTCATCAGTATATAAATTCATATCAAATGCTTTTACAAAAGAATCGAGGGATATATAACTTGTGCCGTTAATCAGTTCAAACGGTTTATCCATTTTAATACCTTTACCGTTTACATACATAACATCATCGCCCACCGTAACTTTAAGGGCCGTTTTCTTTGTTCGTACAACTGCAGTATTCTGAACACTGCTCCATGCAACTGTTGCACCGATTGCCTCGGAAACAAAACGTATAGGAATCATCAATTCCCCGTTTTCTTCCTTTATTTCTCCGGGGAATACAGAAGGTTTACCGTTGTTTATTGCAAAGCTGTTTCCTTTTTTCAATACTATTCCTTCACTTAGTGCAGACTGAACTTTTTTTACCTCATCTGTTTTAAGGGCGGAAATTGTAAATTTTGAAAAATGAGAACCTTCTGTGCTCCAGTGGTTATAATAGATATTGTTGTCTTCCCCTATAACAAAATACTGCATAGAACGTCTTGTATGTTTAAATTCCATTGTTTCAGGATCAAGGATTATAAAATATCCATTACATACGGTATAAAGATATCCGTTATCATCCCAATACATTGCTGCAATTTTCGACATTGTTCTTCTTGGGTATACAGGGTCCGCCTGAACATATTTTATTACATCCAAAGTTTCAGGATCAAGGCAGAAAATAATTCCTGAGGATACTCCCCACAAATTACCGTCCGGTCCTATTTCAAGGTCACCCATTGAAGTCAGCTTCTCAGAGATACCGTCTAACTTAAGGCAGGTTCTTTTTACAACCTTTTTAGTTGCCATATCAAATTTAAATACACACGCTTCATCGGTTGGTATAGGATTGGCATTTATATAAATTGATGTACAGCCGTATATGTATCCGTCTTTATACGCAACTCCTTCAACACTCTGCCCCGGAGAAACATCATCGTAAAGAATTGTTTCTTTTGTTTTATAATCGTATATCGCAAGTCCACCGTTTGTATAACCTTTGTTCGGATATGTACCCATAACTATACAATCATCTAAAACTTCAAAGTCGAATATTCTTTCCTGATGGTATTTAGAGAGATTGCTTAATACTTCGGGATTATTAGCCGAAGGCGGTTTTGTTAAATCATATTTATACATAACGCCCTGGGTATAACAACCTGCGTAGGCAATGTCACCGTATCTTTTAATTGACTCTGTCTGAGTTGAAGCATATCTTGTTTTTTCACCGGTAGTAGGATTATATACTACCATTTCATCCCCCATATAAGAACCCATCAGCAATGTGCCGTCAATACCTGTTTCAATATCCTGAATGGTTACACCGACAGCAGGAAGCTCATAATCAAGAAGCTTTGTTTTTTTGGTTTCTAAATTAAGGGCTATCATTTTATTATCCGAACGGGAGAAAAATACAAGGGATTCTCCCGGAAGTTCGGGATCATCTTTTATTTCCATCCATGCTGAACCTATAATATTTCCGTAGTATCTTACACCTGTATCTTTAACTTCAAAATTTTCAAGATTTAAAGATAAAAGTCCAACATCGTCCACCTTTGTGCTTTCAACATCATAGCTTCCTATAAAGTATGTAAGTCCGTCTTTTACCGGTGCCATATAGTGCCCGTATGCTCTTTTGTGATAAAATACCCATTCTTCCTTTTTGACATCAAAGATAAACAGACTATATTTGCCTGACTGCAATTTAACTGTACAAAAAAGAAGATTATCCATCTGGTCCATCATATAATATGATGAAATTTTGTCTTCAACACCATACTTAATAAGCGGTGATTCTATTTCTTTGATTTCACCTGTTTTTATATCTATTGATTTAAAATGAGTTTCTTCATCCTGACCGCCGGCATAAAGCTTACCGTTATAACACCCCATACTCATAACATAGCTTTCGCCCGGGAATACGGGACCGAACTCTTTCACAAGTTCCAGTTTACTGTTATACATATATACTTTAGCAGTTGGAACACCGCCGTAAAAAATATTTCCTTCATCATCAAAACATACTGCATAAGCTGCGTGAAGTCCTTCAACTATTGAACCGCTGTCATACATTTTTCTTGCAACAGGGTCATATTTAAAAAGTGAAATATAACCGTGAGGAACAAGATAGATGCATCCGTCTTTACCTATTCTGTGACTCCATGAGGTTTTTGTGGCAAATGCCGGAGAAATCTGAAGCGGAGTGGAAAAATCAAGTTTTTTATCGGTAAGATTATATGCAATAAATGTTGCAGTAGGACGGGAGGCAAGTGTTGTATACATCATCTGCTTACCGTCTACAACACTGTATGCACAGTGAAGAATATCTTCACGGGTAAGAGGTTCTCCCAAGTATACACTCTCATATATATGCCTGTCTAAAACGGAAGGTTTTTCATCAGCATATACCAAAAAGGATGAAGATATAACCGACAAAGCAAGAACAAGCATTAAAAGTCTGCTTATACCTGATATTTTTTTCATATACATCTCTCCTTTTAATAAGTAAGATCATGCTTGTTATCTACAAGCTGAGGAAGTAAGAAGTCTCCTGTTCCCTTTTCGAATACAGCCTCGGTAAGAATATTGCCGTCTACTGTATTAAGAAGTTCTACAGTAGCATCACTGTTTAAATCGGCGATTGAAACTGATGTTGCATCTGTATTTGCGCCTGCAGTTTCGTTTCCTCTTACTACATAAAATACATTGCTTATATCAACATTAAGGTTATATCCCAAAATTGCATTGGAGCAGCTTAATTTCGGTGCAGAATATGAATTGTAAATTTTAACCGATGCATTACCTGCACTACCGGAGAATGCCCCCGCATATCTGCCGGTTATATTTCCTAAATTATAACAATACTGAATAACTGTACCGGCGTCAACTCTTGCCGCAATACCCCCTGCGTAGCCTGCAGAATTGATATCGCCTAAGTTAATACATTTTATAATCGGACCACCGCATCTTCCGGCTATACCGCCGTATTGTCTTCCGGTAAATGCTGATGAATAGTTTACACAAAGCTCTGTAGTACCTTTTGTGAAACCAACAATACCGCCGCCCCAATATATTGTAAGATTTGTCGGGAATACGATTGCGCCTTTATTCACGCAGCCCTTTATTATTCCGCCGGCTTCCTGACGGCCAACAATACCGCCTAAATTCTGAGAGCCGCTTATATAAGTAGGAGTACCGGATATTACAGGAGCCTTAACACTGCCGGAAGCCGTATTTTCACATTTTTCAACTTTAACTGCTATACCGGCAATACCGCCTGTATAAGAAGCAAATGCAACAGAGTTTGAAGCTTTATCCTGAGCAGACTGATAATCGTTTACAACTTCTCCTTTATTTATACATGAGTTAACAGTTGCTGTGGCTGTGCCCTCTGCAACAATACCTCCGACATAGCTTGCAGCACCTGTAAGTTTTTTGTTTTCAGCATGTACTTTTCCTTCGTTTATACAGTCTTTTATATCTCCCATGGATTTGGCAACAATTCCTCCTGCCATTGAAGACTGACTTAAAATGTCTCCGTAATTCGAACATGAGGTTATTAAAGTATCAGCATCAGTCTGGGCAACTATACCTGCACAGTATGCTCCGTCTTTTAAAATGTCATCAGTTGCATCGACTGTAATATCAGCATGATTTTCACAACCTGTAATTGTGGAATTTACTGCTTTTCCTGCAATAGCTGCTGTATACAGATTGTTGTTTACTATTGTACCTGTTACCTTAATATTTTCTATGGTTGCATTTTCCAAAGTACCGAACAAAGAGGCATTTTCACCGCTTTTTACAATATTAACTGCAATTTCTTTTAATCCGTCACCCTCATATATCCCCTTGAATTCATTAAGAGGTGTAACAGCTTCAGTAATATCATATATTTGCTTGTAATATGCATTTATATCTTCTATATTATCAAAATGACGTTTAGAACCTATAATATACGGATTTGTTTCTGTTCCTTCGCCACCACCTAATTTAAGCTCGGTCATAATGATTTGGGATTCATCACCTTTTTCAGCTACAAATACATATGTTTGCTCAACAATACCGTTTGCATCAGATACAAATTCTGTAACATCTACTGTTGCTGCGGGATTATCGTATGAAGCTGAATTACCTGCTTTTTTCAAAGTAAGCTTTGTGGTTCCTGCCGGAAGCTCAATTGCATATTTTTCCTTACCGTCTTCCATCTTAAAGCTTATGTATACTCCAAGGTCAACTGAATTTTCCATATCAAGTATTGTATGGGTATAGCTTATTGCCTGAGAATATATAGAGTCTTTAAATCTTCCTGTTCCTTTAGCTTTAACACAAACAGACAGTTCTTTTTCAGGGTCAAAAAGTGATGCTGTTATATTTTCTGACAATTCTTTTATATCAAACTGCGTGTTTTTTGTAGTAGCGGTAAGTTCTTCGTTATCCATAGAAACTTTAACTTCATAGGAAGATGCATTCTGAACTTTATTCCAGCTTAACACTTCATCATTAAGCTGTTTTATAACCGGTGGATTTAAGGTTACCATAACAGGAAGGGCTGATCCACCGCCACCGCCTCCGCCGCCGCCTGTTGATACTGACGGTGCAGTTGTGGTATGGTGCATTCCGCTTACGTCTCCCCTACCGTTATCCGGTTTTACTTCTTCTTTTACTTCTTCCTTAACTTCTTCTTTTTCTTCAGGTATATCCTTGTTTTCTTCCGAAGCAATAATCTTTTTAGTTAAGGTAAATACTTCTCCTCTTTTAATGGAGTTGCTTCCTCTGAAGGTATTATCCTCATATCCCTGAAGCACACCTTTTTCTTTAAGTGCCTGAACTGATGAAATTGCCCAATCCGGAATTTCATCAGTAAAAGTATTCTCGCAAGCTTTAAGTTCAAGCTTTAATACTCTTGCAAGAATAACTGCCGCTTCAAAACGTGTAAGAGAAGCTTCCGGGGCTGCATTACCCAGGTTGTCACCGGTTATATATCCTTCTTTAAGTGCAATTTTAAATTCATCGGCATACCATTTATCTGCTTCTACATCAGGAAAATTGGTTTCTGCCTTTTCGGAAAAACCGAAAGAACGGTTAATTATTTTTACAAATTCGCTTCTTTTTATATACTCTTCAGGTTTAACATTTCCTGATTCATCCTTTGTGATAATTTCTTTTTCAAGAAGATATTCTATTGATTCTTCCGACCAGTGATTACTGTAATCATTCTCAGCATACACAAAGGGAGTTAAGGTTAGTGTATACACAACCGCTAATACAAGACATAATAATTTCTTCATAACAATCCTCCCCTTATACTCTGTTTATAATAATTATTTTGTTTATCTGATGATATAAATCGTGATATAAAAGAATACTTGCATCATCGATTCCGTATTCATCAATTGTTTTAATATCTCCGACAGATCCTTCTCTTACGTCTTTTACCCCTGAAGAATCCATTTCTATAAGAACGTATGTGGTATCAGTTACGTTTATGGACTGAACATTGTAGCTTGAAGGAGATGTAATATCTGTATCGCTTACAAATTTTTTACCCATGAGACATGTGAGATTTACACCACTTATTGATTTTGGATAAACGGCACCAAGATAGTAACCGCTCATAAAACCTGCATAATATCCTCTCTCGTCAGATGGTAAATTAACAACTCCGGCAAGATTATCGGAATACATTACTCTCGGGAAGGAAGGATAAAGCGCTGAACTTAACGCACTATCTATTGTATCAATGTGATATGCTCTCTCGATATGAGTAAGCTCCTGTCCGGATTTTATAACTCTTATGATATCTCCCTTCTTAAGTGCCTTATATGCCATATTATAAGGAGTATCGGATGCCTGAGAGCCTTCAATCAAATAACGATATGCATAAAGAGCATCATCTGTATCAATTATTGCCGATTCCTCTTTTACGCCATCGGTTGTATAATAAATCTTAGTAACATTTTTTTCCTTAGATTCATCATATACTTTGGTTTTTCTTAAATATACCTGCATAGGATAGGTTGTATCATAAGGAATATTACCGTATACGTAAGGAGAATTACTTCCACGAAGAACAACAAGACCTGCAACGCCCGTATCAGGATCAATATCATAACCCTGGATATCGTAACCGTGATAAATATCTAAACTGCTTCCTGTTGTAACCTTATAATTGCTATCCTCATCCGCTTTTTCATAAAGCTTAATCATATTGTATTTAAACGGCTGGTTAAAGCCTGAATCAACTTTATTTGATGCATATAAACTGAATTTGTCTAAGGCGTATACATCAATTTCAGGAACACAAAGAACCAATGTTTCATCAGTGATATAGAATCTGCCGCTAAGTGAATTGGTAAAACGTGTTAATTCTTCAATTCTCGGACTTCTGTATCCTGCCTTTAACGCCTTTGCATCTTCAACCTCCGTTTTGGAATACGGAATAATAGTTTCGGAGGAATAATAAGTGAATTCATTGGTTACAGGATAGTTAAGATTATCTGTATCAATTTCGGAAATTTTTCCGGAAGAATTAATCTTTAAGATAACCGGTCTGTGATATTCGGTGTTATAAAGATCGGAAGGAGCACCTATCAAAGAAGGATTGGAGGCACCTTCTCTTTTCTTTAATGCTGTAAATATATCGGAAGGAGTATTTTTTCTGTCACCGTCAACAACAACTGATTCGGCAAAAACATATTCTTTTATTTCACCGTTTTTAGTTAAAAATTTTGCAATAAGTTCTTCGTCCGGTGTATATCTGATATTTGCTTTTATTAAATATGCATAGTTTTTATCGTTCGAAACAAGTGATTTTGAATATGCAATTTTACCGGTTACATCAAGCGAGAATGTATAATCGGTATTATAGTCGATATAGTTTAAAAATCCTGATTTGATACTCTTTAAACCGGAGGAAATCTTGTATTCAGTTGAATTCAGTTCCAGTGTTTCATCAACTGAAGATACAGAAGTGATTTTCCCGGATACTGATTTTCTCATTACAGCAAGCTGGTAGTAGAATTTGCCGTTTATTTTTTCATAAGACTGAGCAACAGATATAATATCCCCCGCTTTTAAATCAGCAAAGGAAGCAACATCGTCATTAAGTATAAAAATGTAATTCTGATCTTCCAGTTTAAGACTGTTAAGAGGATAGAATTTACATGAAATATATTCTTCTTCGGGATATGTATTACCCACAACTATATTTCTTGCAGGCTGATTCAACTGATATGCTCCGTTATCCTGAGCCCGAACATTAAAGGATATGATGTTTATAAAATCAAATCTTCCGTCCGATTCGTAGTCGTATGCTTTAACAAAACCGTCTTTTGGAATATATGTTGAAATATTGCCTGTAACATGACTGCCGTTAAACATCATCAAAGGTCCGCCGGATACAAAAGACAAGCGACGGATTTTTCCGTTTGAATTATCCGGTTCTTCATACTGGATTTCATTGATATCCATACTTACAATGTCTTCTGCATTAAGAAGCACTTCATTATTTCTCTTATGAACGGCATAGTATATAACCTCGTTTTTGCCGCTTTCATTATCAATTTTAACAAAGGCCTTTACACGGCTTCCGATATGCTTTTTGATATCAGTATTTCCTGCATATACTATATTACGGCTTCCGTCTTTCATATTTTCAAGTATAATTCGTTCATCATCGCCTATACTTGCACTTCCTGTTATTGAAACATATCCATTATCTACAATTTTAGCATCATATTCTTCAATGCCGAGTCTTGCGGATAAAATATTAGAATCCGGCTTGGTAGATACTGAAATATTGCCGCCTGAAACTGAATCTATGGTAACCAGATCGGCAAACAGTGCATTATACAGCATTTTACAAAGAACATATCCAGTCGGAGCATCCGCAGGAGAAATGCTTTGTAATATTCCTGTATTTGATGCAACGGAAATATAACCTGCAGGATATGAACCTGCAGCATCCGCGTATAAAGTGTACCCCAATGCATTTATAATAACTGCAACAGCTTCGTTAAAGGTGATAAAATCGTCAGGGCGAAAACAGCCTGCGTTATCTCCCTTTATAATATTAAGATCATAGCAGGCTTTTAAATACGGATAATCCACTCTGCCGGTATCTACATCTTTAAACACCGATTCACTGTATACAGTCTGCGTATCAAAGTTAACACGGTTGTACATAACCTTTGCAATAAGCTTAATAAACTCTGCTCTTGTCATTTGAAAATAGGGTTCAAACCCTTCTTCGGTAACTCCTATAGTTTTTAAGAAGTTAACCTCCGTGTCAAAAACAGGTTCATTCGCATACTCATCGCCCTGTGCCATAACCGGAACCAGAGACAGTATCAGTATTACTGATAAAAGACATGCAACAATTCTTTTTGTCATTTGAAAACTCCTCCCTTGTATTTGTAAAACATTCATTTTTTAAAAATACTATTGATTTATGTATACTAACCCTTTATAATATAAGTATAATAGCTTATAGTGATTATATCAATACTCAAATTGTGATAAAACATTCAAATTGTGAGGTGTTTTTTTGGAGCAAAAAAGAAAAGACTTATTCTATGTAAATTATGACATAGTAAAACCCAAGCCGTTTATTCCCCGTCCTTTAAGAATTAACGAAAGCATTACTGACACTCCTGAATACAATTCCGAAAAGGTATATGTTCAGAATGAGTGCTATGACTTCCACTATATTCTCTCAGGAAACGGTCTTGTATCATATAATGGGAAAAATTATAATGCAGGCCCGGGGCAGGGATTTTTATGTCACAGCAAGTCAAATGATATACATTACAAATACCCCGAAAACGGAGATGAACCATGGCATTTTATATCATTTACCTTTATGCAGGATAATTTTTATCCTACATACCTGAATATAATAAATTCCAATCCTGTGTTTACTATACCTCAGAATGTACATATTATAAATCTTCTGATAAATAATCTTACATCGAAAAAAAGAATTGTACTTTCCTGTGCCGAAGGAGCAAATATTGTTTACGAGTTGCTTATAACGCTGTTGAGATATTCCGCTGAAAGCGAAAAGAAAGAATTCCACCCTGTTATAAACAAAGCGGAATCAATAATCAGAACAAGAATTGCAAAAAATATAAGCGTTATGGAAATCGCAGATGAGCTTGGGGTTTCCCGCGAATATCTTTCAAGAATATTTCGTGAATATACCGGAGAAAAACTTAAAGAATACATTTCAAAGGAAAGAATAAAATACGCCTGTAATTTCCTTATAAATACGGACAAGTCCATCGGAGAAATAGCGGGAGAGCTGAATTATAATACGAGCTCCAACTTTTCAAGAGACTTTATTCATGTGATGGGAATTACTCCGGGTGAATACAGAAGACTAAAAAAATACGGTTCTCTTATGTAAACAAAAAGCCACTCATACGAGGTGTGTTTTTAAGGACAGTTTAACCCCCGAAACAAAATTTTGTTTCGGGGGTTGTTGTAAGGTCTTAGGATATCCTAAAACCTTATTAGAAAAGCCCGAAACAATCATACTCGTTTCAGGCTTACTATTATTAAGATTTAACTGTTTTTAGTGATAAAATCAACATTCTACGAATTGCGCCACATTCGTTTTGCATCTTCTTATATTTGTCTTCGTCAATACAATCTGTTTCAAAAAGTAATTCTAACCAATACTCTGTTTCATAGCACTCTTTTTGAGCAATTTCGAGTTTTGATATGAAATCGTTCTTGCTTTGAGCATATTGTGCTTCGTGTAGATTTGCACCGATTGAAGTCGCCGAACGAAGTAGTTGGTTTACCAATACCGCCTCTTTATGACTTGATTTAATTTCTCTGCATAAGAAAACAACATCTTTTGCAAATTGCTTTGCTTTATCTCTTAAAACACTATCTGCCATTATTGTCACCTCTACAATAATTATACTGTAATCTTGGCGGTTTTTCAAGTGATATTCTGTACTTTGTACAGAGTGATATTTTTGATAAATCAAAAGTTTTATTAAAACTTTCAGTTTTAGTGGTATTTTATTCGCCAATAAACTGCCGAAAGCAATACCACTGCGAAGCAATATCACTTGCGATAGCAAATACCACTCGCCAAAAGGCGAATAAAACTGCCGAGTGTCCTTAGGAACGCTCGGCATACGAGTGGCTTTTTATATATTAATCAGTTAAGTTCAGGTAAGCTTGCAGCTGCAACAGACTGACCAACTCTTCTTGAGCTTTCATCAGGAATGTGAAGCTTAATTTTCTTAGATAATTCAGGGAATTCCTTATCAAGAACTTCCTGAGCTCTTTCAAGTAAAATTGTTCCGCCTTCACCGGAGGTAACTCTGCCCATAATAAGAACATGCTTGATATCATAGAACTCTGTATAGAAAGCGATTGCATAACCAAAGTACGCACCGATAGTATCGTAGATTGCTTTGGCTCTTTCGTCGCCATCCTTCATAAGTCCCTGAACAACCTTTAATTTTTCTGCAGGAGAAAGTTTTTCATCAAGCTCAATACCTGCATACGGAGCAAGCTTAATAACGCCGTCCTGAGAAAAATATTTAACACCGCAACCGTAGTCGCCTGACCATTCGTCAACCATTGCATCCTTGCAGAAATCAACAGGCACAAATGCAAGCTCGTTTAACCAACCTGTGATATTGCCCTGAGGGTCAACATAACCGCCTGCTTCAGAGGTACCCATAGCAACACCTAAAACTGAATCGTCATTTAAGTCCATAGCACCTGCAAGAGCAGTAACATCACCATCATTTGCAACCTCAATCGGAATATTTTCACCAATTTCCTTAGCAACATCTAAGTACATATTCTTTACTTTTTTGTCGAAGTCTTCATCACTAACTTTCAGGAAAAGAGATGCAACCATTATTCTGTTATCAACATAAACGCCGGCACTTGAAACACCGATTGCATCAACTCTTGGCATGTGAGATGCAGCAGTTTTCATTGCCTCTAAAATTCCCTGATAGTGATAATCGGGATCCGAATTGATTTTAGGGAACCATACAACCTCTTCGGAATATACACTTTCACCGTCAATAACAGCACTAACCTTTCTGTCACTTCCGCCGGCATCAAAGCCGATTCTGCAGCCTTCCAAATGTCTTCCGATAGGTGCAGCAGCGGATTTATCCTTTGGAGCTTTATCAAGAGAACAAACAATTACTTCAAATGGCTTTTCGTAAACTCTTTCCATAAAATGAACGTCAAAATCACGAAGACCGCCATCAGTATATGCAGCCTTGATTTTTTCACCTACAACATCACTACCGGCAATATAGATTTTATATCCGCCTGCAACCCATAAAAGAGCCTTTGCCATTCTTTCTATAAAAGCGAAGTTTTCTTCATCGTGACCTGTTCCGTCCTTGAAAATTCTTGTTTTGTAGGTTACGGTGTAACCCTTGTTTCTTTCAACAGCAATGATAACATCCTGTCCGTTTTCCTTTGTAGCTTCACGCATTTCTCTGCATACCAAAGCAAGAGGCTGAAACTGAGGATCAAGTTTTGCATTAACCTTAAGATTCATATTTTACATCTCCCTTTTTAATAGTTTTTAATACATTAAATTCATTATCAAGAATTACTAAATCGGCATCCTTGCCAACCTCAATAGAGCCTTTTTTGTCACCCACGCCAATTGCGTTAGCAGGGTTTAAGGATGCACAGTTAACACATTCCCAAAGAGGGATTGCTGAATTGGTATATACATTCCAAACTCCCTTGTTAAGCTTAAGAACACTGCCTGCAACAGTTCCGTCCTCAAGACGGCAAACAACATCTTTGTATACAATCTTTCTTCCGCCAAGTGTATATTCGCCAAAAGGCAAACCGCCGGCAGGAAGACAGTCAGTAATAAAGCAAAGCTTTCTGCCCTTCATGTTATATACCAGGTCATATAAAGCCGAAGAAACATGGAATGCATCAACGATAAGCTCACATGTTATATCGGAATTAAGAGCAGCAGTTACCACTCCCGGAGCACGATGAGCAAGAGCAGTCATTGCATTAAAAAGATGAGTAGCATGACCTACGCCGTTTGCAATGCTTTCCATCGCAGTTTCATAGTCGGCAGAGGTATGTCCCAAAGACATCAAAACATCGGTTTCCTTACTGATTTCTCTTATTGCATCAAAGCCCTCAGTATCTTCCTCGGGAGCAAGAGAAATGATTTTTATAATATCAGAATATTCTTTAACAAACTCCGCATCAGGCTTTGAAATAAATACGGCATCCTGAGCACCTTTTTTTGATTCGCTGATAAACGGACCTTCCGCATGTGCGCCCAAAATTTCACTTCCCTGCCAGGTTTTACTCTCTTCCTTTAAGCTTCTTAAAACCTCAAGAGATTTTTTAATAACCTTCATATCAACAGTCATAGTTGTAGGAAGGTATGCGGTAACGCCGTTTTTAATAATTCCTTCAGAAATGGTTCTGATGCTTTCTTCCTCACCGTCACATACATCCTTACCAAGATATCCGTGAATATGAAGATCAATAAAACCGGGAGTAACATATCCCCCGTTTGCATCAATTGTTTCACATCCTTCAGGAAGCTTTTCACAGGGAAGAATTCCTTCAATAACATCAGAATATAAAACTGCATAGTTTTCAAGAATTCTGTCCTTAAGAACAATCTTACCGTTTACAATTGCTTTCATAATATTCCTCCTTCTATAATACTTTATTAAATAATTTAATTAAGTTTTAATTAATTATAACATATTTTTTCGATATATGCAATAGTTTATAAGAATTATTCTTTAAAATCTATACAACTTCTTTTTTCGGTATACGGTCTTACAAAGGTATCTGCTACTCTTACATGCTCAGGATGCACCGAATACCCTTTCAGAGCCTCCTCACTTTCAAAAACCGAATAAAGCATTACATCTACATTGGATGATTCCAGATTTGAGCTTTTTACTTCAATTTCAATAAGTCCGGGAACAGTCCCCTTCAGTCCTTCCAGACCGTTTTTAATTCCCTGCTTTATTTCAGGGGTATTAAACTCCTCTTTAAGCTTCCATAAGATAATGTGTTTAACCACAAAAATCACTCCTTTTATTTTAAATACTGGATTTTTTATTTATTTTATTGTATAATTGTTTTAAAGTCAATACAAAAGGAGATTTATTATGGATAAAAGAATCGGAGCTCAGCTGTATACCGCAAGAGATTTTTTAAAAACAAACGAGGATTTTTATAAAAGCATGAAGAAAATAAGCGAAATCGGTTATAAACAGGTTCAGGCATCCGGTGTGGGAATAAGTGATGCCCCTTACATCAGAAGGGTATGTGATGAATTCGGACTTGAAATAACCTGCACACACCGTCCTCTTGATAACTATATAAATAAGCTTGATGAAGAAATAGCATACCATAAAGCATTGGGATGTAAAATTGCAGGTCTTGGAGGTATGCCTCCTGAATTTCGCTGTGAAGAAAAAATCATGGAGTTTATTGAAATAATGAACGGAATTCATGGTAAGCTAAAAAAAGAAGGGCTTGTACTAACCTACCATAATCATTCCTTTGAATTTATAAAGTACAACGGAAGATTCATGATGGATTATCTTATTGAATACGGAAAATTCAGCTTCATTGTTGACACATATTGGTTAGCCTATGCCGGAATCAATCCTGCCGACTATATAAGAAAACTTGGAGAACGTACGATTTGTGTTCATTACAAGGATCTTGCAATGGCAGATGCCAAAGAGGTTAAAATGGCACCTGTAGGTTCAGGTAATCTTGACTGGGATAAAATCAACCTTGCCTGCGAGGATGCCGGAGTTAAGTATGCACTTGTAGAACAGGATATATGCGAGGAGGATCCCTTCCTGTGCCTTAAAAAAAGCTATGATTTCTTAAGTGAAAAGGGGTTTAATTAAAATGAACAGCTTTATTATTTCGGGATTTTCCGATGAAATAGACAGCTCGGTAAGCGTTCAGTTTGAGCATATTAGCAGTCTGGGGATTTCCTATTTTGAGCCAAGAGGTATTGACGGTAAAAACATTTCCGAAATAAATGATTCCGAGCTTGCCCTTTTAAAAGAAAAAATGGCGAGCTTTAAAATCAAGGCATCGTCAATCGGCTCCCCTATCGGAAAGATTTTAGTCACTGAGCCATTTGAACCGCATTTTGAGTTATTTAAAAGAGTTGTTCAAATTGCAGAGGAATTAAACTGTAAGTACATAAGAATATTCAGCTTCTTTATACCTGAAGGAGATGCTCCCGAAATGCACAAGGATGAGGTTATAAGAAGAATGAAGGAATTTGTAAAATATGCTGAAAGCAAGGGTGTTATTCTTCTTCACGAAAATGAGAAGGATATTTACGGAGATACAGCAAAAAGATGTTTTGAGCTTCTGACGGAAATAGATTCACCGAATTTAAGAAGTGTTTTCGATCCTGCTAATTTTATTCAGTGCGATGAGGAAACCTACCCTTATGCATATAATCTTTTAAAGCCATTTATTCAATACATACATATAAAGGATTCAGATGAAAATAAAAATATTGTACCTGCAGGAATGGGAAAAGGCAAAATAAAAGAATTACTGTCTGCTTTAAAAGAAAGCGGATACAACGGATTTTTAAGCCTTGAACCACATCTTGGAAGTTTTGTGGGTATAAACAATCTGGAGATAGACGATAAAATGGAAAAGCTCGAAAAAAGCACTCCCCAAAAGTTCACTTTAGCTTATAACAGTCTTATGAAGATAATTGAAGAAATCTGATCAGAAGGATAATAAAGATAGGAAGGTTTAAAATATGAAATTCAGAGAATTTTTCAGCAATTTTTATCTAAATGTCAAGGAAGGTGTATCAAGATTTATAATTGCATTTATTTCAACGCTACTGTTCTTTTTCACTGTATCCTTTGAGATAATCTTTGAAACTAATCGGGATGAAATAATCGTGCCCTTATGTCTTGGCTTTGCACTTACGGCGGTATTATCTGTATTACTTAAAACTCTTAACGAATATATAACCGATAAGCTTAAACCGTTAATACAGTATACGCTTTGTGCCCTGTGCGGTATAGCTGCATTTTTCCTGACTGAGGGATTCTATGAATCTTTATATACATATATGGCATATACCGGTATTATGATTGCCCTTATATGCTTTATTTTCTTTATTCTTATGAGAGGAAAAGAACGGGATCTTATTTTCCCGAAAATTGTAACCTCCTGGGTATTTTCAGGTGCGGTTTGCAGTGTGCTTTCAGGAGGGCTTTCCACCTGTATTGCAGCATTTCAGTCTCTTATATTTTCCTGGAGTAACTTTCACAAGGTTTATCTTATTGTTAATCTTTTTGTATGGGTAATCGGATTTATAAACATATTTTTATCCTTTATACCAAAGAAGGATATTCCAATTCCCCAATCAAAAATTTTCCGTACCTTTGTTTTATTTGCAGGATTGCCCCTTTATATACTGCTTATAGCCATCCTGCTTTTATATCTTGCAAAGATTGTTATAACCTGGAACATGCCTGTAGGTGAGATTAACTGGTTTGCCTCCTTTGCATCACTTTTTTTCATATTCTTCCTTCTTAGCGTAATGCAATATAAAGAAAAAATTGCAAGACTTTTTGTAAAATACGGAGGTTATTTCCTTATTCCGGTTCTTATAATGCAGGCAATTGCAGTTTTCGAAAGAATAAATGCCTACGGGCTTACAACACCGAGAACAGTTTCGCTTGTTTTAATAGTTATTAGCATTCTTTTCATTGCAGGCTCGGTTGTTATTCCGAAGCATCTTGAAAAAATAGCACTTATTTCCGGAATCATAGCGCTAATTGTTACAGTTACTCCCTTTAACGTAATTGATATGCCCATTGCCAGTCAAACCAATATTTTAAAAACAGTCCTTGAAAGAAACGGTATGCTAACAGACGGCAAGGTTATTCCGAAATCCGATATTGATGACAAGGATGCAGAAAAAATTATAAGCGCTTTTGAATATCTTAAGTACGATGCGAAAAAAATACCTGAGTTTATAACTAATCCAAAACAAACTATCCCCGAAATATTCGGCTTTACAAAAAAATATAATGATAGCAACAATAATGTTTTTCACTGTAACTTCTATTCTAAAAAAAGCATAGATATATCGGATTACGATGCCATGCTTAAGGTTTACAATGATGATATGGCTATTAATTTTGAACATAACGGCAAGGAACACAGCATTGACTTAAAGCAGATAGCATTGAAGCTGTATTCGGAATACGGAGTTGAAGGCACCCAAACAGATATTTATAAGGTTGATGAAAATACGGCATTGTATTTTAACAATTTCAGTTTCACAATGGACAATGAAGAGATTACCTATTGCCATTATAACGGCTATGTATTATTAAAAGAATAACAAAGGAGTTGTATAAAAAGTCCGGACCGCAAAAAGTCAGATATATAAATACTTAGGCAAAGATAACACCTTAAAAAGTACGATAGGGATGTAAATAAATTACGGGTAATTTATTTACATCCCCTTAAATTCCTAAAATATAAATACCGTTATATTCTGCGGTAGCTTCCAGCCATTTTAATAACATGTTATAATCCACGGGCTTAATCGTATTTATTTTACTGATAATTTTATTTACCGTTTCGGGAGAATAGTAATTTATTCCGCAAATATCCACAGGTCCGGTCTTAAGATTATTATAAACCCCTTCCGTAAATATTTCACCGTAGTGTTTTAAAAAAGCCTCTTCCCTATGAATATATAAGGAATCCTTTTTCCAATTGTACGAAATATTCCGCAAAAGCCTTCGTCTGAAACAATATTATCAAGTGGGTTTTCATCAGAATTTGAGTAAAACATATTAATATCCATAATTCACATACTCCTTCGTGTATTTTTTATTCATTGAGACACATAAGGTTTAGAGATTCAAAGCCTATATACCACGAATTACAAGTTCTAAGCAAGTTTTTCCTTTTTTGTTTTTTTGTATCTTTTTTCATTAGAACCTGCGAGAATACTGGATTTTCTCGCTCCCGATAGTATATGTAAATATCAAAATCGGCAAACTAATCTTTTAAATTGTATGGACTTGACACAAGTTAAATTCAATATATTTTATTTCTTTGAAATTCCCAAAAATATATTTTTAAGTTTAGTGATTATGCCAAACTTTTTGCTTTTATTCTTAGTACTAAAAATATATGTATTTTCTTCTTCAATTACCCAAGGAAAGTGTGCAAATATCCCTAACTGTAAACATGGTGTCGGAAATCCATCAGGCAAAAAAGATATTTCATTATGTATTGTTACATAAAAATTCTCATCTATTTTTTCCCAGTTATCTTGTATAATACATTCTTGCTGACTTAACGGTGATTGTTTGTTTTCGATTATTTCTCCTTTGATATGATAAAATCCCATATAATCTATACAATGATCTTGTTCGTATGCATCACAAGTAACATCCAAAGGGGTTATTTCTGTAATAAAATTCATATCATCAATGCCAATACCAGAGAAAAAATCTTTAATTTTATTATTGCACTCTTTAGTATACTGTCTATAATTTACACATCCCGAACAGGAACAATCGTTTAACCTATCTACCTGTGTATAATAGCTTCTGGTAGCTTCAACATCAATATCCACTACTATCTGATTAATTTCAAAAATCAATATCTACACCTCTTTCTCGTTATCTTTTGACACAATTCTTACTCTTGTCAAGTCAGGAGAACAGTGAATAATAAGAACCTCACGAAACATAACGAAATCATAGATTTCTATGTTTCGGAGAACCTTGTTACTCCGTAATAAGAACCATCACCCAACACGAAATCAAAGATTTCTGTTGGGTACCCGAGAACCTTGTTATGCTAAAGCATAATATGGACCTACTAACTTTTTCCTATTTTTTAACTGTTTTTCCTTTAACACTTTTCCTTAGAACCCGCGAGAATACGGGATTTTCTCGCATCCGATAGTATATGTAAATATTATAAATCGGCAAACTAATGTTTTAAATTGTATAGACTTGACACGAGCAACTCTATACCATGATAATAGAGCCAGCTCCTTGCCTTTAAAAATCAAAATTATAATTTTGTCAGCGCAATATCTATTATGTATATCAAAATAAAATTCAAACAAAAAATTACTAAAGGAGCAAACTGAAGTACAAAAGACCAAATAATATACCCCTTTTTTCTACATCTTATAGAAAATAATATACCAATAAAGCAAAGCACCGGAACTATCATCGCAACACAAGATGAAATATGAATTAAGCGTATCAGCATCTGACTTGTAGTGTCCATCACTGTCTCTGATAACATTCCTAATAAAAAACTAAAAAGCGAAATAGGAATATATAAAATTGTAAGTATAATGTTAAAAACATATCCAATTTTTTCAATCTTTTTCATACCTACACTCCTTTAACAAAGTTCGTGTCAATACTGGAGAACAGTGAATAATAAGAACCATCACCCAACACGAAATCACAGTTTTCTGTTGGGTACCCGAGAACCTTGTTGTGCTTCGCTACAATAAGAACCATCACCCAACACGAAATTATAGATTTTTGTTGGGTACCCGAGAACCTTGTTATGCTAAAGCATAATATGGACCTACTAATTTTTCCCTATTTTTTCACTGCATTTTTCTTAAACACTTTTCTTTAGAACCCGCGAGAATACTGGATTTTCTCGCTCCAGATATGTAAATATTTATTATCGGCAAACTAATCTTTTAAATTGTATTGACTTGACACGAGTAAAATGTCCCCCTTTGCTCCTAAAAGATTGTCTATTTTGTTATAACAACTTCTCTTGTATCGTTGTTCCATTCAACAGAAGCCCCCAACTTTTCGCATATAAATCTTACCGGACAATATGTTCTGTCGTTCTCTATAAAAGCAGGACTGTCAAG
>SVKB01000017.1 GCA_015068665.1 Oscillospiraceae bacterium | reverse complement strand
ATAAAGAAAAAAATGTAAGCGAAGCTACCTTTTTGATTTTTTTAAGTTGGCTTGTTTATACAATATCTTATCTTGGAAAAGTAAATTATTCTGCTAATATAACGCAGGTTATTGATTTTTACGGAATAACTAAGGCCCAAGCCGGAACTGTACCAACATTTTTCTTTTTTGCATATGGAGTCGGGCAGGTTATTAATGGTTTGCTTTGTAAAAAATATAATATTAAATGGATGATTTTCCTAAGCTTATCTGTATCAGGAATTGTTAACCTTATTATAGCCGTAAGCACAAATTTTTCAATAGTAAAGTGGTTGTGGCTTATAAACGGAGTTTCACTTTCTGTGTTATGGCCAACTATTATAAGACAACTTTCAGAAGCATTGCCCAAAAAAGTTCTTGGTACTTCAAGTGTGGTCATGGGAACAACTGTTGCAATCGGAACATTGATAATCTATGGGCTCAGTTCAGTATTTGCAGCAATTCATAATTTTAAACTGGCTTTTTACACAGCTGCTATTGCAGTTTTTATTGTTGCTGTCATCTGGATAATCTTTTATAATAGGGCGTTATCATTAGCGAAAAAAGAGAGAGCTAAGGAAGAGCCCGTGAAAATAACTCAAAGTGAAAAAACTGTTGAGAAAGAGCAGGACAAAGGGGAAAGAAAGCTTCTTTACATTTTAATATATGTATTGTGTTTCTTTGCAATCGGAGTTAATCTTATTAAAGACGGATTGACAACATGGGTTCCTTCCATTCTTAAAGAAGAGTTTTTTATGAGTGACTCACTTTCTATTCTATTGACTTTGTTTTTACCCGTTCTGGCAGTATTTGGTAATGCCTGTGCCCTGAATATGCACAAAAAAATTCCGGATTATGTAAATCAGTGTGCTGTAGCTTTTGGCATTATCGGCGTTTTTATCGGTGTAATTATTGGAAGTTTGTCATTTAAGGTTGTTTTGTTGATGCTTATTGGATTGGTTGTGGTAAACTTTTTTGCATCAGCCCTTAATAGCCTTATTACCAGTATATTTCCTATGTTTATGAGAGATAAGGTGAACTCGGGGCTGTTTGCCGGTGTATTAAATGGATTTTGTTATCTTGGAAGTACAATTAGTTCGTACGGACTCGGAGCAATAGCAGATAATTTTGGTTGGACAGCTGTATTCATAACCTTGATTGGATTTGTAATACTATCATTTATAGTTTGGAGCGTATATATTTGTCTTAAGAGATTTTTTAATAAAAAAACATACATATGAGTTAAGTGGCATCCGGATTATGCAGTCTTTATATGCGGTGCATAGCACCACAGCTAAATTCGCCTACGGCGAGCTAAATTGAACAAGTTCAGCTAAATTGCCTGTGGCAGCTAAATGTGCTTCGCACGCTTTTGGCGAATTTAATTTAGCTACTCCAAAGGAGTTATTTAGCTATGAAGCGAAGCGGTATAATTTAGCTTTGCAACTTGTTGCAAAATTTAGCTTAAATGGTTGGCATCTAAATTATACAGTCTTTATATGCGGTGCACAGCACCGCAGCGATATGAATTCTTGCGAATTCTCGATATGTGCTTCGCACTCGATATGCCTGACGGCTCGATATGTTGCTGACGCAACGAGAATTCATATCATATCGAGTTTGACCGAAGGGAAAACATATCGATTTTACGGAGTAAAAATATCGAGCAAACTTTAGTTTGCATATCGACAAAATTTTGTCCCTAACTCGACAAAATCATATAAAAAGTAACCAAATAATTTAAAAATATATTTAACGGAGGTAGAAAAATGAAAAAACTATTATCAATTTTTCTTACTGCTTCAATTCTTCTTTCCTGTTTATCGGGATTTGCGGTGTTCGGAGCAGATGACAAGCTTTTATTTTCGGAAAGCTTTGAGGGAATGAGCGGAACAAGTCTTCCCGAGGGCTGGAGCTATATCGGAAATAAGACTGGTGATATGTGCTCTTATGAAAGCTCGCTGGCATCCGAAGGCAAGGTGTCTGCAAAGATAACCGACGAAACAGCTGAGGAGACTGCAGGCTTTGTCAGCCCCAAAATCGAGGTTAAGCCTCAGACCTCTTATGTTGCAAGTGCTGATGTGTATGTTTATGAGGGAAGTGCAACCCTGTTTTTTAAATTCTTTGATGAAGCGGGAACACAGATTTCCTATAAATCAAAATCCTCGGGTACTAAGAATAAATGGTCAACCATAACACATACTGAAACTCCTCCCCTGGGCACAAAATATGTAAGCTTAACGGTTGCGGGTACTAAGGCGGGTACCACCGTCGCTCTTGCTGACAACATAAGGCTTACCGAGGGCACGGCAGCTTCAGCTCCTGCACCTGATGGAAAAGCTCCTGTGCTGACAGCCGATGTTTTAAAGCCTGCTACAGATGCTGATAAGGGAGTGATTTACTCCTGTGATTTTGAAGGGTTAAGCTCAAGTAACGCTCCTGCGGGCTGGGTATACTTCGGTCAGGGACACCGTATGATAAGTTACGACAATAAGGAAAAAACAAAAGGAGAAGCAGCTCTTCTTATAAAGGATGATACCGATTCCGAAACAGGAGGTATTACCTCTCCTTATATTGAGATTGAAGCAGGGAAAAGCTATTCTGTATCTGCAAATGTATTTGTAGTTGACGGCTCTGCATCTATGTTCCTTAAATTCTATGATAAGGATAAAAAACAGCTTTTGTCAAAAACCTTCAGTGTTGGAAATAAAAATACCTGGAACATCCTTGGCGGAACAGGAGAAGCGCCTGACGGTGCTGTTTATATGGCATGTGTTTTAGGCGGCACCAAGGCAGGGATAACAATAGCAAATTATGATGATTTCAATTTTTATAACGGGATTGTTAAAATTGCTCCGATTAAGCAAAAATTCCCCTTTGAAGCACCCCTTCAGAAGGATGCTGTTACCTCAAAGCTTGTTGTTCCGAATGGTGAACACTTAGAGCTTATGCCCTATAATGATAAAGGTGATAAGCTTTCCGATTTTTCCTACGCAGGCTTTTATGCAGGTGAGTACGAGCTGCCCGATACCTCGAAGCTTCCGCTCGCAGAAACAATAGAGCCATCTTTGGATCCTGATGCGGATGATACCGAAAGAATTCAGGCGGTTATCGATAAGGTGTATAACGAATCCACCGATGACTTTATGAAGGTAATCAAGCTTAAAGCCGGTAAGTATAATATCAATGAAAACGGCTTGAAACTAAAAAGCGGAATAGTTTTATCCGGTGAAGGGCAGGGGCCTGACGGAACAGTTTTATATGCCACTGCCAAAAAAAGCCATACTGTTATAAACGCACAAGGCTTAGAACCTATGGCTATAGGTGAAAAAGTCAATATAACTGACGACTATGTTAAATCGGGAAGCAATGTAATCACAATTGATGAAACCAAGGCTTCTTCATTCAAAAAGGGAGACCTTATAACCATTTATCATCCCTCTACCGAGGAATGGATAAAGGCAATGGAAATGGATGCGGTCAAGGATCCTTATAACAATAATAAAAACTCCTGGCGTAAGGATACAATCGACTTCTTTACCGAAAGAGAAATAAAGGCAATTGAAGGAAATAAAATCACCCTTGATTTTCCACTGTTTGTACCTTATGACAAAACCTATTCCCAATGCTTTATCTATAAAACCACCGATGAATTAAGAGTAAAGCATATTGGTGTTGAAAACTTAAGAATTGATTCTTACTATGACGGCTCCTTTGACGATGAAAACCATGCTCACACAGGCATACTCTTTAAAAATGCAAAGGATTCCTTTGTAAGAAATGTTTCCTCACGCCATCTTATTTATGCGGTTGTTCACTGTGCAGATCACGCAAAGAGAATTACCGTTGCCGACTGTTCAAATTTAGATCCTGTATCCCAGATAACAGGCTCAAGAAGATATGCATTCTTAGCAACAAATTCAGCACAGCAGATATTAACCTATAACTGCTATGCTTACGATGCAAGACACGACTTTGCAACCAGCCGTCAGGTTACGGGACCAATCGTTTATCTTGACTCGGTAAATGACAGCTCCAACGATTCAGCAGAGCCTCACGGTACCTGGTCAACAGGTGTTTTATACGATAATATTTTCGGTATTTCAAACGGAAATGACGGCTTGCTTGCCATGTCCAACCGCGGTATTTACGGAACCGACCTTTCTCAGGGCTGGACAGTAGGCGGAGGTGTTATCTGGAATGCCCTTCAGACTCTTACCATTGCCCATAAACCGCCTCTTACCTATCAGAATTTCCTTATCGGCGCCTGGGGTGTTTATCAGGATCAGAATTCAAAGAACTTTAAAGAACTTAACTTAAAAAGAGTTGCAGGCTACTACCGTACAACCAATATAGGTGCGGCGGATGATAAAACGCCTTATGCTTATACAACTGATGACAGTCACTTTGCAGGAGATGCTTATATGGAATCTCCCACAGCACCGGTTGAGCCCCGTTCTCTATTTAAAGCTCAGCTTGCTGAAAGGCTTACAGGCTCATTTAAAAATGTAAGAGCAGAGGCTCCCGTTATTGTAAGTCCACGCTCGGAGGAAACCCTTCCTGATACTCAGGTTGAATTTAAAGGTATTATGAGAAAGGGAGCTCAGAAGGTTACAATCTATATTGATAATAAGCCTTATGATGCAGCCATAGATTCTCATTCAAATACCTTTACCCTTAATCTGACCTTGGAAAAGGGTGTTCATAAAATTTATGCAACCCAGACTGTTGACGGAGTTGAAGGTGTAAAGTGCGCAGACCGCTTCTTAACTGTAATTGAGTCCACAGGCAATAAGCCGTATCTTTCAAGTGATGCGGACTTTGAAAAAACAGGTCTTATTCTTAATGACCCGCGCCAGACCTTTGATGAATATCAGAAAAATGCTTCAAGTGAAATTCCTGATATAAAGATTATTATGAACGGTTCTCAGCTTTATACCGATGTTGCCCCCTTTATTCAGGAGGGAAGAACTCTGGTTCCGATGCGAGCTATATTTGAGGCTCTTGATACCGAGGTTGCCTGGGATGACGCAACCAAAACCGCAACTGCAAAAAATGAAGATACTGAAATTTCAATAACAAACAATAATCAGACCGTGCTTGTTAACGGCAGGGAGGTCACTCTTGACGTTCCCGCAACAATTGTTAACGGAAGATTTGTTGTTCCGGTAAGATTTATTTCCGAAACCTTTGGTGCAACCGTTGACTGGAACGGTATTAAGAGAATCATCACCATAACAGGAGGTAAGGCTCTTTATCCGCCTCTTAACGGTATTCCGGGAGCCCTGAAGGTTTATGATGTCGTTCAGTCAGGAGATGACGGAACAGGCGCCGCAACCATAAGAAACACTCTTGACGGTATTGCAAAATCCTACTGGGGAGTTGCCTATGATGAGGCAAATTCTATGGGCGCTTTCGGTATCTATGACCTCGGTAAGGTTAAAAAGGTTAAAAACTTTATGATTCAGTTCTTTAAAGGTGAAACCCGTGTATATACCTTTGAGCTTTACGGCTCAAAGGACGGAGTAAGCTATGAAAAAATTCTTTCAAAATCAAGCTCCTCGGGCACCTCGACAGAATTTGAAAGCTATCCGGTAAGTGCTGAGGCAAGATATATAAAAATTGTCGGCTACGGCAATAATACCAATAAATGGAATTCCATTTCCGAAGTGGCAATTATAGGCGAATAAAATATAAAAAGCAGATATCGTATACGATATCTGCTTTCTACTTACTATTCCTTGATTTTTAACCGTTATATGCATCCTCGTCACAAACAATTGTAACATCATTATGGCAATGAAGAATACTTGCGGGGCAGGAGGTGGAAATTCTTCCTTCCTTTAAGATTTTTGTAACCTCTGCCTTAGCCTTGCCTGAAATAACCATAACGATTTTTCTCGCCTTTAAGATTGTTGCCATACCCATTGTAAGAGCACTTGTGGGTACATCGTCAATGGATGCAAAAAATCTTTTGTTTGCTTCAATTGTTGACTGTGTAAGACCTGTTTTGTGAGTTCCTGCATAAAGCCATTCTTCAGGCTCATTAAAGCCGATATGACCGTTGTTTCCGATACCTAAAACCTGAACGTCAATTCCGCCGTTAGCTTCGATCTTTGCATCGTATCTTTTACATTCCTCTTCATAGTCATCAGCCTCACCGTTTGGAATATCGGTGTTCTTTAAGTCTATATCAATTTTAGAGAAAAGATTTTCATTCATAAAATAGTAATAGCTCTGGTCATTATCCTTGGAAATTTTATAGTATTCGTCAAGGTTAAAGCTCTTACATTCCTTAAAGCTTACTTCACCATTTCTATAAGCCTCTGCCATACAGTTATACATGCCGATGGGGGATGAGCCGGTTGCAAGACCTAAGGTTGCCTTAGGATTATTTTTTACAACATCAATCATAATTTCTGCTGCTTTTTTTGACATTTCGTCATAGTTTTTACAAACGATAAATTTCATTTTTAAAATTCTCCTTTTTAAAATATTTTCCTCACTAAAAATATTATACCTCTTTTTCGTAAATGTCAATTACAATTTATTAAAAAATTAATATAAAATTTACTTTTATTTTTTATATATATGTAGTATAATATAATAAATTGGTGTGTCAGGTGATTTTATGCTGGGTTATGTCAATGTTTATAAAGACGAATTGAAAGTAAAAAATTATAATATATACCGTGCCTTTTACTGCGGTCTTTGCAAGACTCTGGGCAGGGAGTTTTCACAAAGGACGAGGCTGTCGTTAAGCTACGACTTTACCTTTCTTGCCCTTGTGCTTTCTTCTTTGGCAGATGATTTGCAGGAAATAAAAAAAGAGGGATGTGTTATACATCCGCTTTCAAAGCGCCCTGTTATGGAAAAAAATGATATTCTTACATACAGCGCATATATGAGTGTGCTGGTAACGTATTTTAAGCTTAAGGATGATTTATCCGATAAAAAAAATATTAAAAGCATTTTAAGATTTATCTTCTTTAGCGGGCAGATTAAAAAAGTGCGGAAAAAATATCCCATACAGTATGATACTGTAAAAAAGCATATTAATGAGCTTTCCGAGCTTGAAAAAAAGGGCTGCGGGGATATTGATGAGGTTGCGGACCCCTTCGGCAAGCTTCTTTCGGCGGTGTTCACACCTGATTTTAAATTCTTTAATGAAAACGATTTAAGAATTTTAAGTGATTTCGGATATAATCTGGGAAGATTTATCTATATCATAGATGCCCTTGACGATATTGAGGAGGATATAAAAAACAGTAATTACAATCCCTTCTTAAAAAGATATGCCTATAACGGTGAAGACGGTAAGGTCTTTAAGGAAAAGGTATGCAGGGAATACGATATGATTGTTACCCTGACCTTAGAGAGAATTGCCTCCGCCTTCGAGCTTATGGATTTAAAGAAAAACAAAGAGCTGATAGAAAATATTATTTATTTAGGATTAAGATATTCAAAGGACAAGGTCCTGAAAGGAGAAAAAAATGGATCCCTATAAAGTGCTTGGCGTTTCGCCCGATGCAGATAAAGAAACAATTGACAAGGCTCATAAGGAGCTTGTAAAAAAATACCATCCTGACAGGTTTACGGACAATCCCTTACGAGACCTGGCAGAGGAAAAATTAAAGGAAATTAACGAGGCTTATGAGATTATAAAGAAAAGTCCCTCCTACACCGGCGGTCGTACCGGCGGAGGGTATTCGGGTTCTTCAGGCTCAACCGGTGATTTTGCAACAGTGAGAAACTATATAAACGCAGGTCAGATTTCCACCGCCGAGGGTATGCTTGACAGAATGAATGTAAAAACTGCCGAATGGTTTTTCTTAAAAGGCTTATGTGCAATAAAACGGGGCTGGCAGGACAGAGCCTATTCCTATATTCAGACCGCGGTTAATATGGACCCGGGTAATCAGGAATACAGATTTTATTTAAATCAGTTCACCGCACGTACCCAGACCTACCGTAATTACGGCAATAACGGAGGCTATTCCTCATCGGATTCCTGCGACTGCTGTTTAAATCTGTGGTGTGCGGATTCAATATGTGAATGCCTGGGAGGAGACTTAATAAGTTGCTGTTAGTATTTGGCGGTATTTGTACCGCGTTATCGGTAATTGCCCTGTGTTTATCCACCTATATTCATATAAACACGCTGGCATTTTTAGCCCTTGCCTCTGCTCTTACGGGAGTTATGCAGATTGAGGGGGGGACAAGATATTCTCTTTTAACCTTCGGGGCAACCTCATTTCTTTTACTTATATTGCCCGTTGACCGTTTAAGCTTTATTTACTATATCGGATTTTTCGGATATTATCCCGTTTTGAAATTCTATATAGAAAGGCTGGACAGTCTTAAATGGGAATTAATTATAAAAACCGTTTTTTTTGTCCTGATTTCTTTTTTGGGGTTATGGATAATTACAGGCTTTCTTGCAAAGAGCATAAGCGAGAGTCTTCCGTGGCAGCTTATTGCCCTTTTCGGAGTCCTTCTTATGCATGTATTTGACTATGCTTTAAGCGTATTCTTTTCCGTTTATGAAAAGAAAATAAGAAATAAAATAAAAAGGTAGGTATTCCTATGCCTCTTACAATAATTACCGGCAAAAAAAAATCCGGTAAAACAGCTTATGTTTTAAAACAGTTAAAACTGAATAAATCAAGCACGGTAATTGTTCCCGAGCAAACAGTATTTCTGTATGAAAAAAACATCCTTTCTGCCCTGGAGGAGGAGGGGGTTTTTACAACCGATATCTTAAGCTTTAAAAAGCTTGCAAAAAAGCTTCTTAAAAATGACAGGGATTTTAACCGTGTAAAGCTTCTCGATAAGGATACAAGAGCCCTTCTTACCGAAAAGATTATTCTTTCGGGAAAGGATAAGCTTATTGCCTTTAAGAATGCGGCGGGAAATCCTGATTTTTCTCAGAAAATCAGCACTCAGATTTCCGAATTCAAAAAATATCTTATAAACAGCGAAAGGCTTCAGTCGGTTTGCGGGGATACCCGTATTTCCAAAAGTCTTAAGGATAAGCTTTGCGACCTTTCCTATATTTACGGTGAATTTGAAAAAAGAATAAAAGATATTTACTGCGATCTTGACGATTTGATTGTTACCGCCGCGGATAAGATTGCAAAGGAAAAGCTGTATAAAAATAAAAATGTTTACATAGATGCGTTTACCGGCTTTACCGGTGAAGAGCTATATATGATAAAGTCGCTTTTGTTATCGGGTGCAAATGTCTTTATTACTCTTACCGATATTCCCGATGCTTCGGATTACGGTGATTTCGGCTACACCTTAAAGCGCACCTTTGAAAAGCTTGAAGCCCTCGCAAAGGATGTGGGGGAAACCGTAAGGCATGAAAGCTTAGACGGAAGCTTTTTTGAAAAGCAGGATTTAAAATATATTGCCGATAATTACTTAAGAGATAATGCCAAAGAGTACGGGAAAGAATGTGAAAGCTTAAAAATTGTAAAGTGCAAGGGCATAAAAAATGAATGTGATGCCTTAGCCTCCCAAATAGTTTCGGATATAAAAAATTCAGGTGCAAGGCCCGGCGAAATGGCAGTCGTTATATCCGATATGGCGGAATATTCCGACTATGTAAAAATAGCCCTTTCGGGCTTTAACCTTTCCGCTTATTCAAATGAGAAAAAATCGGTATACGATATGCCCGTTGCGGCACTTTTATCGAGTGTATTCAATATCCTTCTTTCGGGTAACCGTATGGATGTTATACTTGGCTATTTAAAATCCGGATATTTTATGCTGGATGCTCCCGAAAAAATTTATGTTTTTGAGGAGTTTGTAAGAAAAACCGGAGTAAGAGCCTATCGGCTTTTATCAACGGGCATTGATGAAATTATAGCGGAAAAAGAAAGCTTTAATTTTAAAATCCACGGCAGGGACTCGGTTATTGAGGTTTATAACCGTGTGCTTGCACCTGTGGTAAAGCTAAAGAAAAAAATTCTTTCCTTAAGTGATGCCTCAGAGTATTCGCTGGCTCTTTATGAGTTTTTCAGTGAGCTTGAGCTTGAAAAAGCACTTTCCACTCTGGCGGGAAGATATGAAGCAAGAGGTGACATAGCCTCTGCAAAGCAGCTTATCCAGGTTTATAATTATATACTTGAGAGTATGGAAAGAACCACTCTTGTGCTTTCGGGAATGAAGGTAAGCTTTACCGAATACAAGAATATTATAATATCAGGTCTTAAAAATAAAAATATTGCATCCATCCCCATTCTTAACGACAGTATTTATATAACCGGTCCTACCGGCTTTTTCAACGACTCTTATAAATACATTTATGTGCTTGGTGCAAATGAGGGCAAGCTTCCCGAGCCTGCGGGCGGAGAGGGAATTATAAATGAAGCGGAAAGAGAGCAGTTAACCGAGCTTGGTATCGAGCTTTCCATGAGTGCCCGTCTTAAAATTATGGAAAACACTCTGAAGCTTTACGATATAGTAACCTCACCTGAAAAGAAGATTTATATATCTTATTCTCAGTTTTCCCGTTCGGCATCAGAGCTTCTTCCCTCAAGGTTTTTAAGTGAGCTTTCTGCGCTTACCAAAAAAGATATTTCAGACTGTGAAATTATCTTCAAGCCAAAAAGAAGACTTTTAAAGGATGTTTTGGGCTCAGTTTCAAAAAAAGAGCTTAAGGGTATTGAAAAGGAGCTTGCTTATTTAAGTCTTGATTCTGAATATAAGGACATTGTGGAGGGTGCCATTGAAAAAATGGGTAAGTCCGAGGAGCTTGAGGTAAGGGTAAATAAAGCCAATATGAAAAAGCTTTTAAAGGACACCTTAAGAGTCAGCACCACAAATATGGAAAAATACAATTCCTGTTCCTTTGCCTATTTTTTAAATTACATATTGAGGGTTAAAGAAAAAGAGGAGTTTATCATAAACAGTGCCAATTTAGGCTCGGTAATCCATCTTGTACTTGAGAAATTTTCAAGAATATTAAAAGAGGACGGAGAAACCTTTAAAACGGTTGATGATGCTTATATAAATAAAAAGCTTCCGGGTGTTATCGATAAGGCAATTAATGAAACCCAGAACGGCGTTTTTGCCTCGGATATAAAAAGCACGGTATTTAAGAAAAAAATATGGGCAATATCCTTAAAGACTGTAAACCTTCTTAGAACTCACTTTATAAAAGGAAGCTTTGAAACCGAAGGTTTTGAGGTAAGCTTCGGTAAGGAGGACAGTACGGTTAAGGGAATTGTCTTTGATGTAGGCGATAACCGTAAGGTTATTTTAAACGGCGTTATTGACCGTGTGGATAAATATAAGGTGGGAGACGAGGAATATATCCGTATTGTCGATTATAAATCCTCGGAAAAAACCATTCAGTTCTATGAGGTTGCGCAGGGCGTTAAAATGCAGCTTGCCGTTTACCTTATGACTATGATAGGAAAGGAAAAAATAGATAAGATTAAGCCGGGTGGAATGCTGTATCTTGCGCTTACCGCTCCCGTGGTTAAGCTTGATTCTCCCGAGGAAATCGGAACTGTTAAGGACGCGCTTAACGAAACACTTTCCATGAAGGGCTTTTATCTTAACACCCATGATATTGCTGAGGCGATGGATATTGATTTTAAAACTATGTCAAAGTCCGATATTGTGGATCTTGAGCTTGATAAGGACGGAATTCCCAAGGATAAAAACTCTTTGTCCATTTCCGAGTTTGAACAGCTTCTTACCATAGTTAAAGGAAATATCGAGAAAACCGGTAAAAGTATATTTGACGGGGTGTTTGATATCAATCCCGTGGAGTATGATAATTATACCTCCTGCGACTACTGTCCTTATCTCGGAGTCTGTATGTTTGATAAGGAAAATTCCCGGTTAAGAAGCATTGAAAAGCTTAAACGGGATGAAATTTTTAAATAGCAGGAATAACCAAAAAAGTCTTTTTAAAGGACAAATCTTTAAAAAACAGGAGAAGAGATGAGTAAAATAGAATTCAGCACCGAGCAGAAGCTTGCCATTGATACCAAAGATACCTCGCTTATGGTTTCTGCGGCGGCAGGCTCAGGTAAAACTGCCGTTCTGGTAGAGAGGATAATAAGAAAAATAACAAGCGGAGCTACCGATATTGATAAGCTTTTGATAGTTACCTTTACCAATGCGGCAGCAGCAGGAATGAAGCTTAAAATAAAAGAAGCTATAAGAGAAAAGCTGAAAGAGAATAAAGGCGATAAAAACTTAAAAAAACAGCTTTTACTGGTTGACAGGGCAAATATATCAACCGTTCATTCCTTTTGTCTTGATTTAATTAAAAAGAATATCCATCTGCTTCCTCCCGAGGTGCCGGGGGACTTCGCTCTTCTTGACGAGGTTGAGAAAAACCTTATTGCAAGTCAGGTTTTAAGTGAAATAATGGCAGATTATTATGAGAAAAATGATGATGATTTCATAGCTCTTTTAGAGTGCTACGGCAGGGGAAGTGACGATTCCAAGGTCAGCGAGCTTGTATTAAAGCTGTATAAGTTTTTAATAAGCATTCCCGAATATCATAAATGGACGGAAAAGTTTTTGTATCTTATTTCCGATGAGTGCGATTTTTATACCTCCATATATGCCGAAGCCTTAAGAGGTCAGGTTGAAAACATACTTACTGCATCAATAGAAAAGTATGAGTTTGTTCTTGATAAAATGAGGGGAGATCAGGGATCCTTTGTTTTTATTGACCTTTTTGAAAAGGAACTAAAGATGTTCAAAGAGGTGCTCGCTCAATCTGATTTTAAAAGTCTTATTGAAAAAATGAATGGAATTACCTTTGACAAAATGCCGGGTAAAAACAGCTCACTTTATTCAAAAATGGCAAAAAGTGCCCGTTCGCTGGTAAAGGATGCCGTTGAAGCTTTCAATTTGACCTATACTCTCAGTATCATAGATTTAAATCTTAAGGACAGGGGCACCGTCAATATCTTAAAGAAGCTTTTCGAGCTTGTTATGATATTTGACGAGCGCTTCAAAAATGAAAAGTACGAGGCGGGATATCTTGATTTTAACGACCTTGAGCATCTTACTATTGCGCTGTTAAAGGATGAGAATGGGCTTAAGGAAGAATTTAAGTCCTTAAGTGAAAGCTTCCACGAAATTTTAGTGGATGAATATCAGGATACCAATGATGTTCAGGAAACCATATTTACCCTTCTTGCGAGAGAGGATAACCTCTTTACCGTGGGGGATGTGAAGCAAAGTATTTACCGCTTCAGAAATGCAAATTCCGCACTGTTTATAAGAAGGGCATCGGCTTATAAAAATCTGAATAAGGGTACTTTGATAAATCTTAATGCCAACTATCGCTGTCACGAAAATGTAGTGGATGCAGTCAATATGATTTTTGATTATATTATGACCGAAAAAATAAGCGGAGTTGATTATAAAAACGAAGGAAGACTTATTGCCCGAAGTAATCAGAAGGATATAATACCAAAAACTCTTTCAACGGATATCAGGCTGGTTATGACAAAAAGAGGAGATGCCGAGAAAGACTATGTAAAGGAAGCAAGAATAATTGCCTCCGCAGTAAAAGCAATTGTAAATGACAAGGATGCGGCAATTGACGGAAAAAGACTAAGCTATAAGGATATTACCATGCTTGTCAGAAGCTTTGGTGATAAAACCTTCAGTCTTTTAAAGGAGCTTACCAATCTTGGAATTCCCGTATCCTATGAGGATAAAACCCAGTTCTTTGATACAGTGGAAATAAAAAGCTTTGTAGCCTTACTTAAAATCCTTGATAATCCCTTTGACGATGTGGCTTTCGTTGCCGTTTTGAAAAATGTGTTCGGATACAGTGAGGGCAGACTTCTGGAATTAAGGCTTTCGGATGAATATCTTAATTTCCACTATCTTATGAGAAAATCGGAAAATGAAACCGATAAAAAGGTAATGGCATACATAGGCTCTTTAAGAAGCTTTGCAAGAATGTATGAGCTTAAGGAGCTTATAACCAAAATATACGATGAAACCTTCTTTGTAGAGCTGCAGACCCGTTTTGTAAACGGTGTCAAGAGGCAGGAAAATTTAGAAAGACTTTTGGATATTGCCTCTGAATTTGAAGAAGGTGAATATAAAGGTCTTTATGCCTTTGTCAATTATATTGACCGTATAGTTAACGAGCATGCAAAAATTCCAAATCCAAAAATAAGCTCGGATTCCGATGCGGTAAAGGTTATGTCCATTCACAGCAGTAAGGGGCTTGAATTCCCGGTGGTAATTTTGCAGGGAATTCACAAAAAATTCAATTATGAGGATTTTAAATCCAATATAATTTTAAACTCAGCAATGGGTATCGGCTATACTTTCGTAAATCCCGAGGGGCAGTATAAATATCCTACCGTTTATAGGAATATAATTTCCGATGAGGAAAAAACTCAGATTACATTGGAGGAAATGCGTATTCTCTATGTTGCTCTTACCCGTGCCAAGCATAAGCTTGTTATAACCGGCTGTGTATCCGAGACTGCAAAAAGTGAATGGTTTGAAAAATATGAAAATATACTCCTGTCGGCACCTGACAGTATATCCTATATTGACTTTAAAAATATCAGGTCCTTTGCGGATATGATTCTTCCGCCCGTTATAGCAAAAAGAGGAATGTCCGAGCCTGTTGATACCTCAAAAAACGAATGGATGAAATCAGATAACGGAAAGATTAATATTTACTTTTACCGTGAAGCGGAATTTGCTGCTTCGAAGGATGGCTGTTCGGTTACCTATGAGCCTTATTCACTTTCCGATGAGGAAATAAAAAAGCTTGACGAAACCTATTTATACAGCTATGAGGGAAGTGCACAGCAAATACCGAAAAAAATATCGGTAACCGAGGCAAAGCGTATAATGAATGAGGATGAGGAGGTTCACCACTACGGTGCCTCAACAGGTATTTATGTACCGAGCTTCAGGCGTGAGGAAAAAATCACCGCAAGAGAACGGGGTATTCTTATCCATTACATATTTGAAAATGCCGACCTTGAGCTTTTAAGGAAAGAGGATAACAAAATGAAGGTGCTTCTTGACCTGGTATCCTCGGATGAATTCTTAAAGGATAAGCTTACCCATGACGATCTTAAAAAAGCCGAAGCCTTTTTTGAATCACCTCTTGGTGTAAAGCTTCTTCGTGCAAAAGAGGTCTACAGGGAAAAGGAATTTATGCTTTCACTGTCCTCAAGGGAAATATATAAGGATGAGGATGATGACAGTACCGTTATGGTGCAGGGAATAATCGACTGTTATTTTGTTGATACTAAAGGGGATATCTACCTTCTTGACTATAAGTATGCATCGGGAAGTGATGAGCAGATAAAAAAAGATTACCTGCATCAGATAGAGCTTTACTGTATAGCACTTTCAAAAGCACTGAAGGTGGATAAAGAGAAAATAAAATCATATATATGGAATGTAGATAAAAAAACCTGCATTGAATTTTAAGAGAGGGGCAGTTTAATTGAGAAAAAATAAGAATAAAGAAAAAAGCAAAGAAAAAAACAAGGGAAGACTCATAGCACTTACAGTTCTCGTTACCGTGTTTCTGATTTCCTTTTCAGTTTCCTCCTTTATAATTATAAATGCAAACAAGCTGGTTTTTGTAAAGGATTATGAAAACTATCTTGCCATTATGGAGGGAATTGAAGCAAACGGAAGCAAGGATCAGCAGATTGTTGACTTAACCGAGCAGCTGGAAAGATATAAGGATATGTATTCAGGACTTGCCGAAGAAAACCAGAGCCTTATAAAAGCAAATCAAAGTTTAAGCAGTAGGGTGTCCGGGCTTGAAGGTCAGCTTGAAAGGGCAACCTCCTCTTCAGTTTCAAAGCCTGATGACACCGGTAACGATAAAGATGACGGTAAAACTGAGGAAAAAACCGAAGAAAAAACCACTGCCGATAAAAAGACTGATTCAAAGGCAACAACAAAAGTAAATTCCTCAAAAACAAACGTAACCGGAAATAAATCTTTGGAAAGTGATAATTAATATATGAAAAAAGCAGTATTATGGGTTATAATCACAATTGTATTTGCAGGGATAATATGGGGAACCTTTTTTAAGACTCCCGATAAGTATGAAAAAATAGGCTATGCTCTTGATACCCAGATAAGAATAGTAATTTTCGATAAAGGGAACCACCGTGAGGTGGCTGAAAAAGCCTATAATAAGATTTTGTATCTTGACAGGCTCCTTTCCAACTTCAATAAGGATTCCGAAACCTGCAAATTAAATGAGCTTAAAGAGTTAACCGTATCCGACGAGCTTAAAAGTATTTTAAAGCTGGGGCTGGATATAACCGAAAAAACGGAAGGTGCCTATGACCTTACCGTTTATCCTTTAACCTCAATATGGGATTATAAAAAGGAAAAGGTTCCCGCTGAAAGTGAAATAGCTGATGCTCTTTTAAAAATCGGTATTGAAAATGTTGTAATTGACGGAAATAAGGTTATCCTGAAAAACGGATGCTCGGTTGACGTATCATCAATTGCAAAGGGCTATATAGCCGATTACATAATCGACTTTCTGAAAAAAGAGGGAATAAAGAATGCCTTTATCGATGCAGGCGGTAACATTAAAACAATGGGAAGAAGTCCTAAAAACAAGGAGGGCTTTACCATAGGCATAAAGGCTCCCTTTAAAGAGGCTTACGGTATATCGGGAAGTCTTACCGTTAAGGATAAATCGGTGGTAACCTCAGGTATATATGAAAGAAACTTTACAAAGGACGGAAAGCTATATCATCATATTATAGATACCGCTACAGGATATCCTTCGGAAAGCGATTTATTAAGTGCAACTGTTATTTGTGAAAATTCCGCAATGGCTGATGCCTGTGCTACAGCTATAGTTGTAATGGGCTCTGAACGGGGTATGGAATTTATAGAAAATAATCCTCAGCTTGAGGGAATACTTATTACAAAAGAAAAAAAAGTTTTAACCTCGTCAGGGGTTAAGGATTTTAAAAATAACGGGGAGAATTAAAAATGTACGATGTTGCGATAATAGGCGGAGGTCCCGCCGGTATGACAGCAGGTCTTTATGCTAAAAGAGCCGGTCTTTCTGCAATAATATTTGAAGGAGATGCCTTTGGCGGTCAGATTGTAAATTCCCATATGGTTGATAATTATCCGGGGCTTCCTCATATATCGGGCTTCGATCTGGCAGACAGATTTTTTAAACAGATGGCAGAGTTTGATATTGAGGTTGTAAGAAGAAGGGTTATCTCCCTTGAGCTTACCGGGAAGGAAAAAATAATAAAAACAAAAAAAGATGAATACAGGGCAAAGAATGTGATACTTGCCACAGGTGCCGCACCGAGAAAGCTCGGTATTCCCGGGGAAGAAAAGTATACGGGAATGGGGATTTCATACTGTGCAACCTGTGACGGTGCCTTCTATAAGGATAAGGTAGCTGCGGTTGTCGGAGGAGGCAATACTGCCCTTGATGATGCAATCTATCTTGCAAATTTTGCAAAAAAGGTGTATCTTATTCACAGGCGTGAAAAGTTCAGAGGTAATCCGTCAACCCTTGAAAAAATAAAGAAAAACGAAAAAATAGAAATTATTGCCCCAAATGAGGTTACCGCTCTTTGCGGTGAGGACTTCCTTACGGGGATTATCTTAAAGGATGAAAGAAGCCTTAAAACGGACGGGCTGTTTATAGCAATCGGAAATGAGCCCAGAAACGAGCTTTTTAAGGATACCGTAGCCCTGACGGAGGATGGTTACATTTTGGTTGATGAAAGAATGAAAACAAACCTTGACGGCGTTTATGCCGCAGGGGATGTGGTAAATAAAAAATTAAGACAGGTTATTACCGCTCAGAATGACGGTGCGGTTGCCCTGTCGGGGATTATGGAGGAGCTATGATATTAAAAAACGGAAAAATCTATACTATGTCATCCCCCGAAATTATTGAAAAGGGATTTATAGAAATAAAAGAGGGGAAAATAGTAAGGATTGGACCTATGTCGGATTATACTCCCGGGGAAAATGAAATTGACCTTGAAGGGAAAATGGTATTCCCGGGCTTTATTGATGCCCATTGCCATGTTGGTATTTTAGAGGATTCCCTTACCTTTGAAGGGGATGATGTTAATGAATCCACCGACCCGGTTACTCCTCATTTAAGGGGGATTGATGCTGTAAACGCTATGGATGTGTGCTTTAATGAGGCGTTAATGGCAGGTGTTACCACTGTAGCAACGGGGCCGGGAAGTGCCAATGTTATCGGCGGAAGCTTTGCGGTTTTAAAAACCTTCGGCAAATGTGTTGATTCTATGGTGGTTAAGGAAAATGCTGCTATGAAGTTTGCCTTCGGTGAAAATCCCAAGGGCTCATATAATCAGAAGGGGCAGACTCCCATTACCAGAATGGGTGCCGTCTCCCTTATAAGGGAACAGCTTTTCAAGGCTCAGGAGTATATGGAAAAGCTTGAGCTTTATTATGAGGATCCCGAGGAAAATGACAAACCAGATTTTGATATCAAATGTGAAAGCCTTATTCCTCTTTTAAGGGGTGAAATTCCGATGAAGGCACACGCTCACCGAGCGGACGATATCTTCAGCGCAATAAGAATTGCAAGGGAGTTTAACTTAAAGCTGACCCTTGACCACTGTACCGAGGGTCATCTTATAGCGGACGAGCTTAAGGAATACGGCTATCCCTGTTTAGTGGGACCCTCTTTAATCGGAAGGTCAAAGCCCGAGCTTAAGAATAAATCTTACGAAACCCCAAGGGTGCTTTTTGAAAAAGGTCTTTCGGTTTCAATTATAACCGATCACGATGTTATTCCGTTAGAGCACCTGACTATTTGTGCGGCACTTGCCAATAAAGCAGGGCTTCCCTATATGGAAAGCATCAGGGCAATAACCGTAAATCCGGCAAAAGCTCTTGGAGTAGAGGATAGAGTCGGAAGTTTAGAGGTTGGGAAGGATGCGGACTTATCCGTATTTGAATCGGATCCGCTTTTAGTTAACAGCTCACCTTTTTTAGTAATAATAAACGGTAAAATTGTAAAGGAGTAAATAAAATGGGAAAAAATTTATTAGTAGGTCAGTCAGGCGGTCCCACTACCGCCATAAATGCATCTTTAGCAGGTGTAATCTGCGGGGGAATTCAGTCGGATAAAATTGATAAAATATACGGCGCACGCTACGGTGTTGAAGGTATATTAAAGGAAAGCTTCGTTGACCTTAAGGATTTTAACGATGAGTTTAATATTATGGTTCTTAAACAAACTCCATCCGCATATCTTGGTTCCTGCCGTAAAAAGCTTCCGTCCTATGAGGAGGATAAGGAAATCTATGAGCATATTAAAAGAGTTTTTGAAAAATATGATATCGGCTATTTCTTTTACATAGGCGGTAATGATTCAATGGATACCGTAAACAAATTATCAAAGTATTTTAAAAAGGTTAATTCTGATGTAAGGGTAATCGGTATTCCCAAAACCATAGATAATGACCTGTGCTTGACCGACCATACCCCGGGTTACGGTTCTGCGGCAAAATTTGTGGCAAACACCGTAAAGCAGGTTGCCCACGATAACAGGGTTTACGATATGCCCTCTATCACCATTGTTGAAATAATGGGCAGACACGCAGGCTGGCTTACAGCGGCAGCCGCTCTTGCCAATAACGACGAGGAGAAGTATGCAGACATTATATGCCTTCCCGAAATCCCCTTCGATATTGATAAGATAACCGATAAAATCAATGAGCTTCTGAAGACTAAAAAGCAGCTTGTAATTGCCCTTTCCGAGGGTGTGAAAACAAAAGACGGTGTGCTTTTATGTGAGGATACAAGTCTTAAGGAAGCCGCAAAGGACGGCTTTAACCATGCACAGTTAGGCGGTGCAGGTAAAACTCTTGAAATGCTTTTAAAAGAAAGAATAAATGTTAAAATGAGAGCTATTGAGCTTTCAACCCTTCAAAGATGTGCGGCGACATCTGCGTCCCGTACTGACATTGACGAATCCTTTGCAATCGGAAACGCAGGCGTTGAGTATGCACTTTCAGGGGAAACAGGTGTTATGATAGGTTATGTAAGAAAGGACAGCGATTCTTACGAAATTGAATATAAACCATTTGATACCGATAAGGTTGCTAACCTTGAAAAGCAGGTTCCCTGCGATATGATTTCCGATGACGGAATGGATGTTACCGAAAAATTTTATGACTATGCAAAGCCGCTTATAACAGGTATTCAGAATGTATATGCGGAAAACGGTATAATAAAGACAGTAACGGTGAAATAAGGGAAGCAGCATGAAAGCAATTTTCAAAAAAAGAATGTTGGATTTTAAAGGCTCCCTTTCAGGAATTCTTATTATGTCTTTGTTTTTCTCATTGTTTCAGATACTGATTCATATAGGAAACAGCGGTGTTACCTCCTTTCTGGATGCCTTTAATCCGATAAATCTTATTATAAATATAAGCATATTTTATCTTATAACCTCTCTTTTGTTTTTTATAACGGGCAAGCTTCATATAAGCTTTGTTATAACCGGGCTTACAGAAACCCTTCTTCTTGTTGTAAACTATTATAGGCTTTATTTTCTGAGTGTGCCCTTAAAGGCAAGTGATTTTATTTTGGGCAAGGAAGCAACAAGTATTTTGGATAACTACACTATACCGTTAAGCATAAAGGTTACGGTCTTTGTGCTGTTATTCATTACAGCCTCGGTTTTTGTATGTATGAAGGTAAAAAATAAAGCACCAAAGCTCTGGATTCGTGCCCTGGGAGTTATTGTCACCCTGTCACTTTCCTTCGGAGCCTATGTGTTTATATATTCAGACAGCAGGATATATGAAAAAACCACCTTCGTTACCAACGAATTCAGCGAAATAGATATGGCAAACGGGCACGGCTTTATTTATTCTCTTATTAACGGAATTGAACGTACGAGATTTAAAAAGCCCGAAGGCTACAGCAGGGAAGAGGTTAAAAAAATTCTTACCCCTTATAGCCCGGAGGGAAATATTCCGAATGTTATAGCTGTTATGGGCGAAGCCTTCTTCGATATAAGAGAGGCTAAAAATCTTAAGTTTGAAAAAAACCCCCTGCCCAATTATACAAGGTTAAAAAAAGAGGGAATATACGGTGATATGATTGTTCCCGGCTTTGCAGGAAATACCTCCTCCACCGAATTTGAATTTTTAACAGGTGTAAATATTTCACTTATTGATAAGGGAATGCCCGTTCCCTATAAAACCTTTTTGAATAAAAAGGCGTATGGCTTACCCCATGTTTTCAGCTCGGCAGGATTTGAAACAGTTGCCATGCATCCGGGGCATAACTGGTTTTATAACCGTCTTATGGCATATAGCTGTATGGGTTTTTCGCGTAGTGTATTTTTAAGTGATTTAGGCTACAAAACCAAGATGACCAATTATTATACCGACGATTCTGAAGCGGCGAAAATGATAATGGATGACTACAGCAGGCATCTTGAGAAAAATCCTGACAAGGGTTATTTTAACTTTACGGTTACCATCCAGAATCACGGGCCCTATATGAATTATGATACAGGTAAGGAAAGAATAGTAAAGCGAACCGACGAGATGGACGATAACTGCTACTATACCCTGGAAAATTATGTTCAGGGGTTAAAGGATGCGGATAATTTCTTAAAAACCTTAAAGGATTACATAGAAGAAATTGACAGGCCAACCGTAATAATCTATTTCGGAGACCACCTGCCCTTCCTTGATTCCGAGCTTAAGTATTATGATTTAATTGGCTATGATATAACAGAAGAAACGGATACCGCGCTTTTCAGAAAGCATAAAACACCTTATCTTATATTCTCCAATCAGGCGTTTAAGAATGACTGTATTAAAAATGGTAAGAGGGTTTTAAGAGGTCAGAGAAATACCATTTCCTCAAGCTATCTTGCAACCGAGCTGTTTTCCTATATGAGGGTTGATATGCCCCCGTATTTTGAATTTTTAAACAGCTTAAAAACAAAGGTGAACGTTTTCTCACCAAAATACTTTATGTCACGAGGACAGTTCTTTAAGGAATGTCCCGAAGAATTTTCTGAAGAAATAAATACTCTTAAAAATCTTCAGTACTACAGTATGATGGAATACAATAAATAAAACAGGAGAAAAAATGGAAAAATTTGAAATTGTAGTAACCACTATGTTCGGAATAGAGTCCATAGTGGCAAAGGAAATCCGTAATTTAGGCTACGAAACCAAAGAGGTTATTGACGGGCGAATTACCTTCTACGGCGATTTTGAAGCGGTTGCCCGTGCAAATTTGTGGTTAAGATGTGCGGAAAGAATTTTTATTAAAGTAGGCGAGTTTGAGGCAGTAACCTTTGATGAGCTTTTTGATAAAACCAAAGCTCTTGACTGGTCGAAATGGCTTTATAAGGACAGCGCCTTCCCCGTTAACGGATTTTCGGTAAAATCTCAGCTTTTCAGTATCAGAGACTGTCAGGCTATTATTAAAAAAGCTATTGTTGAATCTTTATCTGCAAGCTATAAGATGAGTATCTTTCCCGAAACAGGCTCCCTTTACAAAATTGAGTTTTCAATAATGAAGGATAAGGTAAGCCTTATGATTGATACCTCGGGAGACAGCTTACATAAAAGAGGCTACAGAAGACGCTCCAATATGGCACCTATCAAGGAAACCATTGCAGCGGCAATTATCAATATGAGTCGTTTCAGCTATAACGGAATTTTCTGCGATCCCTTCTGCGGATCGGGAACCTTCCCCATAGAGGCGGCTATGATTGCCAAAAACATTGCCCCGGGCTTAAACCGCAGCTTTGCCTTTGAAGACTTTCGGCAGATGGATAAGAAATTTTTAAAGGATGCAAGGGATGAGGCTTTTTCCTTAATACGAAAAACCAATTTAAGAGTTCTTGCTTCGGATATAGATTATGACTGTGTAGATTTAACTATAAGCAATGCAAAAAAGGCAAGGGTAAACGATGTTATCTTTGTAAAACGCCTGCCTGTTTCCGAATTTAAAAATGATGAAATCGGCGGTACTATAGTGTGTAATCCACCGTACGGCGAACGGCTTTTAGACTTAAATGAATCGGAAAAAATCATAAAGGATTTAGGAAGAGTATATAAAGGTCTTAAGGGCTGGAATTTATTTGCCATAACCCCCAATGAAAAGTTTGAAGCCCTGTTCGGAAAAAAAGCAACCAAGAAAAGAAAATTATATAACGGTATGATAAAGTGCGATCTGTATCAGTATTTTTCAAAGGCCGACAGATTATAAGGAGGATAAAAATGAAAAAAGCAGTAATAACGGTAATCGGAAAAGACAAGGTGGGAATTATCCACTCTGTAAGTGGAATTCTGAGCGAAAACAATATCAATATTCTTAATATATCCCAGACAATAATGGGTGATATCTTTACAATGGTTATGATGACTGATATTGAAAAAAGCAGCTCCGACTTTGATGTGCTTTCTAAAAATTTAGAAACACTCGGAGACGGTCTTGGAGTTAAAATAACAATATGTCTTGAGGATATATTCAACGAAATGCACAGAATTTAGAGGTAAGAAAAAATGATTTCCAATAAAGAAATAATAGAAACCCTTAATATGATTGAAAAGGAGAATCTGGATATAAGAACAATCACCATGGGTATATCCCTGCTTGACTGTGCTTCAGAGGACCATAAAAAATCAATCACAAGAATTTACGATAAAATAATGTATCTTGCAAAGGACCTTGTAAAAACAGGAGAAAGCATTTCCCGTGAAATGGGAATTCCCATTATCAATAAAAGAATTTCGGTAACTCCTATTTCTCTTGTTGCGGGAAGCTCGGATGCCACAAGCTATGTGCCCTATGCAAAAATGCTTGATAAGGTGGCAGAAGAAACAGGTGTTGACTTTATAGGCGGATTTTCCGCCCTTGTTCACAAAGGCTATACCAAAGGGGATAAAATCCTTATTAATTCAATAGGTGAGGCTATTTCGGAAACTAAAAAGGTATGCTCCTCGGTAAATGTGGGCACCACAAAAGCCGGTATCAATATGGATGCGGTAAAGGAAATGGGATATGTTATAAAGGATCTTGCCGAAAGAACTAAGGATAATGACTCTATCGGTGCCTCCAAGCTTGTTGTATTTTGTAATGCTCCCGAGGATAATCCCTTTATGGCAGGTGCTTTTTTAGGAGTAGGTGAGCCTGAATGCGTAATAAATGTGGGTGTAAGCGGTCCGGGGGTTGTTAAATCTGCTCTTGAAAAGGTAAAGGGTGCTGATTTTGCAACCGTTGCCGATACCGTTAAGAAAACCGCCTTCAAGATAACCAGAATGGGACAGATGGTTGCAAGGGAAGCTTCCCAAAGGCTTAATGTACCCTTCGGTATAGTGGATTTATCTTTAGCACCAACTCCTGCAGTGGGAGACAGTGTTGCCTATATCTTAGAGGAAATGGGCGTTGAAAAATGCGGAGCCCACGGTACAACTGCCGCACTGGCACTTCTTAACGATGCTGTTAAAAAGGGCGGAGTATTTGCAAGCTCTCATGTAGGCGGTCTTTCAGGCGCATTTATCCCGGTAAGTGAGGATGCGGGTATGATTGATGCTGTGGCAAAGGGTGCGCTTTCCCTTGAAAAATTAGAGGCAATGACCTGTGTATGCTCGGTTGGTCTTGATATGATAATAATCCCGGGTGATACTCCGGCAGAAACTATTTCCGGAATTATCGCAGATGAAGCGGCAATCGGTATGGTAAATTCAAAAACCACCGCTGTAAGAGTAATTCCGGCAATCGGTAAAACGGTAGGGGATACCGTTAACTTCGGCGGACTTTTAGGCTACGGACCGGTTATGAAGGTAAGTCCGTATTCCTCAAAGACTTTTATAGACCGTGGCGGCAGAATCCCTGCACCGTTACAGTCACTTAAAAATTAAAAGGAAATAATATGGATAATAAAAGTTATATTAAACTGGAATTTGATAAAATAAGAGAACGGCTTTCGGAGTGCTGTATAATAGAGCCCAATAAAAAGAAGGCTCTTTTAACCGAGCCTTTTTCGGATAAAGGCGAGCTTGAAATTTCCCTTTCCGAGGTAAACGATGCAACCTCTCTTATAATAAAAAGAGGCAATCCTCCCATTTATGCGGCAGGCGATGTTTTAAAATCGGTAAAAAGACTTGATGTGGGTGCTAATTTCAATACTAAGGAGCTTCTTGAAATAGGTAAGCTTTTAAAAACCGCAAGGCTTTTAAAGGACTATGCCGCAGATGATAAGGAGCTTGCGGTGTATTTTGATTCCCTTATTGTGATAAGGGGGCTTGAGGAGGATATTTTTTCAAAAATTCTCGGTGAGGATGAAATTGCCGATAATGCAAGTATTAAGCTTTATGCAATAAGAAAGAAAATCAATGCAACCCATAATAAAATAAAAGAGGTTTTAAATAAATTCATAACCTCTCCCAACTATCAGAAATTCCTTCAGGATGCCGTGGTTACCGTAAGGGGAGACCGTTTTGTTCTTCCCGTCAAGATAGAACATAAATCGGATATCCCGGGTATAGTTCACGATACCTCCTCATCAGGCTCTACCGTGTTTGTTGAGCCTATGGCGGTGGTTGAAATCAACAATTCCTTAAAGGAAATGTTTGCCGAGGAGGAAAAGGAAATTGAAAAAATCCTTTTCGATTTAACCTCCCTTTGTTCACTGAACCGTGAGCAGATTGTAAATAACTATAACACCGTGTGTGAGCTTGATTTTATATTTGCCAAGGCAAAGCTTGGTGTTTCAATGAAGGCAACTCTGCCTCTTATTAATGACAGGGGTTATATCCATTTAAAAAAGGCAAGGCATCCTCTTATTGATACAGGAAAAGTTGTTCCCATTGACATAATGCTTGGCGGTCAGTTTGATTCTTTAATCGTTACAGGGCCGAACACAGGCGGTAAAACGGTTTCTTTAAAAACTGTAGGTCTTCTTACCCTGATGGGCACATCGGGACTTCTCATTCCGGCGGCGGAAAAAAGTGAGGTTTCCCTGTTTTCGGATATCTTTGCAGATATAGGAGACGAGCAAAGCATTGCCCAGTCCCTGTCAACCTTTTCCTCTCACATGGTAAATATTGTAAGCATCATAGAACGTGCGAAATATAATTCCCTTGTTCTTTTTGACGAGCTTGGAGCAGGCACCGACCCGGTAGAGGGGGCCTCTTTGGCAATCGGAATAATCGAATCCTTAAGGGAAAAGGGTGTCAAGGTAATGGCAACCACTCATTACAGCGAGCTTAAGCTTTATGCTCTTTCTACTAAAGGTGTAATGAATGCAAGCTGTGAATTTGATGTGGAAACCTTAAGGCCTACTTATAAGCTTAATATCGGAACTCCGGGAAAGAGTAATGCCTTTGCAATTTCAAAAAGATTAGGACTTCCCGATTACATTCTTGATAAATCAAGAGAACAGCTTAAGGATGACAGTATCAAGTTTGAAGATGTGCTGGCGGAAATTGAAAAAACAAGAATAGCTCTGAAAAAGGAGCGTGAGCTTGCGGATAAGTTTAAAAATGAAGCGGACGAGCTAAGACGCGAGCTTATCGAGCAAAAGAAAAAAAGCGAAGAGAAATATGCCGGTATAATAGAAAAGGCAAACCGTGAGGCTGTCGAAATTCTTTCCGATGCCAAGGAAGAGGCAGAGGGTATAATAAAAGAGCTTCGCAGTATAAGAAAAGAAGAAAATCAGCGTGATTTTGACAGGAAGACAACCCACGCAAATGAAAAAATTTCAAGAAAGCTTAAGGAAAGACGGGATAAAATCAACAGCAGTAAAAACAAATCGGTTAAGCCTGCCGATCCTAAAGCTCTTTTAAAGGGAACTCCGGTAAGACTTATTGATTATGACCAGAGTGCTACAGTAAGTGAGCTTCCCGATAAGGACGGTAATCTTACAGTTACCGCAGGTATTTTAAAAATCAAAACCCATATTTCCAATATTGCCCTTGACGAGGCACAGATAAAGAAGGAGACCACCTATGCGACCTTCAAAAAAGCCGAGCTTAAGAATAAAACCATCACCACCGAGCTTGATATAAGAGGCTTTACGGTGGCTGACGGGGTAATGGATGCGGAAAAATATATAGACGATGCGGTTATGTTAAAGCTTGAAAGAGTATCTATTATTCACGGAAAGGGAACAGGTGTTTTGCGTGCGGCAATTCATGTGATGCTGAAAAAACACCCCAATGTAAAAAGCTTCCGTTTAGGCCTTTTCGGTGAAGGTGAGGACGGAGTAACCATAGTAGAATTAAAATAAGAGGTAAAAGTATGAAAACACTTATAAAAAGAATATACGCAGGTCTTATTGATGCCCTGCTTATAGGGGTGACAGTTGGATTTATCTATCAGATTTTTATTGGTCAGTCAGTTGCGGGAAATGAAGATTTTAAAATGACCTTTGACGCTCTTAATGTGGAAATGACCGCAATCACCGTAGGTGTTCTTACCATGTATTTTATAATATGTGAAATTATCGGTCAGACCATCGGTAAAAAAATATTGGGGCTTAAAATCATTTATACGGGTAAGGGAATAGCGGCAAGAATTCTTCGTCCCTTTATAAAGGTTATCACCCTTTATATATGCCCGGTTATTGTAGCCTTATCGTTTTTTCTTCCCGGGAACAAGCTGTTTTACGATTATGCTTTAAAAACCGAGGTTACAGATGAAAACGCACCCTATGACGGAGGTACCTTAAGATGATAGGCTATGACTTAATAAATGAAGACCTGAATGAAATCGGTGAATATTTAAAGGCGGACGACTATGTCTCCGCCTACGATATGATTTCAGAGCTTCTTTCGGAGCATAAGGATAAATTTAAAGAGGGAGACGAAATCCGTTATTTTAATTTCGATTCTCCCATTCAGTTTTATATCTATAATATGAAGCTTTCTCCCGAAAAGAATTTTAAGCAGGGAGGAATAGACTTCAGAACACTTTATATGTGTAAGGCTCATATTGAAATTTTTTACGAAAACTACAAGGAAGCGGAGGAGTCTTTGAAAAAAGCACTCTACTGGAATCCCGTTGACCCTAATATATTTTATGAGCTGGCAAGAGTTTTTATAAAAACAGGTGAGCTTCAGAAGCTTCTTATAGTATTAAAGGCGGTGCGAAGCTATATTTTAGATAAGGTTTCCTACAGTAAATATTATGCCTATATGGGCGAATATTACCGTCTTAAGGAGGATTATAAAACAGCCCTTTCCTTATATCTTCTCAGTAAGGATATCTTTGAAATCCCTGTTTCAAATGAGGGCATAACCTTCATACTCGGTAAAGAGGATATAAAAAATCCCCCCGTAACCGAGGAGATTATAAGCACGCTTAAAAAGGACGGTCTTGAATATTCCCTTGATATGGAGGTATTAGGTATGATTTACGACCTTTCCTACGAGCTTACAAAACAGCTTAACAATAAATCGGCAATGTACTGCCTTGATGTTTTATATGAGCTTACAGGGGATGAAAAATACCTTCGTGAAAAGGAATATCTCGAATAGTATAAATGTCTACTTACTTGTTTCTTTTTTGTAAAAGCTGTAAAGCTTTAATCCGCCCACCATTAGATGAATAACCGCAAGGTGAAGGGAAAGGGAAAATGAAAAAGTAGATTTTCCCGTGTTGTATTCGGGGCAAACATTAACCTTAAATGCCCCCTTGTCAACCTTACAGTAGCTTTCCACAAGACCTAAAAGAGGATAAATTGCAGTATTGATTCCGCCAACTGCAATGGCTGTAAATGCTGCATTTCCCTCTGAAAGAGTAAGTCTTACCGAAAGGTCGGATATTCTTACATGGTAAAGAATATGCTTTAATTCCTTTAATGCATTGGTTAAAAGAGAGCAGTAGAATATAACCTTCTCCTTAAAGCTTAAAGGCTTTTTGCCGTTATCTTTAAGGGGTTTCTTTTCCTTTGGTTTTGTGTCATTTTTCTTCGTTTTTTTATCCTTTTTCTTAAGGGTAAGCTTAATGGGGATAAAAAGCACCTCTATAATAACCTTAATATAATCCGACGGATTTTTTGAAAGGGTAAGCTTTACGGGAACAACAAGTAAAAGAATAATAAGGAAAAGAATTATTCCGAAAATAACGAGAAAATTCATTCCTGTTCCTCCTTATCGATAATCATTTGTGTATAATCAAGGGTTTTAAAGCCCTGCTTTTTATAAAGAGTGTATGCGCCGGTGTTTTCTTTTGTAACCTCAAGACGGAATCTTCTGGCATCCTTATAAAGGTCAAATATATACTGAAGCATTTCGGTTCCCATACCCTGACTGCGGTAGGCGGAGTCAATCATAATCTCTTCTATAAAAACGTTAAGACCGCCCGCTTCATTTGAGTAGGATAAGGAAAGCTGGCAGTAGCCTGCGATTATTCCATCCTTTTCATAAACCAGGATTTTAACATAGGGGCTTGCATTTAATGCCTCATCAACTGTTTTTGAGAAATTCTTTTCATTAACAGAGTGTAAAACGGCAGGGGAGGAGTAAAACTCCTTCATAAGCTTAATAACACCGGATACATCTTTTTTTTCGATATGTCTTATCATAATTATCACCTGAAGATAATTATATCAAATAAAAATTAAAAATACAATATCAGGAGAAAAACTATGGAAAATTTATTAGTGCCCACAAAGGTTTTTATGGGTAATGACGTAATTCATAACAACTCCGCCGAGTTTAAAATGGGTAAAAAAGCCTTTATTGTAACGGGTAAATCCTCCGGGGAAAAATCCGGTGCCTTAAGGGATGTGTGCGATGCTCTTTCCAGACAGGGCATAAGCTATTTTATTTACGATAAGGTAAATAACAATCCCTCAATTGAAGAGGTTTATGAGGGAGGAATTAAGGCAAGAGAGGAAAATGCCGATTTTCTGATAGGAATTGGCGGCGGCTCTCCTCTTGATGCGGCAAAGGCTATCTCAGTATATGCAAAAAATCCCGTAGACGGGAATTTTGAGCTTTACGATATATTTAAGGATAACTATAAAAATGAGCCTCTTCCGATGATAGCAGTGCCCACAACTGCAGGAACAGGCTCGGAAACCACACCCTATTCTATTTTAACTCTTCACAGGGAGAAAACCAAAAAGAGCTTTGCTTCAGAATCGGTTTTTTATAAAAAGGCTTTTCTGGATGGCAAATACAATCTTAATATTCCACTTTTTGTGGCAAGAAATACTTATGTTGATGCTCTTTGTCATCTTATAGAGGGCTACACCAATAAAAAAGCAACTCCCGATACCGATAAGGTAGCCGAGGAAGGGCTTAAGGTAATGGGAAAATATAAGGATAATATGTTAAAGGGCAGCTTTTTAAGGGATGAATGTACTGAACTTTTATACGGCTCTATGCTTGCAGGCTGTGTAATAGCTCACACAGGAACAACCATTGTTCATTCAATGGGATATCCTCTTACCTATTATAAGGAGATTCCCCACGGAAGAGCCAACGGGCTTTTGCTTTATGAATATATGAAAAGAGCCTGTGCGGTAAAAGGGGAAAAGATAGACAAGGTTCTTAGGTTTTTAGGTTTTTCAGAGCTTTCGGATGTGGCCTCATATTTAAAGGCAATACTTCCCGGTGATGAAAAAATCAGCATAGACGAGGTGGAAGAATGGACCAAAACAACCATACAGGCAAAAAATGTTCTTTCCTGCCCCTTTGATGTGGATTATGACGGGGAAGTTGATATGTTTAAAATATGTCTTGAATTATAGTGGTATAATATGTTAATATTATATACAGTAATTTAAAAAATGAAAAAAGGGGAACAATATGGGTAATAGAGAAAAATTATCATCACGTCTCGGATTTATATTAATATCCGCAGGCTGTGCAATCGGTCTTGGAAATGTATGGAGATTTCCGCATATAACAGGTCAGTACGGCGGTGCCGCATTTGTCCTTGTTTATCTTTTCTTTTTAGTTGTACTGGGACTTCCCGTTATGACTATGGAGTTTGCAGTGGGACGAGCAAGTCAGGCAAGTGCCGCAACCTCCTTCAAGGTCCTTGAACCAAAGGGAACAAAATGGCATATCTTCGGCTATTTTGCAATGATAGCCAACTATCTTTTAATGATGTTTTATACCGTAATTGCAGGCTGGATGCTTTTATATACGGTTAAAATGATAAAGGGTGAATTTACAGGTCTTGATGCTGCAGGCATCGGAGAGATTTTCGGCAATATGGTATCCGAACCCGTAACACTTACTGTCTGGATGGTTGTTGCTGTTCTTATCGGCTTTGCAATCTGTGCACTTGGTCTTCAGAACGGTGTTGAAAAAATAACTAAGGTAATGATGTCAAGCCTTTTCGTTATTCTTCTTATTCTTGTAGTCCGTTCGGTAACCTTACCGGGAGCTGCAGAGGGACTTAGATTCTATCTTATGCCTGATTTTGGCAAAATGATGGAGCACGGATTTTTTGATGTTGTTTCTGCCGCAATGGGGCAGGCATTCTTTACCTTAAGTATAGGCATTGGCTCAATGGCAATTTTCGGAAGCTATATCGGTAAAGAAAGAAGTCTTATGGGTGAATCGGTAAATATTCTTTGTCTTGATACACTGGTTGCTCTTATGTCAGGTCTTATTATTTTCCCTGCCTGCTTCTCTTTCGGAGTAAATGCAGACAGCGGACCGAATCTTGTATTTATAACACTGCCTAATATTTTCAATGCAATGGCAGGCGGCAGAATATGGGGAATTTTATTCTTCATCTTTATGTCCTTTGCGGCACTTTCCACAGTTGTGGCAGTGTTTGAAAATATTATTTCCTTTGCTATGGATTTATGGGGCTTTTCAAGAAAAAAGGCAGTTGCCATGAACATTATTTTAATCATAGTTCTTGCAATGCCCTGTGTGCTTGGCTTTAATGTATTAAGCGGCTTTATGCCCCTTGGTGCAGGCTCAAACATTATGGATCTTGAAGACTTTATAGTAAGTAACAATCTTCTTCCCATAGGCTCTCTTGTTTATCTTTTCTTCTGTGTAACGAGATACGGCTGGGGTTGGGATAACTTTTTAAAAGAGGTAAACACAGGAAAGGGACTAAAATTCCCCAAATGGTTAAGAGTATATGTAACATATATTCTTCCTCTTATAGTTTTATTTGTATTTGTTCAGGGATATATAAGTAAATTTGCAGGATGATTTTATGAATAAGGTTTTTACAACGGTAATGCCCGATAAGATCGGTGCCTTTTTAAAGGCGGCTGAAATCTTAAACGAGCTTAAGATAAATATTTTAAGGGTCAGCTATAACAAGGCGGTTGATTCCACTATGCTCTTTATTGAAGCTTCAGGGGATGAAGGCGCTTTATGTGAGGCGGAAAAAAGGCTTGAAAAGGAAGGCTATATAAAAGGCGAGCTTACCGGCGAAAATGTAATTTTAATGGAATTTTATCTTTCAGATGAACCGGGAGCTCTGCTTCCGGTTTTGTCGGTTATAAATGAATTTAAATTCAATATTTCCTATATAAATTCAAGAAGCGAGGGAACAGGCTTTCAGAATTTTAAAATGGGACTTTTAGTTTCGGATGAGAAAAAATTCGATGAGTTTAAAAAAAGTGTGAGCGAGCTTTGTCCGATAAGAGTAATTAATTATAAAAGCAGCGAAAAGGCTCTTGATAATACCGTGTTTTATGTAAGCTTTGTAAATGATATTTCTAAAAAAATGAGTCTTAGCCGGGATGAAAAAAGAGAGCTTTTAATAAATTCCAACCTTATAATGCAGCTTTTAGAGGAAAGAAATCTTCCTCCCTTCGAGGTTTTCGGCTTTATAGGAAAATTCAGCGAATATATACAAAGTGCCAAAGGGGAAGGCTACATTCCCCGCATAACTCATTTTGAAGAAATTGACCTTACAGTTATCGAGCCGCCCTGCGGAAGCAATGTAACGGTTTTTAACTTAAAGGATAAGCTTTTATTTGTTGATGCAGGCTTTAATTGCTATAAGGAAGAGCTTTTCGATGTGTTAAGAAAGGAAATTCCCGATTTTGATAAATACGATAAGGAAATTCTTCTTACACATTCCGATGTTGACCATATTGGTTTTCTTGATGAATTTAAAAGAGTTTATTTAAGTGAAAACACTGCTTTAAATCTTATAAACGTTTCCAATGGAAAAAAAGGGTACCGTGAGGAAATTGCATCTCACAGTCCCTATGTAAAAATAAGTAAAATTCTTTCGGGATATAGGTATCCCACCTGTAAGAATTTTAAGATTATCGGTAAAAAGCAAAGCGGGGGACTTATGTCTTATATCGGAAGTCTCGATTTCGGCTCTCTTTCTTTTGAAGTATATGAAGGCTCGGGCGGTCATGTCAGGGGAGAAACCGTTTTTGTAGAAAGAAAAAAACGCTTTGTTCTTACGGGTGATATCTTTATAAATATAAAGGACTGTATCAAAGCACAGTCCGAGTTTAATAAAATTGCACCCTATCTTATGTCCTCGGTGGATTCCGAGCCTGAGCTTGCCGCAAGAGTAAGACGGGAAATCAAGCCGCTTTTAGATAAGGGAAAATGGCTTATACTGGGCGGACACGGAGCCCCCTGCTACTGGGATGTATAAAAGCGGATGCCGTCGGCATCCGCCTTTTTATAATTATTTATTTTATAATTCCCGACAAATACATAGGCATAACCTTTTTGGCATAGGAAACAAGTGAATATTCTCCTCCGCACAAGCACCAGTCATAAATAAGCGCTCTTTCACTCATTGCATATATCCTTACAATTTCATTTACCGTAATTTCATCGGTAAGCTCGCCCTTTTTCTGCCCTTCGGATACAATCTTTTTAAGAAGCTTATAATACAGTCTTTTGTTGTCGAGAAGGTGTTTTTCTCCCTTCGTAATAAGCTGGGTTGAATAAAGCCTTGTAAGAAGCTCTATGTCAATTCTGTCTTCAATTATTTTAAAAAGCTCCCTGTTAAGATATAAAAGGGTTTCAAGAGAGGTCATATTCTCATTAAGATTTTTCTGAAGCTTTTCATATTCTTCATCAAAAATATATGAAAGGGAGCCTAAAAGTGCATCCTTACCTTCAAAATAATGGTAAAAAGAGCCCTTGGAGGTACCCGATTTTTCAATTATTTCTTCAACGGTAGTATACTCATATCCCTGCTCGTAGAATAAATCCCAGGCAGCATTGATTATCTTACCCTTTGTGTTTTTATCATTCTTTTTTATCATTATATTCTCCGTACTTTTTTTCTTTAATTATATATGATTTTTCCTTTAATATCAACCGGAATTTAAAATATTAAAAGATTTGAAACAATAATCCCCGTAATCATACAGGTTAAATCGGCAATAAGAGCACAAGCTACAGTATGTCTTGTATCCTTTATTCCCACCGCACCGAAATAAACTGCCACGGTATAAAAGGTGGTTTCAGTTGAGCCTGCAATAACCGAAGCGATAATGCCCGCCCTTGAATCAGCTCCCGCGGTTTTTAAAATATCATTAAGTATGGCAAGACTTCCGCTTCCCGACATAGGCTTTAAAACTGCCAGGGGAATAATTTCCGACGGAATATTAAGGGAAGTAAGAAAGGGAGTAAGAAGTCCTGTTAAAAAATCCGTAAGCCCCGATGCCCTGAAAAGGCCTATCGCTATCATAATTGCCGCGATGTTGGGGAAAATATTAAAAGCCGTCTGTAAGCTTTCCTTTATTCCTTCAGTAAATGATTCATAGATATTAACTTTTTTTGTAAGTCCTGTTATAATGGTAATTATAAACATCAAAGGAACTATAAGCTTTGATATAAATTCAATAATCTTCATTTAACTTCTCCTTTCAAATATCTTTGAAAGAGAAATTCCCGTGATGAGTCCCGAAATACTGCATATCCATACAGGTATAATTATAATGTAGGGATTGTAAGAGCCTGCAGAAATTCTTAAGGCGAGTATTGTTGACGGTATAAGTTGAAGGGAAGCTGTATTCATTACCGCAAAAAGACACATTGAGTCGGTTGCCCTTATATTATTTTTCTTAAGCTTTTCCATTGCTTTTAAGCCAAAGGGAGTAGCTGCATTTCCAAGACCTAAAATATTTGCGGCAATATTCATACTCATAACCCCGAAAGCATCCTCATCCTCTTTTTTATTAAAAAGAAACCCCAACGGTTTTTTTAATGCCCTTGACAGTTTATCGGTAACTCCCGCCTTTGATAAAACCTTCATCATGGAGTTAAAAACGCACATGGAAGAAAGTATGGTAATAATCAGAGAAACAGTATCCTTAACCGAGGCTATTGAGGCTTCGGTAACCTTATCGGCATTTCCCGTAAGCACCGCGTATAAAACCGATGAAATAATCATAAAAGACAAAATAATATTAAGCATATAATCACCCATTAATGTTTATGAAAATTAAATAAAAATAATACATATAAATCCACTTGACTGTTTTTGTAATTTTATGATACAATTATTTAGGAAAATTTTTAAAAAAGGATATGATATTATGATAAGAATAGGAATACTTGGTTACGGTAATCTGGGAAAAGGTGTTGAAAAAGCCATTGCAAGCAATCCTGATACCGAGCTTAAATATGTTTTCTCAAGAAGAAATCCCGAAAGTGTAAAAATATATACACAGTCTGCTTCGGTAAAATCAATAGATGAGCTTTTAAACTATAAGGACGAAATTGATGTTCTGATTCTCTGCGGCGGAAGTGCTACCGATTTACCCACCCAGACTCCTGAATATGCAAAGTATTTTAATGTGGTTGACAGCTTTGATACCCACGCAAAAATACCCGAGCATTATGAAAATACCAATAAGGCTTCAAAGGAAGGCGGTAAAATCAGTATTATTTCGGTAGGCTGGGATCCGGGAATGTTTTCAGTAAACCGTCTTTACGGTGAAGTAATTCTTCCCGTTGGAAGCACCTATACCTTCTGGGGTAAGGGTATCAGTCAGGGTCACTCTGACGCCATAAGAAGAGTTGAAGGGGTAGCTGATGCAAAGCAGTATACCATTCCCATAAAATCCGCTCTTACCGAAGTAAGAAGAGGAACAAATCCCGAGCTTTCGACAGGGGAAAAGCATTTCAGAGAATGCTTTGTTGTTGCAAAAGAGGGTGCCGATAAGCAAAAAATTGAGTTTGAAATAAAAACAATGCCCAATTATTTTGCGGATTATGATACCGTAGTTCATTTTGTAACCCAGGAGGAGCTTGACACCAACCATAAGGGTATGCCTCACGGCGGTGTTGTTATAAGAAGCGGTAAAACAGGCTTTGAGGGTGAAAACACCCATACCGTTGAATACAGTCTTAAGCTTGATTCAAATCCCGAGTTTACCTCAAGCATCCTTGTAGCCTTTGCAAGAGCTGCATACAAAATGAATCAGGAAGGTCAGTCAGGCTGTAAAACAGTTTTCGATATTCCTCCCTATATGCTTTCTATGAAATCAAGAGACGAAATTATAAAGGAATTACTTTAGTAAAAAAGCATCCCATAGTGGATGCTTTTTCTATATTGTTGTATAGGAAACAGTATAATGAAAAAATGTTAAAAATAAAAGAAAAATCCAAAAAATAAAGAATTGAGTATAGAACATAGTCTATACTTCGTTCTCTGTTGACTTTTCCGCTTTAATATGCTAAAATAATAATCGAATTTCAAAAAAATATATAAAAAGGGAGATTTTTATGGACATTTTAGCATTTTCACTTTATTTTGTAACAATGCTTTTAATCGGTGTATTCTTTTTCTTTAAGTCAAAAAATGTTAACGAAAAAGATTACTTTTTAGGCGGACGTCAGATGGGTCCCTGGGTTACCGCTATGAGCGCTCAGGCTTCTGATATGAGTGCCTGGCTTTTAATGGGACTTCCCGGAAGTATCCTTGCTTTTGGTTTTGGTCAGGCGTGGATCGGTATCGGTCTTGCAATCGGTACTGCGGCTAACTGGATTCTTGTTGCCAAAAGACTTCGTAAGTTTTCAAGAGCATCAGGCGATGCTATAACCCTGCCACAGTATTTATCCAACCGTTTTATGTCAAAGAGTCATACAGTAAGTATTATCTGTGCGGTTGTGTTCCTTGTGTGCTTTACCATCTATGTTGCCTCAGCCTTTGTTGCGGGCTCGGATGTATTCACTACTCTGGTTCCTTCCTTAAGCCGTGAAACAGCAATGATTATATTTGCTTTGATTGTTGTTACATATACCTTCTTAGGTGGATTTAACGCAGTTTGCTGGACTGACTTTTTCCAGGGGCTTTTAATGCTTGCTGCACTTCTTATTGTTCCTATTGTTATCGGCTTTACAAGAACATTGGACCCTTCGGCTTTAACAACTGTTTATCAGGGCCCCAACGGTGAAGAATTTAAGTTTGTTGCAGACTTCTTCAGCGCAAGCTGGCAGGATATAATCTCAGGTCTGGGCTGGGGACTTGGCTATTTCGGTATGCCTCATATTATTGTAAGATTTATGGCTATTGAAAAGCCTTCTATGGTTAAAAAGAGTGCAACCGTTGCCATTATCTGGGTTGTTTTATCTCTTGCTGCAACTATTGTTATCGCATATCTTGGAAGAATGTTTGTATATTCCAACGGAACCGACTTATCCGAGGTTTTATTAAGAGAAGGAAAACAGTCCTTGATCTTTGTTGAGCTTGCACGTGATGTTTTCCCTGCATTTATAGCAGGTCTGCTTCTTGCGGCTATTATCGCAGCTTCAATGTCAACTGCCGATTCTCAGCTTCTTGTTGCCGCATCCGCATTTTCAAGCGACCTTTATAAGCCTATGATAAGAAAGAATGCATCTGATAAGGAAATGCTGTGGGTAAGCAGAATTATCGTTCTTGTAATCTCGGTTGTAGCATACTTTATCGCAAGCAGTAAGGGTGAGGCAGCTCAGGCAATTATGGATCTTGTATCCAATGCATGGGGTATTTTCGGTGCTGCCTTCGGTCCTGTTGTTTTATTCTCCTTATTCTGGAAAAGATTTACCTACAAGGGCGCTGTTGCCGGTATCATCACAGGTGCCGCTGTTGATATGCTGTGGCTATGGCTTCCTGTAGCAGGAGGAAAAGCCTTGACTGCAATTACAGGAGTTTATGAAATTATCCCGGGCTTTATCTTAGGTGCCATTGTTGCTGTTGTTGTAACTCTTCTTGATAAAGCGCCATCCAAAGAGGTTCAGGCTATTTATGAGATAGCAACAGATAACAGTATAGACGATTAAAAAACAGTATAATTAACTGCAACGGTTGTTGACCGTTGCAGTTTTTTGTGTTATTATTGTATTAATTAACGAACAGGGGAGGCTTGTATATGAAAAATACGCTGTTGTCTATTATTATATCTTTAATGCTTCTTACGGGATGCAGTACCGGAAATGTGGATATAATAACTCATTTTAATATAGGAGCCTCCGGCTCATATCCTACCCCTGAGCCCGGTCAGATTGTGCAAACCGGTGAGCTTCAGGCGGCAAGAGAGCACTACCGTGATAAGGATGTTAAATATCTTGTTTATTTAAGAGTTTACGATGAAAACGGAAAGCCTGAAGAAAGCGAGGAATATAAAAGACTTTCATCTCTTGGCTACAGTCTGTGCCGGGCAAAAATGTGGACTTATTCAGGTACTGACGGTAAGAAGTCTTACTATGATGCTGTGCTCATTCTTCTGAGCGAGTCAGAGCTTGAAGCCTTTCCGGTAAGTGAACGGTACGGTTACTTTTTTACCTTTATCTATAACGGAGACCATTCACCGGTTGATCTTAAAAATATAAAAAAGCTATAGCAAGTTGATAGACGGGAGGATTGAAAATGTACGAAGATGCACCTCAGGTTCTTAAGAATTTCTTAACACAAAAGCTTACCATTGAAGGGAAAAGCCCTAATACGGTTAAGGAATACTATTACGATTTAAGAGGCTTTTTAGGTTATCTTAAGGAAATAAAGGACTTTGACGGGGAAGTGGATATCGATTTCATAAAAGGTATAGAGCTTAACGATATCTACGAATATCTTATGTACATAAGTAATGAAAAAAAGAACGGTGCCCGTACCCGTTCAAGAAGAGTATCCTCCATAAAATCCTTTTTTAAATATCTTCATATTAAGGTTAAATTAATAGACAGTAATCCAACCGAAGCTCTTGACCCTCCGAAATTTATATCCACCGTACCAAGATACCTTGAGCTTGATGAAAGCAAAAGACTGTTAAGCTGTGTGGATGGCAGACACAAGGAAAGAGATTTTGCAATTCTTACCCTGTTTCTAAACTGCGGTCTGCGTTTGTCCGAGCTTGTAGGGATAAATCTTGCGGATATAAAAAAGGATTCCATGGTGGTAAAGGGGAAGGGTAATAAAGAGCGAACAATTTATTTGAACGACGCCTGCCTTTCGGCAATTTCTAATTATCTTGCCGTTCGCCCCAAGCTTAATGTAAAGGATGAAAAAGCCCTTTTTATAAGCGGTCAGAACAAAAGAATTTATTATAAAACCGTACAGCATTTAGTAAAAAAATATATAGCCGCCGCAGGCCTTGACCCCACTAAATATTCAACTCATAAGCTGAGGCATACCGCGGCAACCCTTATGTATAAATACGGCAAGGTGGATGTCCGTACCCTGCAGACAATTTTAGGTCATGAGCAGCTAAGCACCACACAAATATATACAAGAGTATCAAATGACCAGGTAAAAGAGGCAGTTGATAAAAATCCTCTTGCAAGCTTTGGAAAGGAACAAAAAGACCAATGAATTCAAAACAGTTAAAATCCAATCTGATTTTAATGCTTACCGCGGCAATCTGGGGCTTTGCCTTTGTTGCCCAAAAGGAAAGCGTAAAATACATAGGACCGTTTTTTTATAATGGAGTGCGTTTCCTTTTGGGAGGGTTGTCTCTTATTCCCCTGATTTTAGCTCTTAAAATCAAATTGCCCGAGGATAAAAAATATATGCTTAAGGGCGGAATAACCGTAGGGCTGTTTTTATTTATTGCCGCTAATTTGCAGCAGGTGGGAATAATTGATACCGATGCGGGAAAGGCAGGCTTTATCACAAGTCTTTATATGGTAATAATCCCCATAATCGGTATTGTTTTAAAGCAAAAAACAGGACTTTTTACCTGGTTCGGAGTTGTTCTTGCCACTCTTGGTCTTTATCTTCTATGCGTGGGAGATACCTTTACTCTTGAAAAAGGTGATCTTGTAATTTTAATCGGTGCCTTTTTCTGGGCAGGGCATGTTCTTTTAATCGAGCATTTTGTTAAAAAGATAGATTCACTTTTACTTTCCTTTATGCAGTTTATAGTCTGCGGTATATTGGGAATAATAACCGCTCTTTTAACTCGTGAAACCGTAAGCCTTCAGGTAATAAGCGATTCGCTTATACCGCTTTTATACGGCGGTCTTATGTCGGTAGGTGTTGCATATACCCTTCAGGTGGTAGCTCAGAAAAATGCAAAGGCATCCCATGCGGCAATTATCTTAAGCCTTGAATCCTGCTTCAGTGTAATCGGCGGAGCTCTTATTTTAGGTGAAACCATGACCTTACGAGGCTATATCGGTTGTATAGTTATATTTGCAGGAGTATTAATATCGCAAATAAAAAAGCAAGAAAGTTAACTTTCTTGCTTTTTTATTATTGCTACGCCGTCCGGCTCTATAATATATTCATTTTCCGTACTGATTTTTCCGTTATCAAAGATAAGCCTTCCGGGGGTATTAAGACTTTTAGTCTCTCCGCTTAAGTTGATTACGCATAAAAGAGAGCCTCTTTCATATACAAAAAATCCGTTATAGTTTATTTTGGGAATAAGATCGCCTGAAAAATCCTTTTTATTTTCATTTCTTATTTTCCCGAGTCTTTTGTAAAAACCGAGAATTTCATAATCTTCTTTACCGTGCGGATAGGTTTTTCTTGAGTAAGGATCCTTAAACCCGTCAAGCCCGACCTCGTCTCCATAGTAAACCGAGGGAATACCGGGAAGGGTAAACTGTAAAAAGGTTGCAAGCAACAATCCTCTTTTTCCTCTTTCGTATTCCTCGCAGGATAAAATATACCTTCCGTAATCTTCAGGCTTAACCTCGTTTTCCACACCGAAGAAGGTAATAGCTCTTTCAGTATCGTGAGTGGAAATACTGTTCATAAGACAGCTTACAACCTGAGGGGGATAGTTTTCCAAAATATCAAAAATCCTGTCCTCGAATAGCTGTGAATTCCTGTTTTTTACAAAATCTAAAATTGCGCTCCTGAAGGGATAGTTCATAACACTGTCCATCTGCCCGCCAAGTAAGTATTTTCTTCTTACTCCGTAAGCAAACTTATTGGTAGCATCCTCCCATACCTCGCCGATAATAAAGGCATCCCTGTCAGCTTCCTTTGCTCTTTTATATAAAGCCTCAATAAATTCATCGGGAAGCTCATCTGCCACATCAAGTCGCCAGCCTGAAACACCTGAGCCTTGCCAGAAGTCAATAACTCCGTTTTTGCCTGTGATGTATTCAGTGTAATCGGGATGATTTTCATTAACATTAGGAAGATTTTCAAAACCCCACCAGCATTCGTATTTTTCAGGATAATCCCAAAAGGAATACCAGTTAAAATATGGGGAATCCTTTGACTGAGCCGCACCTAAAGAGTCGTAATGACCATATTTGTTAAAATAAATACTGTCCGCTCCCGTATGACTGAAAACACCGTCAATTATAATTTTTATTCCCATATCCTTTGCTCTTTCGCAAAGTTTTTTAAAGCCCTCATTAGTTCCGAAATAGGGGTCTATGTTAAAATAATTTCCCGTGCTGTAACGGTGGTATTCAGGGCTTTCAAAAACAGGATTAAGATAAATTATGTTTACGCCAAGCTCCTTTATATAATCAAGCTCTTCCATAATCCCTTCCGCATTTCCCAAAAAATAGTCGTTAGCCCTGTAATCGGGGGTATCATATATGAATTCGGGAATTTCATCCCAGCTTTCGTGAATTTTCCTTTCGTTTTTTGCTTCAAGATAAGAAAAATTATCACTTCTTTTAAAACGGTCAGGGAAAATCTGATACATTGTTCCGCCCTTAACCCAGTCGGGTGTTTCAAAATTCTTATCATAAACGGTAAGCTGCCATTCGGGAAGCCAGTCCTCAATTACAGCTTTATTGCCCTTTTTCCCTACAAATCCCGTCTGATCATTATTTTTTATTTCAAAACGGTAAAAATAAAGACCGGGCAAATCAAAGGAAATCTTACAGGTGTAAGTGAAATAACCGTCATAACTTCCGGTTTTGTCCATATAAATATAATTAGAGCTGTCCGATGCATCTTTTCTTACAATGAAATAAACGCTATCATGAGGAAATGCTTCATTTACTTTTATACTGAATACAACCTCACAGCCGCTTTTAACCCCTCCGAAGGGATATTTGAATTTTTCTTCTCTTGAATTATATATCACCGGTTCCATTATTTTCACCTCCGTTTTCTTTGTTTCGTTTAAGAATACTATTAATATTTAAAAATGTCAAGTTTAAAGAAAAAAATTACTATATACAAATAGAAAAAAATGTGTTATAATGATAAAAAAGATGCAAATATAACTATGCGGAAGGTAGATGCGTGATGAAAAAAATTATAAATGAGGAGAACAGTGTTGCTGAATATTTGTTTCACGAGGGCACTAATTATACAGCCTATGACTATCTTGGTGCGCATATTTTTGAGGATATGTGTGTATTCAGGGTTTGGGCTCCTCACGCCAAAGAGGTTTTTGTCACAGGGGATTTCAACAGCTGGGAAAAGTATTCCCATAAAGCTTTCCGTATAACAGACGGCGGCATTTTCGAATGTATCATAAAGGGTGTCAAAGAATTTGACAGCTATAAATATCTTATAATAACCGATGACGGAAGGGAGCTTTATAAGGCAGACCCTTATGCTTTCCATTCTGAAACCCGACCGGGCACCTGTTCAAAGGTCTACAATCTTGACGGCTTTGAGTGGTCAGATAAAAAATGGATGGAAAAAAGAGAAGCCCCTTATTGTAAGCCGGTAAGCATCTATGAGCTTCACATGGGCTCCTGGCGCCGTTATGAGGACGGTAATTTCTTTGATTATAAAAAAATGGCGGATGAGCTTATTCCTTATATCAAAGAGATGGGTTATACACATATAGAGCTTATGCCTCTTACCGAATATCCCTTCGATAAATCCTGGGGCTATCAGGTTACAGGCTATTTTGCCCCCACCTCAAGATACGGAACTCCCCACGAGTTTATGGAATTTGTTGACAGACTTCATAAAAACGGAATCGGAGTAATTTTAGACTGGGTACCCGCTCACTTTCCGAAGGATGAGTTTGGTTTGTTTGAGTTTGACGGCTCATATCTTTACGAATATGAGGACGAGTTAAAAAGAGAGCATCCCGACTGGGGAACAAGGATATTCGATTACGGAAAAAAAGAGGTTTTGTCATTTCTTATATCCAATGCCAATTTCTGGTTTTCCAGATACCACATTGACGGTCTGAGAGTTGATGCGGTGGCCTCTATGCTTTATCTTGACTACGGTAAGGAGGATGGCTGCTGGCGACCTAACGAGTATGGCGGAAACGGTAACATCGAAGCCATTGAATTTCTTAAAAAGCTTAATAAATATGTTTTCTCTGTTCATAAGGGCATTATGATGATTGCGGAGGAATCAACCGCCTGGCCTATGGTAACCCATCCTGTGGATGAGGGCGGGCTTGGCTTTAACTATAAATGGAATATGGGCTGGATGAATGATTCACTGTCTTATATGGAGCAGGATCCTTTCTTCAGAAAGGGTGTCCATAATAATCTGACCTTTTCTTTAACCTATGCCTTTTCGGAAAATTTTGTGCTTCCTCTTTCCCATGATGAGGTTGTTCACGGAAAAAGGTCTCTTTTATCCAAAATGCCGGGTGAATATGAGGATAAGTTTGCAAACCTGAGAGCTTATTTCGGATATATGTTTGCCCATCCCGGTAAAAAGCTTATGTTTATGGGTGCCGAATTCGGTCAGTTTATCGAATGGAACGAGGAGCAGGAGCTTGACTGGTCTTTGCTATCCTACAATTCCCATTCTGAGCTTCAGCACTTTATAAAGGAACTTAACTATGTTTATACCAAAAATCCCTGCTTCTGGGAAATGGATAACAGCTGGGACGGCTTTGACTGGGCTGCCCTTGATGACAATACCAATAATATCATATCCTTTTTAAGACTGGATAAAAACAAAAATCAGATTCTTTGTGTTTCCAATTTTTCAAGTGTTACGAGAACCGGCTACAAAATCGGAGTTCCCTTAAACGGAGTGTATGAAGAAATATTTTCTTCCGATAGAATCTGCTTCGGCGGAAGCGGTATCTCAAACGGCAAGGTGCGTTCCAAAAAAGGAAAAATGCACGGCAAGGAACAGTATATTGAAATTGATATCCCTGCTTTTTCAACGGTATACTTTTATAAAAAAGCGGGAAGAAAAAATAAATAACCGGAGGTAATTTTAAAATGGCAAAAAAGAAGGAAATGATTGCCATGCTGTTAGCTGGCGGTCAGGGAAACAGACTGTATGTTTTAACCAAAGAGCGTGCAAAGCCTGCAGTTCCGTTCGGGGGTAAATACAGGATTGTTGACTTTACTTTATCAAATTGCGCAAATTCCGGGATTGATACCGTGGGAGTTCTTACTCAGTACAGACCCCTTGAGTTAAATTCCTATATCGGTAACGGTCAGCCCTGGGATTTAGACAGGATGAACGGTGGTGTTTATATCCTGCCTCCATACACCGGCAGTTCGGCATCCTGGTATAAGGGAACTGCCAATGCCATATATCAGAACATTAATTTTATCGAGCAGTACGATCCGGAGTATGTTCTCGTTTTATCGGGAGACCATGTTTATAAAATGGATTATGCAAGAATGCTTGACTTCCATAAGAAAAAGAATGCGGATGCAACCATTGCGGTTATGGAGGTTCCGATTGAGCAGGCATCAAGCTTTGGTATTATGAATACAAATGATGACCTGTCCATCAGCGAATTTGAGGAAAAACCGAAGGTGCCCAAATCCAATAAGGCATCTATGGGAATATATATATTCAAATGGGAAAAATTAAGAGAGTACCTTATCTTGGATGAAGCTAAAGGGGAAAATACCTCCAATGACTTTGGTAAGGATGTAATTCCCGCAATGCTTAACGATAATCAGAGAATGTTTGCATATCCTTTTGACGGCTACTGGAAGGATGTTGGTACTATTGACAATCTGTGGGAAGCCAATATGGACCTTTTAAACCCCAGTATTGCAATCAATATCTGGGATCCCTTGTGGAGAATATATTGCCGTCACGATATTACAACTCCTCACTATATAGATAAAGATGCGGATATAGAAAACTCTATGGTAACCGAAGGCTGTTATGTTGACGGTAAGCTCAATTACTCAATTCTCTTCTCGGATGTAACCGTTGAAGAAGGAGCGGATGTTGAGTATTCGGTAATTATGCGTAACACTAAGGTTGGCAAGGGTGCCTCCGTTAAATATGCAATAGTTGCTGATGATGCAATTATTGAAGAGGGCGCAGTTGTCGGCGCAGCTCCTGAATCCTATGAAGGAAAATGGGGAATTGCGGTTATCGGTCAGGGTGCCCGTGTTAAATCGGGTCAGGTAGTTCTGCCCGGTGAAATGATTGAGCCGGACAGCGGCAGAGAATAGGAGGGTATAAGGATGAACGCTTTTTCAATACTGTTTGCAGACAGCTATGATTATAACAATTCCGAAACTAATGTTCTGGCAAATAACAGAACACTGGCATCTATTCCTTTCGGAGGAAGATACCGTCTTGTTGACTTTGTTCTTTCCGCTTTGGTTGGTGCCGGGATTTATGATGTGGGAATTGTAACAAGAAATAAGTATAACTCTCTTATGGAGCATGTAGGCTGGGGAAAGGACTGGGATCTTAACCGTAAAAACGGCGGTCTTAAATTCTTAACTCCCTTCCAGAGCGGAACAGGTGTGGTTACCAACAAAATCGAAGCCTTAAACAGCGTTATTGATTATATTGAAACCGCTCTTCCGGAATACTGCCTTTTAAGTGATGCCAATATCGTAACCAACATTGACCTTAAGCAGTTTATGAAATACCACGAGGAAAAAGGCGCGGATATTTCTTTTGTATATAAAAGAATGTCGGTGGAGGACCCCGAACTTCAGGTAACCTTGGATAATGAGGGAAGGCTTGTTGATGCAATTCTCAGAAAGAAAGGGGAAACTTCTGAGGAAAATCTTTTCCTGAATATGATTTTACTTAAAAAGGAGCTTCTTATAAATCTTATTGAAAAGGGTATGACCTATGGCTGGCAGAGTATCAAGAAAAATATCATTGCCAACAGCTTTAATGAATATAAGATTTACGGCTTTGAGGCAACAGGCTATACTACCCAGATTAAAACCTGTGAGGAATTCTATCAGGCTAATATGGATTTACTTAAAAAAGATGTCCGCTTTGAATTATTCCACGGTGTTAACCCAATTCTTACAAGAATCAAGGACTCTGTTCCTACCATGTACGGTGAAAATGCCAATGTAACCAATTCCCTGGTTGCAGACGGCTGTAAAATTGACGGTACCGTTGAAAACTGTATCATATTCCGTGATGTAGTGGTAAAAAAGGATGCGGTTGTTAAGAATTCAATTATAATGCAGGGCACGGTTATCGAAAATTCAGCTGAGGTTCAATGTGTAATAACCGATACCGATGTGCTGATTACCGAAGGTAAAAAGCTTATGGGCACCGAAACAATGCCATTTATGATAAATAAGGGTAAGGTTATATAAGTTTTTTTGGTAAAATTATATATTGGCTTAAATAACAAAATATGATATAATAAAACAGTCTTTGCAGATGTATATCAGCAAAGACTGTTTAAAATAAAAAGCAGAAAGGAACTTACTTATGAAAATATTATTTGCAGCATCAGAAGCAGCTCCCTTTGTAAAGGTTGGCGGGCTTGGCGATGTTATGGGGTCCCTTCCGGCAGAGCTTTGTAAAAAAGGTATTGATGCAAGAGTTATATTACCCCTGTATTCGGCAATAAAACCCGAAATGCGCGACAAGCTTGAATATATAACCAATATCAATGTTGGCAACAGCTGGAGAAACAGCTATTGCGGAATATTTAAAGCCGAAGTGAAGGGCGTAACCTATTATTTTATTGATAACGAGCAGTATTTCCACCGTGAAAAGGTATACGGCTCTATGGATGACGGTGAAATTTTTACCTTCTTCTCCCGTGCCGTATTAGAGGTTTTACCTGTTATTGATTTTATTCCCGATGTAATAAATGCAAACGACTGGCATACCGCTATGGTACCTGTATATCTTAACGCATTTTACCGTGACCGTGAGGAATACAGAAATATAAAAACTGTGCTTTCCATTCATAATATAGAATTTCAGGGCAAATTCAATCCTTACGTTTTAGGTGAGCTTTTCGGCCTTGATGTATGTCATAAATCCCTTATGATGTATGACGGGGATATCAATGTTTTAAAAGCAGGTATTGAATCAGCGGATATTGTTTCAACCGTCAGCAGACAGTATGCAGAAGAAATTTTACATCCTGAGCATTCCTTCGGTCTTTATCACATATTAAACGCCAGAAGAGAAAAGCTTCGCGGTATTGTAAACGGTATTGATACTGATGTGTTTAACCCTGCAACCGATAAGGCAATTAAAACAAAATACGATATAAAAAGATTACAGAACAAACGCTTTAATAAGAGCGATTTAAGAAAACAAATGGCACTTTCCGACAGCGAGGATATTCCTTTAATCGGTATGGTAACAAGGCTTACAAGCCAGAAGGGGCTTGACCTTTTCTATCCCATTTTAGGTGAACTTTCAAAGCTTCCTGCCCAGTTCATAATTTTAGGAACGGGTTCGGAGGAATATGAAAATCTTGTAAGAGGCTGGGAAGCAAGCTGCCACGAAAAGGTAAGGGGAGTTGTGATGTTCTCCTCTGAAATGGCTTCGAAAATCTATGCAGGCGCCGATATATTCTTAATGCCTTCAAAATCAGAGCCCTGCGGTCTTTCTCAGCTTATCGCAATGAGATACGGAACAATTCCCGTAGTTCATACGGTAGGCGGTCTTAAGGATACCGTAATGCCCTATAATCCCGAAACCAAAGAGGGCTGGGGAGTAACCTTCCAGAGCTATGATTCCTATGACTTTTTAGACGCGGTAAAGCGTGCAATCGGCCTGTATTACGATAAGGAAAACCGTAAGGCAATAAGAAAGAATGCAATGTCCCGTGATGTTAGCTGGGATAACGCCTCAGAGGAATACATTGCAATGTATAAAGAACTTGTAAAAGGAGATAATTAATGAGTATTACCGCAAAAGAATTCAAAGAAAAAATTGAACAGTATATAGAGCTTAATTTCGGATGTGATTTAAGTTCTGCTGGTAAAAGACAGCTCTATCAGGCTGTGTTGGGGGTAACCAATGAAATCCTGGCGAAGAAGCGCTATGCCTTTACCAAAAAAGCAAAAGAGCAGGAAGTCAAGCAGGTATTTTATATGTCCATGGAATTCCTGGTAGGTACATCTTTAAGAAATAACCTCTGGAATTTAGGTATTGAAGATGATATAAAAAATATGCTTAAGGAAAATAATTTTGATATTGAAGAGCTTTATGAAATGGAGCCTGATGCGGGCTTGGGAAACGGCGGTCTCGGAAGACTTGCCTCCTGCTATATGGACTCTCTTACCTCTTTGGGCTATATGGCAACCGGCTTTTCAATCAAATACGATTTCGGTATCTTCAAGCAGGTTATTGTTGACGGCTGGCAGACCGAGTTCCCCGATGACTGGCTGGAGCTTGGCGGCCATTGGCTACGTCCGAGAAAGGATGAAGCAGTTGAGGTAAAATTCTTCGGTAATGTAAACGAAATATGGACCGAAAAGGGTCTTACCACCGAGCATGTAAACTATGTTCCTGTTACTGCAACTCCCTATGATTTATTTATCTCAGGGCATGATACCGAGGCGGTTAATGTTTTAAGACTGTGGGGAGCTAACAGTAAAGAAGGCTTCGATATGGACCTTTTCGCTCAGGGTGAGCACGGTAAAGCATCCGAGAAGGAAGCAATTGCAAGCTCTATCTCCAAGGTTTTATACCCCGCGGATGATAACTATAACGGAAAATCCTTAAGAGTCAAACAGCAGTATTTCTTTGTAAGTGCTTCCATGCAGCAGATTACAAGAAAGCATTTTGAAAAGTATAATACTCTTGATAATTTAGCTGATAAGGTAGTTATTCATATAAATGATACCCATCCGTCTCTTTGCGTTCCCGAACTTATGAGAATTCTTATGGATGATTACGGTTATCTCTGGGATAAGGCATGGGAAATTACCTGTGACACTCTGGCATATACCAATCACACCGTAATGAGCGAAGCTTTGGAAAAATGGCCGGTTGACCTTATAAAATCCCATCTTCCGAGAATCTATACCATAATTGAAGAAATCAACCGAAGATTTTGCGGTATGATTTATCAAAAGCATCCTGAATTTTCCGATAAGATAAATGCAATGTCGATAATATCCGACGGAGTGGTTAAAATGGCAAATCTTTGTATGGCTTGCTGTTTTAATGTAAACGGTGTATCCAAGCTTCATTCTGAAATTTTAAAGGCTGATACCTTTAAGGAATTTCATGCTGTGTTCCCGGATAAGCTTACCAATGTAACAAACGGTATTGCTCACCGAAGATGGCTTTGTCAGGCAAATCCTCTTCTTACCGCTCTTTTGGAGGAAAAGATAGGGGATATGTATAAAAAAGACCTTTATAAGATTTCTGACTTAAATAAGTTTGAAGACGATAAAAAGGTTCTTGAAAGACTTCTTGAAATAAAGCACGAAAATAAAAAGCGTCTTGCTGATTATATTCTTAAAACGAACGGTATTTCCGTTGACTGTAATTCAATTTTTGATATTCAGGTTAAAAGGCTTCACGAGTACAAGCGACAGCTTCTTAATGTGCTTCACATTATTTATATGTACCGCAAGATTAAGTTCGAGGGCTTAAAGCCACAGCCCAAAACCTATATTTTTGCCGCAAAGGCTTCCAAGGGCTATTACATGGCAAAGGAAATTATAAGACTTATCTGTGCTCTTTCTGAAATGATTGAAAAAGATCCTCAGGTAAGAGAATATATGAAGGTTGTATTCATCGCCGATTACCGTGTTTCACTGGCTGAAATCATAATCCCTGCCGCTGATATAAGTGAGCAGATTTCACAGGCAGGCAAGGAAGCTTCGGGAACAGGTAATATGAAATTTATGATAAACGGTGCCGTAACTTTAGGTACAATGGACGGTGCAAATGTCGAGATTTACGAATCGGTAGGGGAAGACAATATCTTTATTTTCGGGCTTCGCGCAAATGAAGTTGAGGATAAATACAAATTCGGCTATAACCCAAGATTCTATTACGATAACGATAAGGATATCCGTGATGTTCTGGAATTCATAAAATCCGGAATTGACGGTAAGAATTTTGATAATATTTACAACAATTTATTAAATATCGATCCGTACATGTGTCTTGCAGACTTCAGGGCGTACTGTGAGGCTCACGATAAGGTTGACGAGGCTTATGCCGATAAATTAAGATTTGCAAAAATGTCTCTTAAGAATATTGCAAATTCGGGTCTTTTTGCCGCAGACCGTTCGGTTACCGAATATGCGGAAAATATCTGGAACATCAAGCCTGTAGAATAATACAGGCTGACCGGGGGATTTAAAATGGAAAGAAAAAGCGGAGTATTAATGCATATATCCTCTCTTTTCGGGGATTATTCCATAGGAAGCTTCAGCAAAAGTGCACGGGATTTTATTGATTTTTTAAAGGAGTGCAAATTTACCTACTGGCAGGTTTTACCCTTCAATATGGCGGATTTCTATAATTCGCCGTATCAGTCCTACAGTGCTTTTTCGGGAAATCCTTATTTTGTAGATATTGATTCTCTTTTTGAAAAAGGGCTTCTGACAGTGGAGGAAAAAGAGCTTGCAAAGCAAAATCAGCCCTACAGCACCGAATATGACAGGCTTTATGAGGAGCGGTTTTCACTGTTAAAAAAAGCTTCATTAAGAGTTGAAAACAGGGAAAAAATCACTTCCTTTATTGAAGCAAGACCAAGGGTTAACAACTTTTGTCTGTTTATGGCAAAAAAAGAGGCAAATGCCAATAAGCCATGGAATGAATGGGAAAATGAAGACTATAATCCTGAAACTCTCTTTATGTGGCAGTTTATTCAGTATGAATTTTTAATCTCCTGGCTTGATATTAAAAAATATGCCAATGATAAGGGGATAAAAATAATAGGGGATATTCCTATCTATGTTTCCTTTGACAGTGCGGATGTCTGGTCTTATAAGGAGGGCTTTCTTCTTGAGGATAATAAGCCCACTTTGGTTGCAGGAGTGCCGCCCGATTACTTTTGTGAGGACGGTCAGCTATGGGGAAATCCTCTTTATAACTGGGATAAAATGAAGGAAGACGGTTATTCCTGGTGGATGGAGCGTCTTTTATATATGACCGAGCTCTTTGACGGAGTGAGGATTGACCATTTCCGCGGTCTTGAGTCCTTCTGGGCAGTACCCTACGGCAGTGAAAATGCCCGTGGCGGAAAGTGGATTAAAGGGCCGGGTATGGAGCTTATAAGCAAGATTAACGCCCGCTTTTCCGATAAGCTTATTATTGCGGAGGACCTTGGTGAAATAACTGAGGAGGTTACGGCACTTCTTAAGGAAAGCACATTTCCGGGAATCCGTGTGCTTCAGTTTGGCTTTCTTGGGGATTACGATAATCCTCATATGCCTCATAACTACATAAATAATTCGGTGGCATATACAGGTACCCACGATAATAATACCCTTTTAGGGCATTTGTGGGAGCTCGATATGGATAATAAAAAAAGAATGCTTGAATACTGCAATTATTTTTCTTCCGACTGGGAAAAGGGCTTTGACAGTGTCTTAAGAGCGGTATTTATGAGTAATGCCGGTATCGTTATCCTTCCCATACAGGATCTTTTAGGCTACGGCTCGGATACCCGTATGAATGTTCCGGGAAGGGCAGAGGGTAACTGGTGCTTCAGAATAACAAAAGACCAGCTTATGTCCATAGATAAAAATAAATTCATAAAATTAAACGAGCTTTATAAGCGTTGTTAAAAAAACAGGATGTACCGTTTTGAAGTGAACCCCAAAGTTTAGACAAAATTAAATATTAACTTGCTTGTGAATGAGTTCGGTATTGTACCGGGCTCATTCCTTTTAGTTTCATAGAAATCCTTTCATTGTTGTAGTAATCGATATAT
>SVKB01000016.1 GCA_015068665.1 Oscillospiraceae bacterium | reverse complement strand
ACCCTTTAAAATTGTGATTTTTCAAGGCGGAAGGTTTTGATAATACAAGGTATATCGAAACCGACAACGAAGAAAAAGCCTATTTTTAAGGGTTTGAGGCGAGTTCGGATAGCTCTCCGACGGCTAAGTTTATTCATAACCAAAAACTTAAATTTTAAAGATTTTTCTAAAATCTTTACCTTTTTAATGGCTAATTTGATAAGTTTCTCTATCAAAATCGTTGATACATCTTGTTTTTGGTGGTCTGGAGTTTTTTTACATTCCCTTTCAATTTATCTTAATTTATTAATTTCTATTTCCAGCTCTTCCAAAGCGGTTCCCATTCCGTTCCAGTCACCCTTTGACATAGCATCTTTGAATGAATCGTAGGCTTTAACAATTTCGGGATTCTTTGCTTCGGGTGCCGGTGCAGGTTCCTCGTCAAAATCCTCGGTTGGAAGCTTATTATCCTCAACTGCGGTATAATCAAACAGCTTATATAAAGCCGCCTCAAGGGATGGCTCCATAACAATACTGTCCTTATATCCCACAATTACTCTTTTAAGCTCAGGCATTGAATTCTGACCGCCCGAAGAAATATAAACGGGCTCAATATATAAAAGGGAATTTTTAACGGGAATGGTAAGCATATTTCCTCTTATAACCGTGCTGCCGCCCTGACCCCACAGAGTCATTTCTCTTGAAATTTCGGGATCGTTATCAATCTTATTTTCAAACTGCAGGGTTCCGTAAATACTTTCACCCTTCGGGAAGGTATAAAGAATCATATCTCCATAGCCGTCCTTATCACAGTTAACTGCAAGCCAGCCCACAAGATTCTGCTTTCCGTACATGGTGTAAGGAATCATAAGCACTAAACCGCCCTCATTTTTAAAGGTGGTGGTGATGCTGTAGTAGGGGCTTACATACTGCTCCTCGCCCTGATACTTTTCCTTGGCGAAATCCCACATATCCGTTTTATTATAGAATATCTCGGGATTAGCGGTATGATATCTTTTTAAAACCGAGCTCTGAAGATTGAACATTGCCTCGGGATACTGAAGATGCTCGGAAATATCCTCAGGCATTTTACCCTCCTCGAAAAAGTCGGGATAGATTTTTTTGTAGGATTTTGCAATAAGGTCGGTTTCGTCGGTTATATAGAATTTAACCTCACCGTCATAGGCATCAACGGTAGCCTTAACCGATTCTCTTACGTAGTTAACTTTGTTTCCTCTGAATATATTTGGCTGTGAGTAAGGATAGTATTCACTGGTGGTATAGCAGTTTACAATCCATTTTATTCTGCCCTCACCGTCGATTACGGTATAAGGGTCATTGTCAACCGTTAAGAAGGGGGCAACCTTCTTAACTCTATCAAGCACATTGCGGTTAATTAATAGCTTACTTTCGGTATCAACATAGCCTGAAATAAGAAGCTGGAAGTCACCTAAATACAGGGAATATAAAACCTGGTTAAGGGGAGTCATTTTTATTCCTGCCTTTCCGGTATAGGAATATTCCACATCGTCATCCCCTAAAGAATAATCAAGCTCCTTGTATTTTGAGCCTGCGATAACATAATCCTTATCACCTTCACCGAAATATATTCTCGGCTCACTTATTTTAAGCTCCTCATACACCGATTCGGCGGGAATATCCTTAACTAAAAATTCCGGCTGTCCTTCACCTGTTACCGAATTTACCGAAACGGCGGCAAGACCGTAGCCGTGAGTAAATTTAAGTCTTTCATTGATAAAGGACTTGGAGCTGTCGGCAATGTTGTCCACATTGAATTCTCTTGGCGCAAGGCCTACAGCGGTAGGTCTTCCGTTTATATTATACTTTACAATATCAAGATCGTAGAACTGATAGTAGTTTCTGATGCTTTGCACCTGATTGATAGCCTTTAAGGTGGAGGGGTAATCTATAATTCTTGTGTTGGAAACGGTTTCGTGCTCCTTTTCCAAATCCTCACGGTTTAAGTCATAGGAGATAGGGAAAACCTCGGTTTTTATTGAGTTTATACCGTAGGCATCATTGGTTGCCTTTATATTGTATGCAATATAGGGGCTTTCCATTGTAACCTCAGAGGGGTTTACCACAAAGGTCTGGGTAAACATTGAAACCAGTAAAAATCCTATATAGGTAAGGGGATATAAAGAAATTCCTACAATGGCAAGCTTCCTTTTTTTACATAAAAACAAAATTACAAAAAGTGCGGAGGCGGCAATTAAAACATAGGGGATAACCTGATAGTATACCTTCCATATCATAACGCTTGTGTAGCCGGCACCTGTGAAGGAGGCATTTGTTTCATAAAGCATATTTTGTGCATTTACGCCGTATGAAATAAATTTCACTGTAAGAAACAGTATAAGATTAATTATATTGTGGGTCATAATTCTTTTTTCGCCAAAAACATTTCCCACACCCACGATTCCAAGCCTTGCATATAGGAATATATAAATAACCAGGACGGAAACAAACAAAACGCCGAAAATTCCCGAAAGCCCCGATATCAGCCCGTCATAGAAGGGTCTTGTAAAAAGATAGTAGCCTATGTTTTTATTGAAAACCGGATCGGTTAAATCGGACAGGGTAGGATTAGCAAAAAGCAGATATTTCTCATGAAGAGTAATTTGCAGAATGCTTCCCGAAATCCAGGATAGTATAAGGGCACCGATTACGATTACGCTCTTTTTGTCAAGCCCGTCATAGGTGGAATCAATCTTTTTAAGGTTTTTGATAATTGCAAGAACGCTTATATAAGAAACAAGGAAAACCGTAATAAAGCTCATTGCCTGAAAAATAAGCTTTACCTTAAGGTTTGTAAAAAACACCTGAAGAAAGTTTTCACCTATTTCCTTATAGGCATTATAATCAAAATAAATTGTAATTCCTGCAATTAAGACAATCAGTACAACTGCAATTACCGTAAAGGTGATAAGTTTATTCGGTTTAAATTTCATCATTAAAACAACGCCTCACAAAATTCTGTAGGATTGAATTCGGCAAAATCCTCTTTGCCTTCACCAACTCCGATAAATTTAACGGGAATATTTTTTTCCTTGCAGATGGAAATTACTATACCGCCCTTGGCAGTTCCGTCAAGCTTGGTAAGAATAATTCCCGTAACATCAGTCTGCCTGGTAAATTCCCTTGCCTGCATAACTCCGTTCTGACCTGTAGTGGCATCCACCACCAGCAGTGTTTCAAGGTCTGAATCGGGAAGCTCCTTTTTTATTACTCTGTAAATCTTATTAAGCTCATCCATAAGATTTTTTTTGTTATGAAGTCTGCCTGCGGTATCGCAGATTAAAATATCCGCACCCTTTGCCTTTAAGGACGCGATGGCATCATATACCACCGCTGCAGGGTCGGCTCCCTCCTGATGCTTTACAATGGGGCAGTTATTCCTGTCCGCCCATATTTTAAGCTGTTCGCTTGCCGCCGCACGGAAGGTATCTCCCGCCGCAAGCATAACCGATTTTCCTTTAGCCATAAAGTAGGATGCCATTTTGCCTATGGAGGTGGTTTTGCCCACGCCGTTAACACCTACCACCAGTATAACAGATGGCTTTGTGTTAAGCTTTAAGGAGCTGTCCGAATCCTTTAAAATTTCACCGATTAAAGTCTTAAGTTCTTCCTTTAATACATCCGCCTCGGTTATTTTTTTAATCTTTGCTCTTTCCTTAAGCTCTTCAATTATTTCAAAGGAGGTGTTTGCACCGATATCCGCCATAATAAGAGCCTCTTCAAGCTCCTCGTATAAATCCTCGTCAACCGCTTTGAAGACCGAGAACACATCATCAAGCTTTTCCTTTATTGCAGAACGGGTATTTAAAAGCCCTTCTTTCAGTTTGTCAAAAAATCCCACTAATTTTTCATTCCTTCCTGTTCAATTTCGTCAATATTAAGTGATAACAGCTTGGAAACACCCTTTTCCTGCATAGTTACGCCGTAAAGAGTATCGGCTGCCTCCATAGTGCCTCTTCTGTGAGTGATAACGATAAACTGAGTGGATGCCTTGAACTTTTCAAGATACTGGGCATACCTGTAAACGTTATTATCATCAAGTGCTGCCTCAATTTCGTCAAACAGACAAAACGGAGTGGGCTTAACCTTGATAATTGAGAATAAAAGGGCAATCGCGGTAAATGCCTTTTCTCCACCCGAAAGCAGACTGATGGTGGTAAGCTTCTTTCCGGGAGGCTGAACCTCAATTTCAATTCCGCTTTCTAAAACATTTTCAGGGTCGGTAAGTCTTAATTCACCACGGCCTCCGCCGAAAAGCTCGATATAGGTTTCATTGAAGGCTTCGGCAATAAGCCTGAACTGCTTTGAGAATATCTCCTTCATAAGCTTGACCATATCCGAGATGATGGTTTCTAAATTTTCCTTGGCTTCCATAAGGTCATTTCTCTGACCTGTTAAGAATTCATATCTTTCACTTACTCTCTGATATTCCTCAATAGCATCAATATTAATATTTCCAAGTGCCTTGATTTTATTTTTGATTTCGTTTATTTTTCTTGTTGCCGCAGGAATGGAGCCGATGTCCTTTTTGTATTCCTCGGCTAAGGTTACGGTAAGCTCATAGGAATCCCACAGGTTATTGACAATCTGCTCAATATCTGAATCAATCTTATTGAATTTAACCTCTAATTTGGTGTGAGCTTCGTTTTCCAGTATAAAACGCTCTCTTAAGGTCTTGGATTCCTTCTGACTGTCGCTTAAATCCTTTTCCGCCTTTTCCTTTTTATCCTTGTTTTCCTTTATCTTTTCCTCACATTCTTTGATGCTTTCCTTTGAATCCTCAATCTGATTTTTCCTGAATTCAATTTCATCCTTTATGTCAAGAATTCTTTCTCTGGCTTCCTCAATAAGCTTTTCCTTCCCGTAAGCCTCGGCTTCGGATAATTTTCTTTCCTCGTCGATAAGTCTTATCTTATCTTCCTCGTGGCTTAAGTCCTTAAGCTTTTCGGATACTGAAAATCTCGCCTCGGCAATAAGATTGTTGAGGCGGTCTCTTTCCTCGGTTACCTTGGAAAAGTCCTTATCGGTTTCACCGATTTTTGCCTCAATTTTTTCCATATCAAGAGTAAGGGCACTTATTTTCTCGTCAATAGCCCTTTCCTCTTTTTCCTTCGCCTTTATTCTTTCTGAAAGCTCTTCTCTTTCCTTTACGCTTCTTAAAATATCCTCGCTTAAGGTATAGAAAAGCTCCTTCTGATATTTTAGTGAAGATAAAAGCTCGATTTTTTCCTGGTTGATAAGCTTACCCTCTGCCTCGGTTTTTTCCTTTTCTTCGGTAAGAATTCTTATCTCATCTTTTTTGTCAGAAAGATGTTTTTCGGTTTCCTTAAGCTGAGCCTCGCAGGTTAAGGTTTTCTTATCAAGGCTTGCAATTTCCGCCTGCCTTTGCATTCCGCCTAAGTTGTTTTTATATTCACCGCCGGTTATGGAGCCTCCGATATTGAAAAGCTCGCCCGTTAAGGTTACCGCCTTAAAGGAATGGTTGTATTTTTTTGTTACCTTTACAGCCGAATCCATATCGGTAAATACCGCTACACGAAGAAGCAGGCTTTCAACTATTTTTTCATATTTCTTATCACAGGTAACAAGCTCGCTTGCCATACCGGTAAATCCGGGCTCACCGGTAAGCTTTTCCTTAAGAGGACTCTGCCCTTTGATTGTTGTAAGAGGCATAAAGGTAATTCTGCCAAGCTTATTTTTCTTAAGATAGTTAATTGCTTCCTTTGCGTCATTTTCATTTTCGCAAACGATATTCCCCGAGGCACCGCCCAAAGCACTGTCAATAGCCTTGGCATATTCGGGCTCGGTTTTTATAAGAGAAACAACCGTGCCGTACAAACGGGCACCCCCCGGCTTTACGGTAAGAAGCTCCTTAACACCCTTGGGACTTCCCGAGAAATTGCTTTCCATATCCTTAAGCATTTCAAGACGGCCCTTTGCTCTTGCCTCTTCATCGGTAAGAGCTGCTTTTTTCTCCTTCAGGGCAAACTCCTCTCCCTCAAGCCTTGAAATTTTTAATTCCTGACGGCTTAAGGTCTCCTTATTATCCTCTTCTTTTCTGACAATTTCATCAATATCCCTGTTGATGGCATTTATTTTTTCATTTATTCCGTCAATTCTTCTCTGCTTTTCCTCTTCGGATAAAAGGGAGTTATCAATTCTTTCTCTGATTTCCTCAATTGAGGTCTCCGTGGAGGATTTTAACGCCTTGTTATTTATCAGCTGACCGTTAAGCTCGGAAAGCTTTAATTTGAACTCGGAAAGTCTGGAGTCGTGGGAATTAATGTCGTTTAAAATTCCGTTTAACTTTTCGGTAAGTCCTGAAACCTCCGCCTCTGCCTCTGCCTTCTCTTTGTTTAAGGTTTCTATAACCTTCATAAATTCAGCCTTATTTGCTTCAAACTGACTGATTTTCTTTTCCAGCTCTTTTTTCTCCGCGGTAAGTCTTTTTATATTTTCATTCTCATGGGAAATATTATTTTCGGAAATTTCAATCTGATTTTCATAAATCTTGATATTGTATTCAAGATTATATTTATTTTCAATAAGCTTGTCGGTTTCCTCCTGAAGCTCTCTTGAAAGATTGGTAAGCTCAACTATTTTTTCGTCAAGAGCCTCCATTTTTTGGTTGGTAGCCTCCAGCGCCTTTCCCGAATTTTCAAAATCCTCCCTGATTTTATCAAGTGAGCTTTTATATTCGTAATAGTTATTTAACCATACATTAACCTCAAGCTCCTTTAATTCATCTCTTAAAACCAGGAATTTCTTTGCTTTTTCCGACTGGATTTTAAGAGGCTCAAGCTGATTTTCAAGCTCGTTTACAATGTCATTTATTCTTACTATGTTATCGTTGGTATTGTTAAGCTTTCTTTCTGCCTCATCCTTTTTGTGATGGTATTTTGAAATACCGCAGGCCTCCTCAAAGAAGGTTCTTCTTTCGGAAGGTTTACCTGCGATTATATTATCTATCTTTCCCTGACCTACAAGGGAATAACCGTCCTTACCGAGACCGGTATCCATAAACAGCTCCTGGATATCCTTAAGACGGCACTGGGATTTATTTATGTAATATTCGCTGTCTCCCGAGCGGAAAATTCTTCGTGTAACCAGCACCTCGTCAAAATCAATGTTAAGCCCCCTGTCCTTATTGTCAACAAGAAGGCTTACCTCGCAAAAGCCGAGAGGCTTTCTTTTCTGGGTACCAGAAAAAATAACATCCTCCATTTTTCCGCCTCTTAAGGTTTTGATGCTCTGCTCACCCATAACCCATCTGATAGCATCGGAAATGTTACTTTTACCGCTTCCGTTAGGACCTACAACGCAGGTAATTCCTTTTTCAAAGCTTAAGTCAATTTTATCCGGGAAGGATTTAAACCCGGTCATCTCAATTGATTTAAAAAACATAACTTCTACCACTCTTTTAACAAAATTTCTTCAAATACATTATATCAATAAAAGGCAGTTTTTTCAAGTTTTTTTAATAAATAAGTAATATATAAAATATATTATATAAAAAAGGAGGCTTGGCTATGAAAAAAAGAGCAACGGGAAAAGAGGTAAAAAGGAAGGAAAGACCGCCTTTCAATTTAAGGCTTATCTGCGCAGTTTTTTTACTTATTGTTGGGATTTTTATTAAAATTTATCCTGCAGGTTTCAATAAAACCCTTAATGTTATTTTCAAAACCGACTGCGACTACGGAAGGCTTTTTGCAGAGGTTGGGCAGGTTGTTAAATGTCACACTATGGGAAATCGCATTCTGAGTCTTCCTGTTCAGGGAGAAATAACCTCTCCTTTTGGGCTGAGACAGCGACCTGACGGAGAGGGTGAGGAGGAGCATACGGGGATGGATATAAGTGTGCCTGAAAATACCCCGGTTCATTCGGCGGGAGAGGGAAGGGTGATACGGGTTGAAGAAAATGAGTTTTACGGAAAATTTGTTATGATTGAGCATACTCCCTCCATAGTTACCCTTTACGGACACTTAAACAGTCAGTCGGTAAAGCCGGGAGACTCTGTTTCAAAGGAAACGGTAATCGGGCTTTCGGGCTCAACGGGAAGGTCAACCGGCCCCCATCTTCATTTTGAGGTAAGGAATGAAAAGAAGTGTGTAAATCCCGGGGAGTATCTGCTGTGAAAAAAATAAGGATAAGCCCTCTTATGCCTCCCACTTTGTTAATAATCTTTCTTTTAGGGGTACATAAGCCTTATCTTTTAGCTTTTTTTACCGCCTTTTTTCATGAGCTGGGGCATCTTATCGCCTGCTCGGGGGAGGGAGTTAATATAGTATGTGTAAAATTAGAGTCCTTCGGCATTTCCTTTGTTCTTAAGGAGGAGTTTTTCAAAAGCCCCGGTGCGGAAATAAAAATAGCTCTTGCAGGACCGCTTGTTAATTTTCTTCTTGCATTTATTTTTCTTTTTTTTGGTGAAAAAGGAACTTTTTTTGCAACCTCAAATCTATTTATGGGCTTTTTTAACCTGTTGCCCTGCCTCCCTCTTGACGGAGGTCGGGTTTTAAAGGCACTTCTTTGTGATAGCTGCGGTTATCTTTCAGGATATAAGAAAGCTCTTCTGGTATCCAGGATAATCTCTGTATTACTTGTTTTACTGGGAGTGTATTTGCTTTTTGAAACCGGCTTTAATTTCTCTCTTATCATAATCGGAGCCTTTTTGTTCTTTTCCTTATTCGGGGGTAAAAATCACAGTATGAAATATCTGCTTAAGGAGATTTATGAATACAAAGAAAAGGAAAGGCGCCTTGAAAAAATGAAGATACGGCATATTGCGGTTTCAAAGGATTTTGAGGTGCGAAAAATTCTTGACAGTCTCACTCTTTCAGGGTATCACATTTTTACCGTAATAGAGGGCGGACGGGTGATTAAGTCCTTTACCGAAGGGGAGCTTTTCGAGGCACTCATAAGAAAGGGCACTCGTCTTAAGATTTCTGAAATATAATATTTTCTTGAAAAAAGACGCGCCTTATGTTATATTATATATAACTATGAATAAAAGAAGGCGCAATATATGTATGCCGACATTGTAATCACAAAAAAAGCACATGAGCTGGACCGTCTTTTCTGCTATAAGATTCCTCTTGAACTTGAGAATAAGGTGGTACCGGGTAAGAGAGTTATAATCCCGTTTGGAAACTATGGAAAAACAGAGGGGATTGTTTTTGATGTTTACAGTGACCGTGAAAAAATAAAGGGGATAAAGTCAATCGAAGAGGTAATTGATGCCACTCCCGTTATCTCCGAAACAGGCTTTGTTATTGCAAAATTCTTAAAGGAAAAATATCTTTGCACCTATTACGATGCACTGAAGCTCAATATGCCCGGGGGTCTTAAAACCTTTGTGGACGAGCAGATTTTTCTTCTTTCGGACGGTGAAGAGGACTTGTCGGCTGAAGAGGAAGAAATTGTAAGCCTTCTTTATAAATTCAACGGCTGCTCCTACTCCGCCTTAAGGGAAAAGGTAAAACTTAAGGGACTTCGTGCTCTGCTTCTTGGCATGGAGGAGAAGGGGCTTATTGATATACGAAGCATTCATTCGGAGGGGCTTAAGGATAAAACCATAAGAGTTGTTACCCTTATTGTGAACAATTCCGAATGTGATGAATACATTGAGAAAAACAAAAGGGCAACCACCCGTATAAAAGCTCTTGAGGCTCTTAAGGAAAACAAAAGTATGGTGCTTTCGGATTTAAGGGCCTATACCAAAATCACAAAGGACGGTATTGAAAAGCTTACAGAGGCAGGTCTTATTGAGGTAAGTGAAAACGAGCTTTTAAGAGATCCTTTTAAAAACAGGGATTTTGATAGAAATGAAAAGCTTCCCGCCACCTTGGAGCAAAGGGAAGCGATAGATGAAATACTTTCGGGTAACTTTAGTACATATCTTCTTCACGGGATAACAGGCTCGGGAAAAACCGAGGTTTACCTTCAGGTTATCGAGGAAAAATTAAAGGAGGGGAAGAATGCCATTGTGCTTGTTCCCGAAATCTCTCTTACACCTCAGATGGTTTCAAGATTTTTCTCCCGCTTCGGAGATGGAGTTGCGGTTATTCACTCGGGACTTTCCAGGGAAGAACGCTATGATCAGTATAAGCTTATAAAAAGGGGCGAAATCCGTGTGGTAATCGGTGCCCGCTCGGCAATCTTTGCCCCCTTGGAAAATGTAGGAATAATTGTTATTGACGAGGAGCATGAAAACTCCTATAAATCCGATGTATTTCCCAAATACGATACCTTGGAGATTGCAAAATGCCGTTGCTCCTATGAGGGTGCAACATTGGTTTTAGCATCCGCAACACCGTCGGTGGTAAGCTATTACCACGCGAAAAAGGGCGACTATAAATTAATTAAGCTTACGAAGAGGACAAATAACAAAAAGCCTCCCGAAGCCCATATCGTGGATATGAGAAAGGAACTGCGGGAAGGAAACTTTTCTCCCTTTTCAGGTCTTTTAAAGGAGGCGCTTTTAAAAAGAGGCAGTATGAATGAACAGTCGGTTTTATTCATTAACCGAAGAGGCTATTCCACCTTTGTAAGCTGCAGAAGCTGTGGCTTTGTGGCAAAATGCCCTCACTGCGATGTTTCCTTAACCTATCACAGTGCAAGAAATATTCTTTCCTGCCATTACTGTGGCTATGAAAGAGAAAATTTCACCGCTTGTCCCGAATGTAAAAGCAGCTATATAAAGCATTTCGGCAAGGGCACCCAGAAGGTTGAGGAGGAAATTAAAAAAGAATTTCCCCACTTAAGCTATATAAGAATGGATGCGGATACTACCCGTGCGAAATTCTCTCATGAGAAGATTCTTGAAAAATTCGAAAGAGAGAATATAAATATTTTACTCGGCACCCAGATGATAACAAAGGGGCTTGATTTTAAAAATGTAACCTTATCCTGTGTGCTTGCGGCAGACGGGGGACTTCATCTTGAGGATTACCGTGCTACCGAGCGTACCTTCTCCCAGATAACCCAGGTTATCGGAAGAGCGGGGAGGGGCGATAAGGAGGGGATAGGAATTATCCAGACCTATAACCCTGACCATTATGTTATAAAGCTTGCAGGGAAGGGAGATTACGAGGAATTTTACGAATCTGAAATAAATTTAAGAAAACAGATGAATTTTCCGCCCTTCTGTGATATAATAAATATAATTTGCCAGAGTGAGAATAAGGAGCTTTGTATGAAGCTTATAAAGGAATGCTATAATATCCTTGTAACCGCAGGCAGAAATCTTAAATTAACCGACGAGGAATTAAGGATTTACCGACCTAACTTTGCACCCCTGGCGAGAATAAAAAATAAATACCGTATGCGTATTTTATTAAAGGCAAAAGCCTCGGAGGATATTTCGGGTATCCTTAAAAAGCTTTATGCCAACTATAACGAAAACTATAAGGTGAAGGATATCGGGCTTTCGGTTGATATAAACCCGGTAAATATGCTGTAAAACTGAGAGGAGAAATAAAATGGCTTTAAGAAATATTTTAAAAGAGGGAGATCCCATTCTTAACAAGGTTTCCCGTAATGTAACAGAGGTTGATGACAGAGTTTGTGCACTTTTGGACGATATGAAGGAAACCATGTATGCGGCTGACGGTGTAGGACTTGCCGCACCCCAGGTTGGAATTTTAAAAAGAGTTGTTGTAATAGATATCGGTAACGGCGTTTTAGAGCTTATCAACCCCGAAATAGTTTGCTCTACAGGTGAGCAGTATGAGGTTGAAGGCTGCTTAAGCCTTCCCGGAATATCGGGAATTACCGAAAGACCTATGAATGTTCAGGTAAGAGCTCTTGACCGTGAGGGCCATGAGGTTATGGTTACCGGAACAGGACTGCTTGCAAGAGCACTTTGCCATGAAATCGACCATCTGGACGGAATCCTGTTCAGACAAAGGGTTACCGAGTATTGTGAGGGATAATTTATGAAGGTTATATTTATGGGAACCCCCGATTTTGCGGTTCCCTGTCTTGAAATGCTTATAAAAGAGGGATATGAAGTTCCTCTCGTTGTTACACAGCCTGACAGACAAAGAGGCAGAGGTCATAAGGTAAGCTTCTCACCTGTTAAGGAGTGTGCTCTTGAAAACGGAATTGAGGTTTTCCAGCCCGAGTCTTTAAAAAATAATGAGCTTATGCCCTATCTTGAAGAAATTAATCCCGATGTTATCGTGGTTGTGGCATACGGAAAGCTTTTACCCGGATATATTCTTTCCTTTCCGCCAATGGGATGTATAAATGTTCACGGCTCTCTTTTGCCTAAATTAAGAGGTGCCGCACCCATTCAGTGGAGTATTATAAACGGAGACAAGGAAACGGGTATTACCACCATGCTTATGAATGAGGGGATGGATACGGGGGATATTTTATTAAGATACCCTGTTGAAATTGAGGATACCGATACTGCAGGAAGCCTTTTTGATAAGCTTATGAATGTGGGTGCTGTAGCCTTAAGAACAACCCTTGTAAAATTAAGAGATAAAAAGACGGTAAGAATTCAGCAGAATGAAGCGGAAGCAACCTATGCTCCAATGATAAGAAAACAGGATGCTCTTATTGACTTTTCAAAGACTCCTTATGAAATATGTAATTTTTTAAGGGGAATGAATCCGGCTCCGGTTGCCTATACTTATTTAGAGGGTAAAAAGATAAAGCTCTATGAGGGCTTTATCGGAGAAGAATGTGACGGTACCGATTACGGGAAAATTGCAAGCATCAGTGAGGAAAAGGGTCTTGGAATTATCTGCGGCGGCGGAATTTTATATATAAAAGAGCTTCACGCCGAAAATTCAAGAAGAATGACCGTTTCCGAATATATGCTTGGCCATAAGCTTGAGGTCGGTATGGTATTTAAGGAGGAATAAGGATTGATAGGCTTATATACAATTGATATTTTTTATCTTGTTCTGGTTGTGCCTGCGCTTATATGCTCGTTTGCTGCACAATGGTATGTAAAGTCCACCTTTAACAAATATTCGGGGGTTTTAACCTCATATACATCCAACGAGCTTGCAGGAAGAATGCTTTCGGGAAGCGGAGTCAGGGATGTTGAAATTATTTCTACCCCGGGGCATTTAAGCGATAATTTTAATCCTAAAAATAAAAAAATCAGCTTGTCTGAGCCTGTATACGGTTCTTCCACCGTTGCGGCACTGGGAGTTGCCTGCCATGAAGCGGGACATGCTCTTCAGTATCATATGGGATATTTTCCCATAAAAATAAGAACGGCAATTTTTCCCGTGGTAAGCTTTGCCTCCTCGGCGGCATTGCCGATAGCAATTTTAGGGCTTTTCTTTTCACAAATCCTTGTTGAAATAGGAATTGTTCTTTTTGCCTCAACGGTTATTTTTCAGCTTTTACTTCTGCCCATTGAATTTGATGCGTCCAGAAGAGCGGTCAATGCTCTTTCGGGAATTTTATCCGGGGATGAAATAAGAGGAGTAAAAAAGGTGCTTACCGCAGCGGCTCTTACCTATGTGGCATCTGCACTTGTTGCGGTTGCAAACTTCCTGAGAATTTTACTTATTTTCAACGGTCGTAACAGGAGAAGATAATTATGAAAAAGGTTAACGAAGAAACTCCGCTTTGGAGCAATGAGGCGCCTGCTGTCTGCCGCTTTTGTGCTTTTGCCAAGCGTTTTTCAGCTACCTCGGATGTTTTTTGTGAAAAAAAGAAGAATTTTATGTCGGATGAGGAATCCTGCAGGAAATTTAAGTATGATATAATGAAAAAGGATTTGCGGAGGGGAAGAAGATCGGCAATAAAGCACAATCCTGCCGATTTTGAAATATAAAATGAACAACAAGCAGTTTTATAAACAGTTTATATTGATTTCCATTCCCATGGGGCTTCAGAATTTACTTACCACCATGGTAAATTTAGTGGATAATCTTATGATCGGAAGACTTGGCGATGTTGCCGTTGCGGCAGTCGGGCTTGCCAATAAGGTGTTTTTTCTCTACACCCTTGTGGTCTTCGGTCTTTGCAGCGGTGCAACCGCCTTTGTATCTCAATATTGGGGTAAGGGAGATTTAAAGGGAATTAAAAGAGTGATGCTTATAAATATGATAGGCTCCTTTGTTTTTTCTCTTGCTTTTGCAATTGCGGGAAGCCTTTTCCCCGGGGAAATAATGAAGCTTCTTACCAATGACCCTCTGGTTATAAAGGAAGGAATGGGATATATAAGAATAATTGCACCGGGCTTTCTGGTTACGGGAATTATTTATGTATTTTCCTACATTTTAAAGGCACTTGAGCATCCGAAGGTACCCCTTATTGCCTCAATTGTTTCAATACTGGTAAATACGGTTATAAACTATATTCTTATTTTCGGTAAATTCGGTTTTCCCAAGCTTGGGGTATTGGGTGCCGCTTTCGGAACCCTGATTGCAAGAATTTTTGAGGTAACGGTTATTCTGGCATTTTCGGTTAAAAAGCTTGACTTTGTGTTTACAAGATTTTACGAATATAAGGGTATTACCAAAGCCTTCTTAAAGCAGTTTGCAATAAAGGTAACACCCGTTATTATAAACGAAAGCTCCTGGGCACTTGCAACCACCATAATGATTTCAATCTTTGCAAAGATTTCAACCCAGGCGGTTGCCGCCCTTAATGTTATAAATATTTTAAGAGATTTAACCGGGGTATTCTTCATAGGCACAGGTCTTGCCGCAGGTGTTATGCTGGGCAAGCTTATAGGTCTTAAAAGATATGAGGAAACCTATGAGAGAACTCTTAAGCTCTCCGTGGTGCTGCCCCTTATTTCCTTCCTAATAGCCATTGCTACATATCTTCTTTCGCCGATGTTTTTAAATCTTTTCAACATATCGGCGGAGGCAAAGGAAATTGCAAAGGGAATGTATCTTGTTGCCACGGTTTGTATGCCCGTATCCGCATTCAATTATCTTAATATCTGCGGAAGCCTCCGCTCGGGCGGTGATTCGCTTTTCTGCCTTCTGACCGATTCTGTTACCATCTGGACAGTTGGAGTTTTCGGCTCGCTGATCGGGGCGAATATCGGTCTTCCGGTAATTGCGGTTTACATAATTTCAAGAACCGAGGAGCTGGTTAAGGGTACAGTTGTTTTAATAAGAATAATAAAGAAAAAATGGATAAAGGATTTAGTAAACTAAAAGGGGGATTTTTATATGTTATCAGACATTAAAATTGCACAGGGCGCAAAAATGGAGCCCATCACAAAGATTGCCTCAAAGCTTGATATCACCGAGGATGAAATCGAGCTTTACGGAAAATATAAGGGCAAGCTTTCCTTTGAACTTATTGAAAGAGTAAAGGATAATGAGGACGGTAAGTTAATTCTTGTTACCGCTATTAATCCTACTCCGGCAGGGGAAGGAAAAACTACCACCACCGTTGGTCTCGGACAGGCATTTCACAAGCTTGGCAAGAAATCTCTTATTGCTTTAAGAGAGCCTTCGCTTGGTCCCACCTTCGGTCTTAAGGGCGGTGCCGCAGGCGGCGGATACTCCCAGGTTGTACCTATGGAGGATATTAACCTGCACTTTACAGGGGATATGCACGCAATAACAAGTGCAAATAACCTTTTATGCGCTATGGCGGATAATCATATTCACCAGGGTAATGCTCTCGGACTTGATCCGAAAAGCATAAAAATAAAAAGAGTTCTTGATATCAACGACCGTAATTTAAGAAATGTGGTTATAGGTCTTGGCGAGAGAACCGACGGTCAGGTAAGAGAGGATCATTTTATGATAACCGTTGCCTGTGAAATTATGGCTATTTTATGCCTTGCCTCCGATTTAAGCGATTTAAAGGAAAGACTTTCAAAAATAATCGTAGGCTATTCCTATACGGGCGAAATCATCACCGCAGGTCAGCTTAAGGCTGAGGGTGCAATGACTGCTCTTTTAAAGGATGCAATTAAGCCCAATTTAGTTCAGACCCTTGAAAATTCGCCCTGTATCATTCATGGCGGACCTTTTGCGAATATTGCACACGGCTGTAACAGCTTAATCGCAACCAAGCTTTCGCTTAAGCTTTGTGACTATGTTATTACCGAGGCAGGCTTCGGTGCTGACTTAGGTGCCGAAAAGTTCCTTGATATCAAATGCCGTTTCGGAAATCTTAAGCCGTCACTGGTTGTACTTGTTGCAACCATCCGTGCCCTGAAATATAACGGCGGGGTTAAGAAGGAAAATTTAAGTGAAGAAAACTGCGATGCTTTAAATAAAGGTATTGTAAACCTTGGCAAGCATATTGAGAATATAAAGAAATTCGGTCTTCCCGTTGTGGTTGCACTTAACCACTTCTTTACCGATACCGATAATGAGGTTAAGCTGGTTAAGGAATACTGTGAAAAGCTTGGCGTAAAATGTGAAATCTCCAAATGCTTTGCAGAAGGCGGCGAGGGTACCATGGACCTTGCAAATACCGTTTTGGAAACCCTTGAAACCGAAAAGGCAGACTTTAAGCATATTTACGGTACCGACCTTTCCATTAAGGAAAAAATAGAAAAGATAGTTAAAGAAATCTACGGCGGCGACGGAGTAATCTACGAGCCCAAGGCAGATAAGGAAATTAAATTCTTAACTGAAAACGGATTTGCGAATATGCCTGTATGTATGGCAAAAACCCAGTATTCACTTTCCGATAACCCTGCTCTTTTAGGAAGACCTGAAGGCTTTACCGTAACGGTAAGAGACCTTTATGTTAATGCAGGCGCAGGATTTATAACCGTTTTAACCGGTAAGATTATGACCATGCCCGGACTTCCCAAGATTCCCGCTGCTGAAAAGGTTGATGTTACAGACGGTGGTGTGATTGATGGCTTATTCTAAAATAACCGCCCTTACCGAGGAAGATACCTTAAAAGCAGGTTTTGAGTTTGCAAAAAGCTTAAAGCCCGGGGATATTGTGGCCTTGGACGGTGACCTTGGTGCGGGAAAAACCGTATTTACCAGGGGAATTTGTAAGTTTTTCAATGTTACCGATTATGTGGTAAGCCCTACCTATACAATTGTAAATGAGTATAAGGGTGATCTGGATATCTATCATTTTGATATTTACCGTATTGAAGAGGAAGAGGAGCTTTATAATATCGGTTTTTACGAATACCTTGATAATGACGGGATAAAAATAATAGAATGGGCAGAAAAAATCCCCGAAGCCTTCGAGGGCTATCCTGTTATAAGGGTAACCATTGAAAAAAGCGGCGATTACGAAAGCCCGGAAAGAACAATTACGGCGGAGGTAGCAAAATGATTATACTTGGAATAGATTCCTCCACGAAAACTGCTTCAGTGGGGATTTGCGACGGGGAAAAGGTGCTTGCCTCCTTTACCTTAAACCACAAAAGAACCCATTCGGAAAAGCTTCTGGAAATGATTGATATGGCGCTTAAAATTGCCCAGCTTGACATTAAGGATATTGATGCTCTTGCGGTAACCAACGGTCCCGGCTCCTTTACGGGATTGAGAATCGGTCTTGCAACAGTCAAAGGACTGTGCCATGCTTTGAATAAGCCCTGCTATACGGTATCAACCCTTGATGCCCTCTATGAGAATGTTTCTGATGGCTCTGAGGAGGTTTTATATGCCCCTTTAATGGACGCAAGACGGGGCGAGGTTTACTGTGCGGCTTACTTGAACGGAAAAAAGGTTATTCCGGATTCGGCAATGCCTCTTTCGGAGTTTCTGGAAAAAATAAAGGAATTTAACTTTGATAAGGTTATCTTTACAGGGGATGGCGTTTACCCTAATATTGAAATTATAAACAGTTTTAACAAAAAATATCTGATTGCCCCGGAGCATATAATATTCGGAAGCGGACCCTCAGTTATAAGGGCAGCTTTAAAATACGGAAAAGAGCTTGATTACCGTGATGTGAAAGCAGAATATTTAAGACTTTCCCAGGCAGAAAGAGTAAAAGGAGAAAAGTAAAATGAAAATTGCAATCGGCGCTGACCATGGCGCAGTAGAATTAAAGGATGTTTTAAGAGAATATCTTAAGGAAAAGGGCTATGATGTTACTGACTGCGGTACATACGATTTAAACAGCGTGGACTATCCCGATATTGCTGAAAAAACCGCAAAGATTGTAGTTTCAGGGGAATGTGAAAGAGGAATTCTTCTTTGCGGAACGGGAATAGGTATTTCCATTGCCGCAAATAAGGTAAAGGGAATCCGTGCCGCACTTTGCACAAACGAGTACTGTGCAAAAATGAGCAGAAATCATAATAATGCCAATATTTTATGTATGGGTGCCCGGGTAACAGGTGTTGAGCTTGCAAAATCAATTCTTGATACATTTTTAAGAGAAGAATTTGAGGGCGGAAGACATCAGGTTAGAGTTGACAAAATAATGAATTTGGAGTAAAATATTAAAAAAAACGGAGGTAGCTTACTATGGGAAAAGTAACTGTAATGGATCACCCATTATTTATCCACAAAATGTCTTTATTAAGAGATAAGAAAACAAGCAGTAAGGAATTTCGTGAACTTGTAAAGGAAGTTTCCATGCTTATCTGCTATGAAACAACAAGAGATCTTCCTTTAAAGGAGATTGAAATCGAAACACCTATCTGCACAACCAAAACAAAGGTTATTTCAGGTAAAGCTCTTGCTTTGGTTCCTATTCTTCGTGCAGGTCTTGGTATGGTTGACGGTATGCTAAGCCTTATCCCCGCAGCCAAGGTTGGTCATATAGGTCTTTACCGTGATCCCGAAACCTTCAAGCCCGTTGAATATTACTGCAAGCTTCCCAATAATATCGAATTAAGGGATGTTATCGTTCTTGACCCGATGCTTGCTACCGGCGGCTCTGCAATTGATGCCATAAATCTTTTAAAGGACAAGGGATGTACAAATATCAAATTCGTATGTCTTTGCGCAGCACCCGAAGGAATTGAAGCTCTTTCCAAGGCTCACCCCGATGTAGATATCTACTGTGGGGCAGTTGATGAAAAGCTTAATGACCACATGTATATAGTTCCGGGATTGGGAGATGCAGGGGACAGAATCTTCGGTACCAAGTAGTAAAAAGCGTAAAAAAAGCGTAAAAAAAGCGTTAAAATTCCCCGGACCACGCAAAGCAGGGGATAGATAAAAAAATAATGTGCTTACCGAATGGTAGGCACATTTTGTTTTAGTATACATTACTATATTAAGGTATAAATTTGCAAGCAAATTTATGATTTTAAATGCTTTGCGTTATAAATGAAAAACACCTCTCGATGTATCTCATACACCTTCGGGTGTTTTTCATTTATTCCAGGAAATTTTTCCTGCTTTTCGTTTGACATTGGCGGCATCGAGCCACCAATATCAAAAAAAGCGCCTATTAAACGAAAAAAACCACTCGACGTATCTAAATACGCCTTCGGGCTTCGGGTAATAATCACTTTTTGTGATTATTACCTTTTTTTCGTTTAGTCGTATTAAGAGGTGTAATAATCCGTTTTGAAATAATTTATTATTTCAAAATTCGAAGAACTCATATCGCTTTAAAATTGTGATTTTTCAAGGCGGAAGGCTTTGGTAATACGAGGTATACCAAAGGTGACAACGAAGAAAAAGCCAATTTTTAAGTGATATAGACGGATTTGGATAGCTCTTAGATGGCTGCAGATGTATCTCATACACCTTCGGGTGTTTTTCATTTATTCCAGGAAATTTTTCCTGCTTTTTTTGGGATAAAGTTTTAAATGCTTTGCTGCTGATGTATCTCATACAGCTTCGGGTTCCACCTTTCAGGCTAAATTCATCCAATCCAAGAAATTTTTCCTGCTTTTTTTGGGGAGTTAATATCTCTGAAGTTTCGGTAGGGCGTGACGACCCGGCACGCCAAGCCCTCCTTGCCTAAAGGAGGGGGGACCGCTTTAGCGGTGGGAGGATTCTTGGTATAAATCCCTTTGGGATTTTCGATATGTTTTTAAAAAGCAAAACTCGATATGTGCTTCGCACTCGATATGTTCCTTCGGAACTCGATATGTTGCCTTTCGGCAACGAGAAAAGGACGGATGAGGTGGAATGAAAAGTATTCCGTTAAATAAACGGAAATATGATGTTGTTAATTTGTTATTTTATTTCCATTTTCACTTAAAAAGATTGAAAAAATTGTAAATCTGTGATACAATCTAAAAAAGTGTTAAAAAACACAAAAGTTGTTAAAACTAAGAATGATTAACAAAAAGGAGAAAAAGTATGGATAACAAACAGTTTAAACCCTATATCCCTGCTGACAGAGTTACTCCCGAGTTAACCGTTACCTCAATTATTATGGGTATATTGCTTGCGGTTATATTCGGTGCTGCGAATGCATATCTTGGATTAAGAGTAGGTATGACAGTATCTGCATCTATTCCTGCGGCAGTTATATCAATGGGTGTTATACGTGTTATTATGCGTAAAAATTCAATTTTAGAGAGCAATGTGGTGCAGACCATCGGCTCTGCCGGTGAATCGGTTGCCGCAGGTGCTATATTTACCCTTCCCGCACTGTTTTTATGGGCGGCTGAGGGCGTTATGGATAAGCCGGGTATCATAGAAATCACACTGATTGCCTTAATTGGCGGTTTGCTTGGTGTTTTCTTTATGGTGCCTTTAAGAAACGCTTTAATCGTTAAGGAGCACAGCGTTTTACCTTATCCCGAAGGTACAGCCTGTGCAGAGGTTTTACTTGCAGGTGAAGAGGGCGGTGCAAATGCTACCACCGTTTTTGCAGGTATGGGCTTTGCAGGCCTTTTTAAATTCATTATCGACGGTCTTAAGGTTGTTCCCGGAGAAATTGCCTTTAAGGTTAAAGGCTTTGCAGGAGAAATCGGAACTCAGATTTACCCCGCTGTTTTAAGTGTTGGTTATATCTGCGGTCCTAAAATTTCCTCCTATATGTTCTCGGGCGGTGTTTTAAGCTGGCTTGTTTTAATTCCTATGATTGTTTTATTCGGTAAGGATATAATTCTTTATCCGGGTACCGACACAATCGGAAATATTTACGCGGCAAGCGGTGCTTCAGGAATCTGGTCTTCATATATCCGTTATATCGGTGCAGGTGCTTTGGCATGCGGCGGTATAATAAGCTTAATAAAATCCTTACCTCTTATTATAAACACTTTTAAGGGTGCTATGAAGAGTGTGGCAGGGGGCAGCTCTGCTTCCGACCTTCGTACCGAAAAGGATTTAAGCATGAAAATAGTTATCGGGGCAATTGCAGCTTTAACCCTTCTTGTATGGCTTGTTCCTGCAATTCCCGTTTCACCTCTTGGTGCAGTAATTGTTGTTGTATTCGGCTTCTTCTTTGCAACCGTTTCTTCAAGAATGGTTGGTCTTGTAGGGAGCAGTAATAACCCTGTTTCGGGTATGGCTATTGCAACCCTTCTTATTTCCACTTTAATATTAAAGGTTACGGGTGATGTAGGCTCTCACGGTATGCAGGCAGCTATTGCTATCGGCTCTATTATTTGTATCGTTGCGGCAATCTCCGGTGATACTTCACAGGATTTAAAGACCGGTTATCTGCTTGGTGCAACTCCTAAAAAACAGCAGATTGGCGAAATCATCGGTGTAGTTGCTTCTGCTCTTGCTATCGGCGGAACCCTTTATCTTCTTGATGCTGCATGGGGCTTTGGCTCGGAAGAGCTTGCTGCTCCTCAGGCTACCTTAATGAAGATGATTATCGAGGGTGTTATGAATGCTGACCTGCCTTGGGTATTGGTATTTATCGGTGTGTTCATTTCAATTATTATAGAAATACTTGGTATTCCTGTGCTTCCTTTTGCGATCGGTATCTATCTTCCTGTTCATCTTAATGCTTGTATTATGGTGGGCGGTCTTATCCGTCTTGTATTTGATAAGATGAAGAAGGATGAGAATAAGAAAAAGGAAATTGTAAACGACGGTATCCTGTTCTGCTCGGGTATGATTGCAGGTGAAGGGGTTGTCGGTATCATTCTTGCGCTTTGTGCGGTAGCGGGAATTGACGGTCTGTTTGATTTATCAGGTCTTATTTCTCTTCCGCCGTTTATGGTAACAATCCTTGCGCTTGTAGTATTCGGACTTGTTATTTTAAGCCTTCTTACCTTCTCGGTATTTAAAAAGAGAAAATAAGCTATGAAGGAAAATTATTTAGAGAAAAAGCCCTCCTTGAAGGAGGGCATCTCATTTGAAGAAAAAAACGGGATTATTACTCTTTGTATAGAAAATAAAGGGATTATGAACAAAATCGCCCAAAAGCTTTTTGGTAAGCCAAAGCTAAGCTATATTCATCTTGATGAGCTTGGAAGCTTTGCGCTGGCTCTGGCTGACGGGAAAACAAGCATTCTTGAAATGGGTGAGGCTGTAAAGGGAAAATTCGGGGAAAAGGCGGAGCCTTTATACGAAAGGCTTGCAAAATTTTTTCAGGTAATGGACAGCTACGCTTTTATTGAATGGAAAGAGTGATTATATGAAAAATAAAGGGAGACTTATTACTGCTGTTGCGGTTTATGTTACTCTTATAGCTTCGGTGGTATTTTCAATATATAAAATTATAACATCTTCATCGGTTACCGATGAGGCTGCAGCCCATGTAAGAAGCGATTATGTTCTGATGCTTCTTCAATGTATACTGGGGATTGTGGTTTTGGGTGTTCCTGCATTTTTAGAGAAGAAATTCTCCTTTGAAATGCCAAATGCAATGGCGATTGCCTATTTTGTGTTTTTATACTGTGCTATCTATCTTGGCGAGGTAAGGCAGTTCTACTATCTTATTCCTCACTGGGATGATGTGCTTCATTGCTTCAGCGCCGGAATGCTCGGTGCATTCGGTTTTTCTCTTGTTGATATTTTAAATAAATCCGAAAAAATAAAGATGAATCTTAATCCTTATTTTGTTTCCCTCTTTGCTTTTTCATTTGCCCTGTCTATCGGTGCACTGTGGGAAATATATGAGTTTTCGGGTGACTGTTTTTTCGGACTTAATATGCAAAAATACCGTCTGGAAAACGGAAGTCTGCTTACAGGCAATGCGGCACTTTCCGATACCATGCACGATATCATAATTGACGCTGTAGGTGCACTTACAGTATCGGTATCGGGGCTGTTGGGAAATATACATAGAAAAAAGCAATAATCCTTGCAATAGTTCCCCAAATGCAATGTTTTATACAAGAAAATATATTTACATTATGTTTTTGCAATAGTAAAATAGAATTATAAACAAGAAGGGATGAATAATATGAAAAAGATTTTATCACTTATTATTACTTTATCTATGGTTTTATCACTATGTGCAGTTTATACGGTTGCTGCGGAAAATGTAATCTTTTCTGATTCATTTGAGGATGGAATGGGAAGATGGACTCTTGGCAACGATTATGCAAAAGCGGGTAACGCAGTAATCGCAAATGATGCATCAGACGGTAAAAATTCAGTTTATGCAAAGGATGATACTCAGGAGTCAACACCTAATGTATTTAGTCCTTTTATTCCTGCAAAGCCGGGGGGATCCTATACAGTAAGTGCTGATTTTAAACATGACGATGCTCCGAATATAAGAGTTTATGTTCGTTTTACAGATTCAGATAATAAAGATATTGCAAATGCAGGCGGTTCCGTAAGCTTAACCACCAACGAATGGAAAAACGGAAGTAAAACATTTGTTGCTCCTGAAGGAACTGTTAATATCAGACTTCGTATTGCAGGGGTTGTTAAAAATGTAGGAAACGGATATGTTGATAACGTTAAGGTTGTTGAAGGTGGTTCTGACGGTTCAGGTGATATAGCAGCAGCTACTCCATCAGCTCCGGCTACAGACACTTATGGTGGATTTTACGATTCCTTTGAAAATGGTATGGATAACTGGAAATATACCAATTCAAAGTCCACAGAGGAAAACAATAAGGCTACCACAGAAAAAGCATCAGACGGCAAAACTTCTGTACTTGTAATAGATGAATCCCAGGAAACAGCATATGGATTCATGACTGAAAAATATCCTGCAAAGGCAGGGGAAGCTTACACAATTTCCGGTGATATTTTTAATGTTGAAGGGGTAGGAGCTAAGCTGTTCCTTGGATTTTTCGGAAGTGACGGACAGAAAATTGTCAGCAAGTCTGTTGGTACCTCAGAGGTGGGTAAATGGACAAAGGTTTCCATGACCGAGGTTGCCCCTGAAGGTACAACAAGCTTTGTGGCATATATTACAGGTGCAAGTAAATCTGTTGGTAAAAGCTATATAGACAACGTAAGAGTTATATGTGGCGACGGTAAAACAAGCGGAACACCAAAGGCAGAAACCAAGCTTGACATATTAAATAAATCATCAATTGTATTATTTGTAGGCTCTGCAAATGCTCTTGTTAACGGACAGAAAACTTTGATTGACAAGACAAATGATAAGGTTATCGCAACAATTGTTGATTCAAGAACACTTGTTCCCGTAAGATTTATCGCTGAAAACTTCGGCGCAGAGGTTGGCTGGGACGATTTAACCCGAACTGTTACTTTAACACTTAAAGATAAAACAGTTAAAATTGTTTTAGATAAAGCAGAAATTGATATAAACGGTTCTGTTACCGCAATCGATGTTCCTGCTCAGTCAATTGAGGGCAGAACAATGCTTCCTCTTCGTGCATTTGTTGAAAATGTAATGGGTAAGAAAATCTTCTGGGATGCAAGAGGTCTTATTGTTATCACAGATACCGATATGCTTGAAGCTTCGGCTGATAAAGCAGTAATCGACCAGCTGGTTGAAACAGTTAAATAAATTACATAATATAAAATAAAGACTTTGATAAAAGGAAGGTATATTTTACCAAAATGAATGCAGACAGTACAAAGGTACGGCAAGGCTCATTTTGGTGAAAAGCAAAGAATGGCAAGGGTTTCTCGATGATACCCTTGCCATTCAATTTTGAATCATAAATATTTTTATTTATCGACGTATGTTATATGGATTTTTGCGGTAGACCGACTTTTTCGACAGTCTGAAGGACAAGAGCCAAGATGGCTCTTGTCCTTATCTTAATATGGTTTGCAAATTATATTTTTCTTCTGTATTTTTCCCTGTAGGAGGAAGGACTTAGCCCGGTTGCTTTTTTAAAGGCATTGCTGAAATAATAAACATCCGTAAACCCTGTTATTTCTGCTGCTTTTTGTATATTTATATCTGAATTAATGAGATAATCCTTAGCCTTTTGGATTCTTGATTCGCATATATATTTAACCGGTGTTACACCATAGCGTTCTTTAAATATTTTTCTGAAATATGTATCGCTGATATTGAGATAAGTTAAAAGCTCTTCCAAAGAGAAAAAAGAGTTAGAAATATTTGCTTCTATATATGAAATTGCTTTGGAGAGAATTTCATACTTTTTATCTGAGCGGTTCAGATAATCACATTCTGTTAAAAGTTCTGACATAAGCAGATAAAGTAAGCCTTTGCATTCTGAAATGTATTGCCCGTTTCGGCTATTCCATCTGGTATACAGCATTTCAAACTTTTTTAGAAAATATTGGCCCTCATCGTGTATCACTTTGTCAATTACCGCATTTTTTGTATCGGCATAAAACGAAATGTCAAAATAATAAAAGGGACCTTTTATTCCGTATGCTTTGTAAGGAAGATGAAGCGGGCGATGTACAATATCACCGGTTTTAACATGAAATTCTTTATTTCCGGGAAAAAGCATTGCTTCTCCACCCAATATATATACTATAGAATCAGTGTATCTTACCCTGTCGTATTTAAACTCCCAATGGTTCATAAGAGGGGACATGCTGTGAGTTTTTTTAATTTTGTCTATTTTATTGATAAAAAAATCACAAACATTCGAAGTGTTAATATTTACTACCATAAACATCACCAAACATTTAATAATTCAATAATATTTTACATAATAAAAAATCCAAAGTCAATGAAAAGTTCGGAAAATTATAAAAAAATAAGAAAATTCTATTTTACTTTTTCGGGTAATAATGATACAATCAAACTATAATAATATAAGGAGTGAGATTATGAAAAAAGCATTGAAACTGTTTCTTGCACTGAGTATGGTACTATCCTTGGTGTCATTTACACCTGTTATGGCGGAAGATAAGGTATTATTTGCCGAATCTTTTGAAGATGGCATGGAAAAGTGGATATATACAAACTCGTCAAGATGCAACGAATCAAATACAGGAGTCAGCTCCGATTATGCATCAGAGGGTAAAAACGGGGCATACGTTTTTGACGAAGATGACAAAACTTATGGGATGAAAACCAAAGATAACATTCCTGCTAAAGCAGGCACAACGTACAAAATTACCGGAGATATTTATAATGTTGAAGGTGTTGGTGCAAAGATTTTCTTAACCTTTTATGATGCGGGCGGAACAAGACTTTTAAGTAAGTCTATCAGTAAGTCTGATACGGGTAAATGGATTAGTGTTTCTTTGACCGAAGTTGCACCTGAAGGAACCGAAAATATTATTATCATATTAACCGGTGCGGGTGCTTCTACAGGTAAAACATATATTGATAATATCAAGCTTTATGAGGGTGCAGCTGCAGGCGGAGAAAGTGCAGGGGGAATATCCCCGGCTCCATCGGTTTCAGCAAGTGAAGGAGACGTTATTGTTTCTGATTCTTTTGAAGACGGACTTGATTGGAGAACCTATTCATCAAAAACAGGCTCTCCTTTTGAAATAACCCAAAATGAAGCATCCGAAGGTAAAGCTTCGCTTCGGATTTATGATGAGTCTACTGAAAATGCCGCAGGTATACGTTCAGGAGACTATATTAACATTAAAGAATTCAATAAATACAGATTGTCGGCAAAAGCAAAAGGCAATGTAACTGTAAAAGTTTATTTAAGAATATACGATAAAGACAAAAAGCAACTTATACAAAAATCAAAAACAGGGAAATCCGATAACTGGCAAGAATATTTTGTAGATATGGAAACACCTTACGGCGCAGCAATGGCGGAAATTATTATTACCACTGACAACTCAACTACCGGAGAAATCTTTGTTGATGAAGTTAAGCTTATTGACATGGGAGAAGGTAAAGCTGACTATGATAGTGCAAAGCTTCAGGAAACTCTTAACGAGAAGTTAAAAAATGCAAAACCGGGCGATGTTATTGAAATAGACGATGGTACATATAACGATGTTTCAATTAATATAAACGTTTCGGGTACAGAAGCTAACCCAATTATTCTTAAAGCTAAAAATCCGGGCAAGGTAGTTTTCTCTAAAGCATCAACTTTAAAGATTACAGGTAGCTACATTCATGTTAAAGACCTTTCATATATTGATTGTTATGGTGCAAGTGAAACAATACTTCGTTTTGAACCTGACTCAAGATATTGTGTTTTAGACGGATGCTTATTCTTAAACTGTAACCCTGTTGACGCAAAGGGAAAGGTAGACCCTAACGCAAAGCTTAAATGGGTATACATTCAGGGTAAATATAATACTGTAAAGAACTGTTATTTCAGTGGTAAAGCTACTGTTGGTCAGATGGTAGAGGTTGTAAGAAGAACTGCAGAGGCAGACTATCATACAATCAAGGATTGTTATTTCGGAGATATCAAAATGGGCTCTGTTAACGGTCTTGAAACCTTCAGAATAGGTACTTCTCAGGAATCCTTATCAGGCTCATATTCAACTTTATCAGGAAGTTTCTTTGAAGCCTGCAACGGCGAAGTTGAAACAATTTCTATAAAGAGCTGTAATAACTACATTTTAAATAATACTTTATATAACACTCAGGGTGCAATTGTTTTAAGACACGGTAATGACAACCTTGTTGAAGGTAATTTAGTTATTGGTGGCGACAAAACAGCACGACCAACAGGCGTTCGTATAATCGGTGAAAATCACAAGGTTGTAAATAACTATTTCTATAACCTTCCTGTTACATCTACTGCCGTTTATGTAATGGATACCAATCCAAATCCATTGATTCATGAGTATCTTGAAATAAAAAATGCAGATGTTTCAAATAACTCATTTATAAACTGCGATTTATCTATTATGCCGGGCGAATATTTACCTTCTGATACTAATTCATCAAACAGAGTAATTCCTCCGGAGGGTAAGATTACAAATAATGCGGTTATCTCATTTAAAGGCGATCTTCCTTCAATGCCTAACAGAGAGCCAAATCATAAATTGACCTTTGAAAATAATAAATTCTACGGAAAAGCAATTGGATATGGTGAAACCTTACCACAGGGAGTTTCTTACGAAAAACCTGAATATACCTTTGATGGTAAATACATTAAATTCACTGATGGCACAGGAGCGGATTTGGAAAAAGTTAAAAAAGCTCCTACATCACCTTTTGATATAATTCCAAAGTGGGTTAAAGAGCAGTATTACGATACTGGCAAAATCACATTCACACCTGTTGCGGGCGACCCGTTTAATACAGATTTAGATATTACCAAGGTTCTTCCGGATACATCAAAAATCAATGTTGTTATAAACGGAATTGCTGAAACCTTTGATGTTGACCCTCAGATTATAAACTCAAGAACAATGGTTCCGATGCGTGCAATATTTGAAAGATTTGGCGCAGAAGTTAACTGGGATGAACCTACTGCAACTGCAACAGCTTCTTTGGACGGCATCACAGTTAAAATCACAAGAGATTCTGATAAAGCATACGTGGGAAACAAAGAGTATACTTTAGATTCTCCTGCAGTAATTATTGACGGAAGATTTTTGGTTCCTCTGAGATTTGTTTCTGAATCATTCGGTGCAAATGTAGGATGGATTCCTGAAACCCAGACTGCCACAATAAGCTATGTTTCAAGAAAGGTTATGAATGAATTTTTAGCAGATAACGGAATTGAAGGAGCTCTTGCAGTTAAAGACTTTACAGAAAGCGGTAATGACGGCTCCAACGCTATGGAAAATATTTTTGACGGAAATATCAATTCAAAATGGGCTGTAAAAAAAGCTTCAGATTCCGAAATGGGCTACGGTATAATTGACTTAGGCTCAGTAAAAACACTTGACGGAATTCATATAGCATGTCAGGCGCATCCAACCAGAATTTACACTTATGAATTTTATGTTTCAGAAGATGGTGTGAATTATACTCTTGCAGTTGATAAAACATCAACCAAAAACTATGATGGAAAATTTGAAGCCCATAAACTGAACGGCATCAAAGCTCAGTACGTTAAATACGTGGGTTACGGAAACAGTGAAAACGACTGGAATAATGTATCGGAAATAGTAATAACGGGTAAGTAAGATATAGTGGTAAATTTTGAAAATGTGTCTGTAATATACAGGCACATTTTTTTAAAGTCAATATGGACAAAGAGGCATAAATTATTACAACGGTTAATACTCACTTTATCATTGACAAACAATGAACAGTATAATATAATTATTTTATCAAAAAAAGGAGTAAAGACAATGAAAAAAATCTTATCATTATTTTTATCACTAACGCTTATTTTGTCAATGGCAAGTTTTATTAGTGTGTCTGCCGCTGATGAAGTAATCTTTTCCGATTCTTTTGAAGAAGGAATGAGTAATTGGGTGTACTCATCTTCGAAATGCAATGAGGAAAACACAAAGCCTGTTACCGATAAGGCATCAGACGGTAAAACCTCTGTTTATGTTTATGATGCCGGTGAAGGTACATTCGGTTACAGAGGAAATATGTTTCCTGCCGAGCCGGGCAAAACCTATATTGTTTCCTACGACCACTATAATATAGAAGGTTGCGGAGCAAAGATATTTGTTGAATTTTTAGACGATGCTGACAAAAGAATTCAAAGCACATCTTTTGGCAGTTCAAAAACAGGTCAGTGGGAATCCTTAACAAAAGATTTTGTTGCACCCGCAGGCACCAAATCCTTCCGTTTACATATCACAGGTTCAGGCTCAGGTTCAGGTAAATCCTATATTGATAACCTTAAGGTCGTTTTAGGCAGTCAGGCTGCAGTTACACCGCCCGAGGTAGTGGTTAAACCTGCTGCCACTGCAACAGGGGATACACTTTTTTCTGAATCCTTTGAAAACGGTTCTGAAGGCTGGGCATTCAAAGCAGCCGGCGAAGGAGCAAAGCCTGAAGTTAAATCCACAAAGGCAACAGACGGTAAAAATTCCGTATATATGGAAGATACCGATACAACATCCGGTTCAGCATCCATCACATCTCCTTTGATTGCGGTTGAACCCTCAAAAAACTACACTGCAACTGCAGACTTTATTGATGCAGAAGGTGTTATCAAATTATATGTTCAGTATTTTGATAAAGACGGAAAGAGAATAAACTCTACATCCGCAAGCTCAAAAGCGGGGGCTTATACAGCAAAAGTTACGGTGGCAGCACCTGAGGGAGCAGTAGGAGCAAAAGTAATTATTTCCACTAATTCCACATCCGAAGGCAAAGGATATGTAGACAATATTAAATTTATAGCTGCAGCTCCATCAAAAGAGGCTGCAAACAATTCTGTTATATCGGAAATCAATGCTAAAATTGCTTCTGCAAAACCTGGCGATGTTATAGAAATTCCTGACGGTACATACGATTCGGTAAGAATTAATTTTACCAATAACGGTACCGAAGATAAACCTATTACATTAAAGGCAAAAAATCCGGGTAAAGCCATATTTACGGGAGAATCCACATTAAGAGTTACAGGCTCATACTTAATAACCGAAGGATTGCTTTTCACAAAGGTTACAACCAAATTCATATTTGTATTTGAAGATGGAACTCATCATTCACAGATAAAAGAGTGTGCATTTATAGATAACGACCCTGTTGATGCGAAAGGAAAAATTGATCCTACCGGTCAGCAAAAATGGATATATATAAGAGGTCAGTATAATAAAGTTACAAACTGCTATATGAGAGGTAAAACTGCTCTCGGTATGATGGCAGAAGTAATAAGAACAAGTGCAGATCCTGACTATCACATTATCGAAAACTGTTATTTCGGTGATTACAAGGACGGTACTGCAAACGGTCTTGAAACCGTAAGAATCGGTACTTCCACACAATCATTATCAAGCTCATATTCAACAGTTACGGGATGTTTCTTTGAATCTTGTAACGGTGAGGTTGAAACAATCTCTGTTAAGAGCTGTAATAACTACGTTTTAAATAACACTTTATATAATAACAAGGGCGCAATTGTTTTAAGACACGGTAACGGAACAGAAGTAAGAGGCAATCTTATTATCGGCGGAGACGCAACATCAAGACCTACCGGAGTTCGTGTTATCGGCGAAGACCATAAAGTTGTGAATAACTACTTCTACAATACTCCTGCAAACTCAACCGCAGTTTATGTATCAAACGGTAATCCTAATCCGCTTATTCACGAATACTTAGAGGTTAAAAATGCAGATATCCACAATAATACCTTTGTTAACAATGATACTGCAATTGTTGCCGGAGAATATGCTCCTTCCGAAACAAACGCATCAAACAGAATAATTGCTCCAAAGGGAAAAATCTACAACAATGCAATTATCTCTTATAAGGGTATGAATCCTCTTATTACAGGAGATAAAAATGCAACCGAATTAACCTTTGAAAATAACTATGCATTCGGTAAGGATATAAATTACGATGGCGGCATGCCTTCGGGAATTACAAATGAAAAATTTGATTATGATATAATTGATGGTTTTGTTGTTCCGAAAAACGGCACAGGTGCTGACATAGAAGACCTTAAAAAAGCTCCTAAATCACCTTTTGAGGTTATGCCGAAGTGGGTTAAAGAGCAATACTACGACACAGGTAAAATCAAATTCAATATAGTTGAAAACGATCCGTTTAACGACCCTTCCGATTCGGTTGAAGACCTTATTCCTGAAGAAGGAAAGATAAAGGTATTATTAAACGGTGAAAATATTAAATTTGATGTTGAACCGCAGATTATCAATTCAAGAACAATGGTTCCGATGCGTGCTATATTTGAAAAATTAGGCGCGGAAGTTATCTGGGATGAAGCAACAGCATCTGCAACTGCATCCACATTTGATACAACAATTAAAATCACAAGAGATTCCGAAAAAGCATATGTTAACGGTCAGGAATTCACACTTGATTCTCCTGCAACCATTATTGACGGAAGATTTTTGGTTCCAATAAGATTTATATCAGAATCCTTCGGCGCAAAGGTTGAATGGATAGATGCAACCAAGACAGTTTCCATAACCTATGTTCTTAGCGCATTCAGACAGGAATTCAAGCCTCAGCACAGTGACATTGCAGGTGCTCTTACCGTTTACGGTGCAGTTCAGTCTGATGATGACGGCGGAAGCAATATAACAAACATTTTCGATGGTTCAACCGGTACAAAATGGGCTTTCAAGGGTGATGGCAGCGATATGAGCGCTTTCGCAATCATTGACCTTGGCGAGTCAAAAACTCTTGATAAGCTTTATATGGCGCTTCAGTCTCATGCAACAAGAGTGTATACTTTTGAAATTTATGTTTCGGATGATAACCGAAATTATACCAAAGCTCTTGAAAAAACATCAACCCCTGCCGGGGACGGTAAATTCAATGAGTACAGCTTAAACGGTGCAAAGGGAAGATATGTTAAATATGTGGGATACGGTAATACCGATAACTCATGGAATAATATAACTGAGCTTGTAATCACCGGAAAGTAAGGGCGATGTTAAAATTCCCCAAACCACGCAAAAAAGAATATAAAAATAAATGTGTCTGTTTCATATACAGGCACATTTTCTTATATATACTGGAAAGTTAAGGTATAAATTTGCGAAGCAAATTTATGGAATTTATTTTTTTGCGTTTTGAACGCAAATGCCTCTCGACGTATCACATACGCCTTCGGTCATTTGCGTCCAATTTGAGAAATTTTTCCTATCTCCCCGTTTAATGACGGCGGCATCGAGCCACCGCCATTAAAGGAGATGTTAAAATTCCCCAAACCACGCAAAAAAGAATATAAAAATAAATGTGTCTGTTTCATATACAGGCACATTTTATTATATATACTGGAAAGTTAAGGTATAAATTTGCAAAGCAAATTTATGGAATTTATTTTTTGCGTTTTGAACGCAAATGCCTCTCGACGTATCACATACGCCTTCGGTCATTTGCGTCCAATTTGAGAAATTTTTCCTATCTCCCCGTTTAATGGCGGCAGCATCGAGCCACCGACATAAAAAGATGTTAAAATTCCCCGGACCTTGCGGTCTTTAGACCGCAGCTAAATTCGCATTCTGCGAGCTAAATGTGATAAATCACGCTAAATTGAGCAAGCTCAGCTAAATGTGCTTTGCACGATAATGGCGAATTTAATTTAGCTACTTCGCAAGAAGTTATTTAGCTATGAAGCACAGCGGAATAATTTAGCTACTCCGCAGGAGTTATTTAGCTAAGAAACAAAGCAAAAAAGAATATAAAAATAAATGTGCTTGTATTATGTACAGGCGCATTTTATTTTCATTCATTGTTTTGAATTTGTATATAAAAAGTAATCATTTACTGTGATTTTAAAAAGATATTGAAAATATTATTTATTAGTGGTAAAATAGTAAGTAGTGATATTTATATGAACACTCAGCAGGGGATCCTGTTTTTGTATAACTCAAATTATAAAAAAGAAAGGAAGAAAAACATGAAAAGAATTCTGGCATTTATTTTAAGCCTGTCGGTAATGCTTACAATGGTTGGCGGATTGTCAATCAGTGTTTTTGCCGAAGGCACACTTCAGGGTTCGGGTACATCTGATGACCCGTACTTAATTACATCAGCTGAAGATTTTGCTTTAATTGAAAACGATCTTGATGCTTACTACAAGCAAACAGCTGATTTTGATGTTACTGCTCCTGTTACCGGTACCTTTACCGGTGTATATGACGGTGACGGACACACTATAAGCGTAAATATCAGCGCGGCGCCAACTGCCGGCGGCAAACCTATCGGTTTGTTTTATCAGGTGGCAGGTATAGCTCCGGATGATGAGGCAGGCACAGAGGCTGTGTATGCAGAAATCAAAAACCTTACAGTTACAGGCAGTGTGGAAAATTCAAGCACTGAATTACCTGCAAAGGTTGGTGCTTTCGTAGGTATGACAGCCGGAGGTTATGTAAAGTTTACAAATCTTACAAACCATGCATCAGTATACAGCAGCTGTTCCGGCGACGAGCTTGGAGGTATTGTCGGAAGAGCATATACCGAAGGCCTTATATTTGAAAACTGTAAAAACTATGGATATATTAAAGCCTGGTCTTATGCAGGAGGCATTATTGGAATGGGTGGTACCGCAGTCAGTGCCATTACTTTTACAAACTGTGCTAACTTGGGTTACGTTTATGCTTCAACCGCAGGTGGTATAGTTGGCTGGGCTTATATGGTAAAAGTTTCCGATTCTTACAATCTTGGTCATGTAAAAGGTAGCACCAGAGGTGCAGGTGTAACTCCTTATATGAGCAGAAGTGTTACTGTTGAAAACTTCTTTAACGGTGGTTTTATTGATCCGGGTACAAAAGGCTCTGTTGCAGCTTTTGTAATAGATATTTCAGCCGGATATAATGTTACAATCTCTAATGCATACAACTCATATCCGGGACTTACAGGTGTTGTTTCTGACGGTGCTGTTGAAAATGTTATTACAAACGTATATAACGTAAACAATGAAGATACCGGTTGTACATATAAAACAGAACAAGAGCTGATGGCTCTTGATATAAGTGAAGAATTTACAGTGTATGAAAATGTTGGTGCAAACGGAAATAAATCTTACAGATTCCCTCAGCTTGCAGATAATCTGATTCCTTTGGATGTTATACTTGGCACAGGAACTTCAGAAGATCCTTATTTAATCAGTAACGGTCAGCAGTTTAACAAAATGTTTGGTCAGGAAGCTGATATGGATACATACCGTGGTGGTAAATACTATCATATAGTAAGCGATATTTCTCTTGTCGGATTAAACTATCTTCCGTTTAATACACCACAGGAAACTGCAGCTGCTACATTTTCAGGATATTTATACGGTGTTGACTTTGACGGTAATCCTGTTCAGAGAACAATTGATTTCGGTACTATCGGAAGCCAGGCTTCCCCTTATGTCGGTATGCCTAACAAGGTTGGCGGCACTACAACATATACAGGTGCAATCGCAGGTATATGCAGAAAATCCGGTTATAAAAACTTAACCTTGGAAGGAACCTTGTATGCTAAAAACAATAATGTTGGCGGTATGATAGGATATATCAATGCAGACTCCACATTAGATAATATTATTAACAATATGACTGTTACAAGCACCCATAGTTTAGTTGGTGGTATTGCCGGTGTTAATGCTCAGAATGCTACAGTTATTACAAACTGTGTAAACAACGGTGCTGTTACGGGTGCACAAACCGTCGGAGGTATTGTAGGTTCATCCTCAAGACCTGTGGGTACATTTAAGAATAATAAAAACACAGGTTATATCAAGAGTACAGGAAATACCTTTGTTGGTGGTCTTGTAGGTACCTTTACCGGTTGGACAAATACCAACTTCACATTTACTATTGACAGCTGTATTAACGAAGGTAAGGTAGAATCCACAAAAGGTTATGTTGGAGGTATTATCGGTTGTGCACAACAAACCGGTGCCGATAATTATTCAAACCTTATTATTAAAAACAGTAAAAACAGCGGCGAAATAATCGGTGCTAACTATGTTGGCGGTATTCTTGGGGGCAGTAACTACGATACTGCTAAATTCGAATCCGAAATAGATATTATAAGCTGTGTCAACACAGGTACAGTTAATGCATCCAATCAGTATGTTGCAGGTATTGCAGGCTCGGCATTCAACTCAAGAATTTCTTACTGTAAGAATTTAGGTAAAGTTGTTTCCACATACGCAGACAATCACTCTTATGCAGGTGGTATATTAGGCTTTACCAAGGTATTAAAGCCATCAGGCACATTTGGTATATATAACAGCTTTAATGCGGGAGAAATTTCTTACCTTAAAACAAGAAACGGCGGTTTGGTTGGTTATATCTGGAAAGAAACTGCAAGCAGCGAGGGTATGGCGGCTTACGAAATTAAAAATTCTTTTGCAATAGGTGAATTAACTACAACAACCGCAAATGTTGCAAACGGCTCATTCATTGGCTCTACATACAGAAAAACTGACTATGCAAACGACGGCGGAGTTGTAATATCAGGTTGCTATTCAACACTTCCTTATAACGCAAGCTGCGTAAATTGGAGTGGCGGTACAAGCAGCACTCCTGTTACAATATCCGACTCCTATAATGCATCCGAGCTTGCCTCTGCTGAATCGGGATATACAATGATTTCCGAAGAAGAGTTAATTGATTTAACAAATAAGGAAGGCTCAGTATTTAATGATACTGAAGTATGGGCAGCATCAGAAAACGGATATTCGTATCCTCAGATTGTCGGAAACGTTTATGACGTTAAGTTAACTCCTGTTCCTTATGGTTTAGCAGTGGAAAGAGTTGAGGGCGCATATACCTTATCATGGGATTCAAAGGCTGAACCTTCAACCGGTTATAAAGTATTGATTGACGGTGTTCAGTTTGGAGATATCATAACTTCAAAATCACTTGATATTACTTCAGGGATTATAGGAAAAGCAGTTACAATCAAGGTTGTTGCAATAGACTCGGAAGAGTATGAATCAGAAGAAATTGAATTTGCAGCAATATTTGCAGGTGGCGGTGTTGGTTCCGAAAGTGATCCTTATGTTGTCTCATCTGCCGAAGAACTTTCAAAAATCAAGGATTATCCTGATGCACATTTCGTTCAGGGCGGAAACATTACAGGTGTAACCGCACAGATTGGATTTACAATAGATAATCCTTTCACAGGTTCATACAACGGTGCAGGTTATTCAATTGATGTTGAAATAGTTGGTGAAGAATCCGGTTTATCAAGCGATTCTGTTGGTACGGGCTTGTTCCCGTATATCGGTGGCGCCGTTGTTATTAAGGATTTAACAGTAACCGGCTCTGTTGAGAGCCACAGTGCAAACACCGGAGCTATAGTTGGTGTTGTTGTTTCCAACGGCTTCACACTGACAGGTCTTACAAATTATGCCTCAGTTGTAAGTGACAAAAGGGAAGTTGCCGGTATTGCAGGAAGAACATATAAGAAGGGTACAATTACCGAATGTTACAACTATGGTAGTATTAAGGGTGCAACTACTGCATCAGGTATCACAGGTGTTCTTAGCGGTTCAACAACCTTATCAAAATGTGGTAACTACGGAACAATAGAAGGGGATTCCTTTGCCGCAGGTATCAGTGCATGGTCATATAACGGTATGACCGAATGCTTTAATGTTGGTAAAATCGTATCGCTAAACTGTGCTATGGGTATTGTAGGACAGCTGCAGTCTAACTTCAGCTCAACAGGTAAGCCTCAGAATATGTCAGTTATTAAAGACTGCTACAATTCGGGTACACTTGTTGCTCCTGAAACTTACGGTATTGCCGCAAGAGGAACAGGCAGAGACGGTAGTTATACTGTAGAAGGATGCTATAATGCAGTTGACGCTGATTATCCTATCTGCGATTTAACAGATGAATTTGTAACTGGATTCAATACAACATATTCTCAAAACACCGGTGTTAAAGATTGCTTCTACTTAACAGCGGATACTGAGGGCGAAAGCGTTCACGCAGGTGCTGTAAAGGTTACAACACCGGATGCACTTGAGAATATCGTGTTTGCAAACAGTACTGCATATTCAGTATCAGGGGATTACAAATATCCTCAGTTAACAAACAATAAAATTGAAGCTGATTATGATGACATTGCTTTTGTTGTAATATCAACAGATACTTCGGCACTTACAACTACATCAGTTGCATTTAAGTATTTTGATAAAGCATCCTTTGTTAAAGCCGGGGATGAGCTTTCAGTTGTTGTTACTCCGGATGAATTTTATTCAGTGGAAGTATTCAAAGGTGCAGGTTCACTTGGAGTATTTGAAGAAGCTGCGGAAATTCTTGTAGAAGTTAATGCTGATACAGTTATCTCAGCAACAGAAGAGGCAATTGAAGCTTCGGAACCTTCTGAGATAGTTACTGCCGATAAGGTTTATACAACAGTATCGGGAGACGAATTAACAGTTGGTGATGAAACCTACCAGAGATTTGCTATTGTTGCAGGTAAGGTTGGCAAAGCTGCCGGCTTAAAACTTAAGGAATTCGGTGCTTTAATTAACAGAACCTATGCCGAGTTCACACTTGAAAATACAAGTGTAAAGGCTCCTGCAGATGTGAATAAAATCAATAAAAACGGCTGGTACGGAATTTTAATTTACAGCAAAGATGCTGAAAAGGGCTTAAAAGACGGTAAGGAATATTTCACCCGTCCATACGCAATATATGTAGATAAAGATGGTGTAGAATATACAGTATACGGTGAAATCCAGAGCTTTGTACTTACTGCAGCTCCGGCTGTTGCAGAATAATAAAAGGAGGATTTAGATATGAAAAATTATATTAAACCAAGTATCGATGTATTAAAAATCGCTCCTGAAGTTACGATTGCGGCAGGACTTGAGGACTGGATGATGGGTAATGAATTGAGTGCAGATTCAAATATTACCACATTCGAATACATCAGCGAATAGGAAAAGCGTTAAAATTTCCCGGACCGCGCAAAAAAAGAATAATATAATCATTAAGGTATCTATGTTATATATAGATACCTTAATTTTTAACTATAATAAATAAGGTATAATTCGCAAAGCGAATTATGAAATTTATTTTTGCGCTTTGAATGAATTCAGCCATCTGAGAGTTATCAAAATTCGTTTTTTAAAAAATTCCAACGGAACCTATATCGCTTTAAAATTGTGATTTTTCAAGGCGGAAGGCTTTGGTAATACGAGGTATACCAAAGGTGACAACGAAGAAAAAGCCTATTTTTAAGTGATATAGACGGATTTGGATAGCTCTTAGATGGCTGCAGCTGTATCTCATACAGCTTCGGGTTCCACCTTTAAGGCTAAATTCATCCAATCCAAGAAATTTTTCCTGCTTTTCGTTTGATATTGGCGGCATCGAGCCACCAATATCAAAAAAAGCGTAAAATCAACAAACCACGCAAAGCAGGGGATAGATAAAAAAATAATGTGCTTACCGAATGGTAGGCACATTTTTTTGTAGTGTATATTACTATATTAAGGTATAAATTTGCAAGCAAATTTATGATTTTAAAAGCTTTGCGTTATAAATGAAAAACACCTCTCGATGTATCTCATACACCTTCGGGTATTTTTCATTTATTCCAGGAAATTTTTCTTATCTTTCGTTTGATATTGGCGGCATCGAGCCACCAATATCAAAAAAAGCGTAAAAAAAGTGTATATTGAACCTAAAAAAACCTTGACGTATCTTAATACGCCTGCGGGCTTATGGGCGCAAGGCTACTTTTCCTCGGCATTTAAAAGATAGATGGGAAAAAATCCCTCTGAATACCGAAGAAAATAGCAGGTCAAGATTGTACAAAAAAATGATAATATTGTCCATTTTCAATTCGCCGCATGTATATTATACTTTAGTTATAAAAAGGATGAAGGAGTAATTTTAAGTGAAAAGATTACTGGCATATATAATTGCAATTTCTTTAAGCTTATCAGTGACCGGTGTGATAAGCTTTGCGACTTCCGAAAATATTGTTTTTCAGTAAGAATATGGGATGATTCTGCTACATCTGCCTTTGGTGTCAGAAGCGGATATATTCCCGTTAAGGCGTATAATAATTATGAGCTTACCCTTGACGGAATGGCAAAGGAAATAAAGGAAACGGTTTATTTCAGACTTTATGATAACTCAAAAACTCAGGTTAATATAAGAAGTGCCCTTAAATTTCGCGAATGTAACAAATCCGGATTAACGGCACCTTTATATGTTTATAAAAAATAATATAAAGAAAGGATGTTTAAAACATGAAAAGACTACTGGCATTTTTAATCAGTTTGTCTATAATCCTTACTTGTATTGGAGGAATATCAATTGGTGTATTCGCCGCTGATTTATCTTCAATAGGAGTTACAGGTACGGGTACCGAAGCAGACCCGTTTATTATAGACACACCTGAAAAGTTTATTGCAATTTTCGGTTCGGCTTCTACCACAAAGAGTATTACTCACGGTGATGACGGTGCCGGTCTTTACTATCTTCAGACAAAAGATCTTGACTTAAATGGTGAAGACAACAGTACATTATTTGTTTCCTGTGCATACTCTACTGCGTTTAAAGGCATTTACCGCGGTGGAGATAAGAACGGAAGTGAGATAACATATTCCGTTAAAAACATTGATGCTACCATCAATACAACACAGGCTAACTGCGGTTTATTCCCTTATGTGGTAGGCGGGGAAGTATCAAATATTTCTCTTACCGGCTCGGTTACCTGCAGAGCTTCCTCGGCAGGTCCCTACATAGGCAGTATAGTAGCCCGTGCCGAAACCGGTGCAACAGTTAAAAACTGTCATAACTATGCAACAGTTACCGAAAGCACAACAGGTGCTGAAGCCTCAACTAAATACCATATGGGCGGTCTTATTGGTCTGGCTATCAAGTCGGATGTTATCGGCTGCTCAAATCAGGGAAATGTTGTTACCAATAATTCCGGTACAACTGACTATGTTGGAGGTCTTGTAGGTTACTTCCAGTTAAAAGAGGATAGCGTTGGTTCTCTTCAGAACTGCTGGAATGCGGGAGCGGTTACCGCTTACCGTGTTGGCGGTATTGCCGGAAGAATTCATATGTGGTCAACGTATCCGAATCTTACAAATGATGTTGTAAAGAACAATTATAATACAGGTGTTGTTACATATAAGGATGCAACATACCACGGTGGTTTAGCTGCTTATGCAAGCGGCGACAGTGGTGTGAAGACATCTAACCGTCACGAATTTGCAGGATTTTATGATACTACAGGAATAGACAGAGTTATAGGCGGTTGGGGAAATGTATCTACAGTGGCAAACAGGGTGATAACCAATGCTTACTCCTATTCAGTTGATGAAGATGCCACTTTTGTTGATTCTGTTAAGGTCTCAAAAAGCGAATTAGTAGATATTGCCTCAACTGATGAAGTTTTTGCCGATTCAACAGTATGGACAACAGGAAACAGTTTAAATCCGTTCCCGGGTCTTGTTGGTAATCCATACACAGCAGCAGCTCTTAATATTCCTGATGAGGTAGTTGAACCTAATGTGTATACCGAGTATAGTTCATCAGAAGGGACGTATCTTTTAAAATGGACAGCTTATCCGTCCGCAACAGGTTATAATGTATATGTTGCTGATGCATTGGCTGTAGAAGCTGTTACTGATTTGTCATGCGATATAACAGAGTATCTTGTAACAGGTGCTGAAAAAATCGTAGTAAAAGCGGTTGTTGCAGGAGCAGAAGTTGAAATGGGTGTTGCTTATGCATTTGGCGGTGGTACAGGTGAAGAGGGTGACCCTTATCTTGTACAAAATATTACTCATTTAAACAATGTAAGATATATTCTTGATGCTAATTACAAGCAAACAGCGGATATTACCGAGGCTTTAACAAATCCTATCGGTACTGCAGAAAATCCGTTTACCGGTTCATATTACGGTGCGGATAATACACACAAAACAGTTAATCTTAATATTACAGATACCACACTTCCTGTTACAGGTATGTTTGCCGCAACTAACGGTGCAAGCATCTCATACATTACAACCACCGGTAAGGTAATCGGCGGTGCGGAAGAACTTTCCATTAATGATAACGGTACAGACAGACTTGTTAATGCAACCGCAGGTATTGTAGGTTACGCTCTTAATGCAAATGCAACAACCATATCACACTGTATCAATAGAGCTGAAATATCCAAAACAGCAGATGCCGACAAAACGGGAAGAATGGTTGGTGTTGCAGGTATAGGTGGTTATACCTCCAATGCAACTATTTCCTATTGTGAGAACTACGGAAAAGTTAACGGTCATGATACATCCAGCATCGGAGGTATCGCAGGTTATCAGGGAAAGACAATTACATACTGTAAAAACTACGGAATAATAGAGGGAGGAGCAGGAACTGCAACCGGCGGTATTTCGGGTTCCCAGTATGGAAATATTTCTTACTGTGCAAACTTAGCTCCTGTAAATGGAACAGGTTCAAATACCGGAGGTATTTCAGGTTCAATCTGCGGTACTTCAAGCATTACATATTCTTATAATGCTGCAGATATTTCAGGTGCATCCAAGGTTGGCGGTATTGCAGGCCGTATATACGGTTCAACCAGTGCAACCAATAATGTTAAAAACTGTTTCAATGCAGGCTTAATCAGCGGAGCATCATATATAGGAACTATGTTCGGCTATAGTGAAAGAGGTAAAATAGCTAATATTGTCAACTGCTACGATTCAGTAAATGCGGGCTTAAGAGTATGGCATACTAAAAAAGTAGATACAACAGAAGTTAATGTTACCAATTGTTACACTATAGATGTTACAGGCGGTAAAACACCTACAAACGGTGGCACAACTATCACATCAGACGATTTGAAAACACTGCTTACCGATGATACAACCTTTGCATCTTCTGAGTGGCAGGTAGGTAATAATGCTCTTTATGAATATCCGGAGCTTAAAAAGATTCCTTATGAACAGCCTATTGCTGTTGAAAAACCGTTTGAAAATGGTAACGGTACAATATTATCTCCATATCAGATTGCAACAAAAGAAGACTTTATGAAGATAACCGATTATCCTTCCGAGTATTTTATCCAGACTGCAAATATTGAAGGAATTACCGAGCCTGTTTGTCCGACAAGTGAAACACAGTTTAGCGGAAATTATAACGGAAACGGGTACAGTATTGATGTGAATATCACATTGGATTCAGGAACCACCTGTGCTTTATTCGGATATTTAAAAGGAAAAATAGAAAATCTTACTGTTACAGGTGAAATAAACAGTGGGGCAACATATACAGCCGGTATTGTGGGAACTACAAGTTCCGGATTTTCTATTGATAATTGTAAAAACTATGTTGAAATTACTGCTGATGGCAAAGAACAGACAGGCGGTATTGTAGGAAGAGCTTTTGTAACAGGTACAATCTCAAATTGTGTAAACTATGCTAATATATCAGCTAAGCGTGCCGGTGGTATTGTCGGAGTTATAAGTAACACCACAGTTGTTGACGGATGTGCAAACTACGGTGATGTTAATGTAGATGATTTCGGAGCAGGTATTGTTTACTGGACATACGGTAGTGTTTCCAATTCATTTAATGCAGGAACAATAACCGCAACCAACCGCAACGGAGTTGTATCAGGTATTGCAGGCTTGATTCAATCCCATTATGCATTGAAGAATAATGCAATTGTCTATGACGAAAATGGTAACCCTTCAGCAAATTATATGGCAACTTATGAAAACTGTTATAATATAGGAACACTTAATGCAGCTACAACAGCCGGTATTGCACTAAGGCAAGCCGGTAAGCTGGGAGCATACAGCGTAATTAATTGCTACAATGCAGTTTACGCAGATTATCCTGTTTGCGATCTTACGGACGAAAGTGTTTCAGCTTATGCAGCTGAATGCAGCAACACAGACGAAAATACATTTGTAATTTCAGGTAACTTCTATCTTTCAACAGATGAAAATTCGAATGACTCCCTTGCAGGAACAACATTTGTTACAACCTTAGACGGCTTAAAAGCAATTGATATTGATGATACTGTTTACTCAGTTTCCGGTGATTTTAAATATCCTCAGCTTACAGCTAACAAGCTTGACGAAGATAAAGATGCAATAGACTTTGCACTTGTAACGGTAGATTCAACAAATGTTGTAAACACAGAATCTGAAATCAAAAACATTGATGCTTCTTCATTCTATGTTCAGAAGGGATTTGACAGTCTTGTAATAAGCGTTGTTCCGAGTGAATTCTACAATGTTGAAGTATTCAAGAATAATGGCTCACTTGGTACATTCACAAATGAAGATGAAATTGCAATCGAAGTAGATGGCGATATTGTAATATCATTTGCTGAAGAAGCTATTGAAGCAGTTCTTCCTGAGAGTATCGGTACATCTGACAAAGTGTTTACAGATGGCGATGCTATCACCATTAGCGAAGAATCATATACAAGATATGCGCTTGTTGCCGCAAAGGCTGAAAAGGCTTCCGGTCTTAAGCTTGTAAGATTTGGTGTGTTAATTAGTCATACAGACGGTGATTTCAGACTTACAACAAGCGGTGTTAAGAATGCTGTCGGTGATAGTGAAAAAATCAGTGAAAACGGTGCATACGGTATTTTAATCCACAGTAATAATGTTGAAGCTGAAAAAGGATTGAAAGACGGAGTAACCTATTATACACGTCCATACGCTGTATATGCCGATAAAGACGGTAAAAACTTTGCGGTATACGGCGAAGTTCGCAGCTTCGTCCTTGAAACAGCTGCAGCTGAATAATTAAAGGAGGATTTAGATATGAAAAATTATATTAAACCAAGTATTGATGTATTAAAAATCGCTCCTGAAGTTACAATAGCAGCAGGACTTGAGGACTGGATGATGGGTAATGAATTGAGTGCAGAATCAAATATTACCACATTCGAATACATCAGCGAATAGGAAAAGCGTTAAAATTCCCCGGACCGCGCAAAGCAGGGGATAGATAAAAAAATAATGTGCTTACCGAATGGTAGGCACATTTTTTGTAGTGTACATTACTATATTAAGGTATAAATTTGCAAGCAAATTTATGAATTAAAAGCTTTGCGTTTTGAATGAATTTAGCCGCTCGACGTACTTAGTACGCCTTCGGGTTTTACCCCTTCGGGGCTAAATTCATCCAATCCAAGAAATTTTTCCTGCTTTTCGTTTGATATTGGCGGCATCGAGCCACCAATATCAAAAAAAGCGTAAAATCAACAAACCACGCAAAGCAGGGGATAGATAAAAAAATAATGTGCTTACCGAAAGGTAGGCACATTTTGTTTTAGTATACATTACTATATCAAGGTATAAATTTGCAAGCAAATTTATGATTTTAAAAGCTTTGCGTTTTGAATAAACCAGCCATCTGAGAGTTATCAAAATTCGTTTTTTAAAAAATTCCAACGGAACCTATATCGCTTTAAAATTGTGATTTTTCAAGGCGAAAGGCTTTGGTAATACGAGGTATGCCAAAGGCGACAACGAAGAAAAAGCCAATTTTTAAGTGATATAGACGGATTTGGATAGCTCTTAGATGGCTGCAGCTGTATCTCATACACCTTCGGGTGCTTTTCAATTATTCCAAGAAATTTTTCCTATCTTTAGTTTGATATTGGCGGCATTGAGCCACCAATATCAAAAAAAGCGTAAAAAAAGCGTACGAGGTATAATGGTTTTTATAAATTCTCCGGATGCCTTATGACAATGGAAAAAGCAAAAAAATGATATTTTAAAACAAGGATATAATATTTTAGAAAAAAGTTTTTATTTTTGAGTAAAAAAAAAATTAAAAACACTTGAAAAGACTTGATTTGTGTGTTAAAATTTTAAATGATAGAAGGTGCCCTTAAATTTCGCGAATGTAACAAATCCGGATTAACGGCACCTTTAAATGTTTAAAAAAATAATATAAAGGAAGGAAGTTTAAAACATGAAAAGACTACTGGCATTCTTAGTATGCTTTTCTATGGTATTTACCTGTATGTCGGGTATAACACTTACGGCTTTTGCTTCTGATGTTATAACGCAAGCAGGTATTTCAGGTTCGGGTACTTCAGAAGATCCGTATATCATAGATACAGCTGCTAAATTCATGGCGATATTCAGTACATCAAATACTGATACCGCAAACACATTTGACAGTGTATATTATCTTACAGCCGATATTGATTTATCTGCTCTAAGTTATGTACCGAGTACTGCAACTTTTACCGGTTCTTTAATCGGTTGGGATGCTGAAGATGGCGTAAAAGCCAAAAGAGAAATAAACATTGGTACAATTTCTCACGCAGGTTCTCCTATTGTTGTTTCAAACAGCAAAAATACAGAAGGACACGTAGGTGGTATTATCAACAAAGTTGAAGGTACTTCTGCTTCCGATGTATCTGAAATCAGTTATCTTATTGTAAAAGGTACTGTTACCTGTACTTCTGATGCTGTTTCAAACTCAGGTACCGGTGGTGTTATCGGTGCTACCGTTAACTATGTTAACGTAAGTCATATCGACAACTATGTTGATGTTAACGGTAAGCTCTCGGTTGGTGGTATTGTTGGTACAAACACAAAAACCACTTCACCTATTGAATACTGTAATAACTACGGTATAATTACATCTTTAAGCGGTGCTTACGGTTGTGGTGGTATTGCCGGTCTTAACTACAGTACTATTTCCTATTCCAACAACTACGGTGTTGTAGATGCTGACACTAACTACGGTGGCGGTATTGTTGGTATGGGTTATAATGATGTTAACTACTGTTCAAACCAGGCTCCGGTATCCTCAAAAAGACTTACCGGCGGTATTATGTCTTACGCTGCTAAATCAATATCAAATTTATCGCAGACTCTTACTGTAAGAAATTCCTGGAATTCAGGTAAGGTTACATCTTTAGCAACTCCTGCAGCAGGCGGTATTATCGGTGGTGTTTACTTATCAGCACAGCAGACCAGTCATGTAAGACCTGCTTATATATACGATTGTTATAACCGTGGTGCTGTTGAAAATACACACATAGCTGCCAATGTTGCAAGTGCGATTGGTGATACTTTTGCCGCAGGTTATAATCTGTCGTATAAAAAGAATGCATCTACTGCCGAGGTTGCAGTTAAAGGTGGCGACCGTCAGTGTAAAATCATAGGTTACTATGATTCTGTTAATAAGGATATGCCTCTTGTTAAAACAACCTTTGCAGCTTCTGATACATATCTTAATCCTGAGTTAGTTAATAAAACTACTGTTACAGATGTGTACGTAATAGCAGATTCTGAATCTACTGATGCAACTTACGGAACAAGCTATGTTACAAAAGAAGGCTTAAAAGCTCTTACAACTGCAGGTTATTTTGCAGACAGTGAAGCCTGGGAAACAGCAGCAGGATATCCTTATCCGTCTATTGTAAATAATCCTGCTACTTCAGATATCTTCTTAGCTAATGACATTGCAGGTGCAGGTACTGAAAATGATCCTTATATCATTGATACAAAGGAAAAATTCATTGCAATATTCGGTAAGGGCAATACTGATACTACACTTACACATGAATCAGGATTTACTTATCATATAACAGCTGATATAGATTTAAGCTCTTCAGGTTATCTTCCGGCTTTAGCACCGTTTACAGGTACTGTTATGGGTGCTGATAATTCAGGAAACCCTGTTAAAAGAGAAATAAATCTTGGTACAGTTGATTCCTCTGAATCTATTACCTATGTAATGGGCTCAAATAATAACGAATATGTTACAGGTGGCGGTGTGTTCCATGTTTTGGACAATGCTGACGTAAGCTACCTTATCTTAAAAGGTAATGTAACAAACAGACCCGGTTATTCATCAGGTTCTTTAGCAGGTATTACAAACAATTATGCCAAAGTAAGCCATGTTGACAGTTACGTTAACTTAACAAGTACAAAAACTGCAGGCGGTATCATTGGTGTTAACTATCTTTATAGTACAGTTGAAAACTGTGTTAACTACGGTACCGTTAAAGGTGCAGGTGCCGGTGGTATTTCCGGTTCAAACTTTGGTACAAATGCATATATTAAAAACTGTGGAAACGAAGGCGAAGTTATCTCTTCAGGCCATGCAGGTGGTATAACAGGTCAGCTTTATGCAGACATTACCTCTTGTTACAACACAGGAAGTATCTCTTCTACAAGTGCATCAAGAATCGGTGTTGCCGGTATAGCGGCTTACGGTGCAAAAGCAGGCGTAAAAATTGCTGAATGCTGGAACTCAGGCGATTTGTCTTTCTCCGGTTCACATGTGGAATCAGGTGTTGGTAGTATTTTGGGCCTTAACTATGCATCAACTTCGGCAAGAAAGATTATAATCACAAACTGCTTTAATACAGGTAAGCTTACAGCAGGAAGCGGACTTATGGGTGCAGCAATAGGTAATTCTTATACAGCTGCTAACGAGGTTCACGGCTTCTATTCTCTTGACGGCAGCAATGCTCCGTTATTTAGCACAAGCGAAACTCTAACTGCTCACGTTGTTGAAAGCGCATATATCGTTGGTGACAAAACATCCGGTGTTGACGGATTAACCTATCTTACACTTGATGGAATAAAAGCACTTACAACAGGCGAGGATACATATTTCACATCAAATAAATGGACAGTTAAATCAGGATATTCTTATCCTCAGTTAGTATCTGCTCCTTATATTGGCGAAGATTTTATTATTGATACAAGCAATATATTTATTAATAATAATATCTCAGGTGAAGGTACAGAAGAAAATCCTTATATTATCGATACAAAAGAAAAATTCTTAAGCTTATTCTCTGACTCAAATACAGAGGATACAGGTCTTACCCATGCAGACGGTGTTTATTATCTTCAGACAGCTGATCTTACCATTGGCGCATACTCGCCTTGCACAGCACAGTTTAACGGCGCATATATGGGTGGTTCAATCAGCGATGGTGTGATAACACTTTCAAACAAAGTTCTTGATGTTACAATCAATGAACCTGGCGTTCAGGGTGTGGCTATATTCCCTAAATTCGCAGGTGTTGAAATAAGCCATATCACAATTAGAGGTTCAGTAACCGGTGGTAAATATACAGCATCACTTTTAGGTGAAGAATTCTCGCCGGGCGGTTCAAAAATTACTAATGTTATAAATGAAGCAGCTATAAACGGTACAACACATTCAGCAGGTATCGTGGGTCTTGCAAGAACAGGTATGGTTGCTACTAATTGTGTAAACAGCGGTAATGTTACTACAACCGGTCAGTATGCCGGCGGTATTGTTGGCTGGGCTAACGTACATAATAAATACGTAAACTGTGCAAATACAGGAACTGTTTCAGCCGGTGGCACATATGCAGGTGGTATTGCAGGTGCAGCTTATGATACAAGAATAGAAAAATCCTATAATACAGGCAGTGTCAGCGGTACCGGTCAGGTAGGCGGTATCGTTGGTGGTTACACAATGAACAACAGTAATTACACAGCTGCTCAGTATCACGGTATTCACGAATCCTGGAACTCAGGTACTGTTGACGGTGGCGCAGGCGCAACCGCCGGTATTATCGGTGGTATTGGTCAGTCTAAGAATATAAGCAGTCAGTTCTCAGTTACAAACTGTTATAATGTTGGTAGTATTGTTTCAACTCATGCAACTGCAAAATCAGGTCTTATAGGCTCAATCAGCCTTAACAAAGATACAACTGATCATACTTATACAGTTACCATTACAGGTTTCTACGATGCAGGCTCTGAATATGATGTTACTCCTTATATGGGTAGCACATTTGATAAGAGCAGACTTACAGTAACATCTGCTTATGTACTTAGTGATAATACATTTACTTATGCACAAAATGCTACTAAAGATGAGCTGAAAGCTTTAACAACAACTGATGATAACTTTAAAACATCAGTATGGGCTATAGGCTCAGGCAACAACCCATATCCTGCACTTACAAACAATGCATATGTGGGCGATGCTCTTGAAAGTCCATATATTCCTGAAGACAGTGAAGTGTACTACGAAAGTGGAGCATATTACGTTAAATGGACTGCTCCAACCGTAGCAGACAGTTATAAGGTTAATGTTGACGGAGTAACCGTTAACGAAGCTGCTACCTCTCCTTGCGATATTACTGAATATGTCAGAAACAAGACTGCTTCAGTTCAGGTTGTTGCAGTAAAAGGCTCAAAGGAATACAACGGCGATACTGTTGCTGCTAACGGTTATTTCGCAGGCGGTGCAGGTGTTTCAGGCGATCCGTACTTAGTAGCGGATAAATATCATCTTGCAAATGTTGCAACAAAGCGTAACGGTTACTATGAACAGACCGGAAACATCACAGGTGTAACCGAACCTATTATGCTATATACAACCTCTAATGCATTTAACGGTTATTACGACGGTAAGGGCTACTCAATAGATATGAATCTTGTATCTCCTGCTGATTGGCCTGATACAGGAAGCAATAACACAGGCTTTGGTTTATTCCCGCTTATTACAGCAAATGCTGAAATAAAAGACCTTACTCTTACAGGTACTGTTACAAGCTATGTTGTAAATACAGGTGCTTTAGTTGGTAGCGTTTACTCTAACAACTATACAGTATCAGGAATTAAAAACTACGCAACAGTTACATCAACAAAGAATGAAACTGCAGGTATTATCGGTCGTTCATACAGATCGGGTACAATTGAAAACTGCTATAACTACGCTGATATTACAGGTAATAAGGCAGCAGGTATCGTTGGATGTACTGCAAACGGTACAGTTATAAACAACTGCGGTAACTACGGCGATATTACTGCTACAGGCTCTATCGCCGGCGGTATTGCTACTTACTGCTACGGCGGTGCTAAAAACTCATTTAATGTTGGTACAGTTAAATCTACTACAATTGCTGCAGGTATTATGGCAGGTATGCAGCCCGGTAAAACATCAGATTCAGGCTACAAAGCTGTTACAGTTGAAAATTGTTATAACTTAGGAACACTTGTTGCTCCTACAACCTACGGTATTTCTTATAAAACAACAGCAAACTGGTATAATCTTAAAAACTGTTATAACGCAGTTTACGCAACCAATCCTCTTGCTGACGTTACAAGCGAAGCTTTGAAAGAATTCAATGAAGCTAACAGCGTAGAATTCGCAGTTGCAAACAACTACTATCTGACAACAGATGAAGCTGATGCAGGTGTTGAAGGCAAAACTCCTGTTACAACATTGGATGGCTTAAAAGCAATTGCTCTTGATAATTCCATATACAGTATTTCAGGTGATTTAGCTTATCCGCAGCTTACAGCTAATAAACTTGATGCAGATAAAGATGCAATCGACTTTGCACTTGTAACGGTAGATTCAACAAATGCTGTAAACACAGAATCTGAAATCAAAAACATTGATGCTTCTTCATTCTATGTTCAGAAGGGATTTGACGGTCTTGTAATAAGCGTTGTTCCAAATGACTTCTACAAGGTTGAGGTATTAAAAGGAGCAGGCTCACTTGGTATATTCACAAATGAAGATGAAATTGCAATCGAAGTTGAAAGCGATATTGTAATATCATTTGCCGAAGAAGCTGTTGAAGCAGTTCTTCCTGACAGTATCGGTACATCTGACAAAGTGTTTACAGATGGCGATGCTATCACCATTAGCGAAGAAACATATACAAGATATGCGCTTGTTGCCGCAAAGGCTGAAAAGGCTTCCGGTCTTAAGCTTGTAAGATTTGGTGTGTTAATTAGTCATACAGACGGTGATTTCAGACTTACAACAAGCGGTGTTAAGAATGCTGTCGGTGATAGTGAAAAAATCGGTGAAAACGGTGCATACGGTATTTTAATCCACAGTAATAATGTTGAAGCTGAAAAAGGATTGAAAGACGGCGTAACCTATTACACTCGTCCATACGCTGTATATGCCGATAAAGACGGTAAAAACTTTGCGGTATACGGCGAAGTTCGCAGCTTCGTACTTGAAGCAGCTGCAGCTGAATAATTAAAGGAGGATTAAGATATGAAAAATTATATTAAACCAAGTATTGATGTATTAAGAATCGCTCCTGAAGTTACAATAGCAGCAGGACTTGAGGACTGGATGATGGGGAATGAATTGAGTGCAGATTCAAATATTACCACATTTGAATACATCAGCGAGTAAAAAAGCGTAAAAAAAGCGTATATTGAACCTAAAAAACCCTTGACGTATCTTAATACGCCTGCGGGCTTACGGGCACTAAACGATTTTCGTTTAGTGCCTTTTTTATGTCCAATCTGCATCTTTTTTGTACGCTTTTTTAGATAATGATAAAATAATTATTAAATACTTTGTGTCAATCCGGGATTTTTTTCATATTTCCCGAATATTAATTCCCCGGACCACGCAAAGCAGGGGATAGATAAAAAAATAATGTGCTTACCGAATGGTAGGCACATTTTTTTGTAGTGTACATTACTATATTAAGGTATAAATCCCTATGGGATTTTCGATATGTTTTGCCAAGGCAAAACTCGATATGCAATTAAAATTGCTCGATATGTGCTTCGCACTCGATATGTTGTCTTATGACAACAAGAAAAGGACGGATGCCTAATGGCATATCCGTCCTATCCTTAATGTTGACATAAGTCAACAATTCATGATTTTTTAAAAATCAATTCATGTTATCAGATTGATAGCCGTCGGAGAGCTATCCGAACTCGCCTCAAACCCTTAAAAATAGGCTTTTTCTTCGTTGTCGGTTTCGATATACCTCGTATTATCAAAACCTTCCGCCTTGAAAAATCACAATTTTAA
>SVKB01000040.1 GCA_015068665.1 Oscillospiraceae bacterium | reverse complement strand
TATCCTTTGAGTTTAGACAATGCGGAACTCGTTTTATTAAGGATGGTAAAGAATACAAATTGCAAACAAAAGACCTGTGTAGTCAAGCGAGAAAAGCAGGAATAGATTTTATAGCAGACAGATAAATTCCAATTTGTTGAACTAAACAGCACATATATTCTAAAAGGAGCAAGGTTGAAATACACCTTGCTCCCTATCATTTTCTATTATGTATTCATAAAAAGGTCATTTATGCATACCAATACTTATCTAATACAGAGACTAAAAAATAACGCATACTCTATTGAAAAATGCTAAAAAAAGTAGTATATTAAATATAGCTTATCGGTTATCTGATAAGCCCATAATTCTCCTTGTAAAAAAGATTGTTAAAAAATTATCAATTTTTTGTTGACTTTGCGTAAAAAGTATGTTAAAATATTAACAAAGTCATAAACAGGTATATTAAATAAAGGAAAAATGCATACAATAGTAAATGATATACCGATATAAAACAGGGAGGAAATATTATGGAAAAGAAAACCTATGAAATTGTTGACAGTGTTGAAAAATTAGAAGAAGCGCTTGCCCGTATAAGAAAGGCTCAGGCGGTTTTTGCAACCTATACACAGGCGCAGGTTGATAAAATATTTTTAGCAGCGGCATCTGCGGCAAACAAAGCAAGAATACCTCTTGCAAAAATGGCTGTAGAGGAAACCGGAATGGGTGTTGTTGAAGATAAGGTAATTAAAAACAACTATGCGGCAGAATATATCTATAATGCTTATAAAAACACAAAAACCTGCGGCGTGATAGAAGAAGACACCGCTTACGGTATAAAGAAAATTGCAGAGCCCATTGGTGTAGTTGCGGCGGTTATTCCTACCACCAATCCAACCTCCACCGCAATTTTCAAGTGCTTACTTGCTCTTAAAACCAGAAATGCAATTATAATTTCACCTCATCCGAGAGCAAAAAATTCCACCATTGAGGCTGCAAAGCTTGTTCTTGAGGCGGCTGTTTCGGCAGGAGCTCCCGATGGTATTATCGACTGGATTGATGTTCCCAGCCTTGAGCTTACCAATACAGTTATGAAAGAGGCGGATATTATCCTTGCAACCGGCGGTCCGGGTATGGTTAAGGCGGCTTATTCAAGCGGTAAGCCTGCACTTGGCGTTGGCGCAGGTAATACTCCTGCTATTATTGACAAAAGTGCAGATATTCTACTTGCAGTTAACTCGATAATCCATTCAAAAACCTTTGATAACGGTATGATCTGTGCTTCCGAGCAGGCTGTTATCGTAGATAAGGAAATCTATGATGCAGTTAAGGATGAATTTGAAAAAAGAGGCTGTTATTTCTTAAACGATAAGGAAACAGAGCTTGTAAGAAAAACAATTATAATAAACGGCGCATTAAATGCGAAAATAGTTGGTCAGAAGGCGACAAAAATTGCCGAGCTTTCCGGGGTTAAGGTTCCCGAAAGCACCAAAATCCTGATCGGTGAGGTTGAATCGGTTGATATCAGTGAGGAATTTGCTCACGAAAAATTATCTCCCGTTCTTGCTATGTACAAAGCAGAGGACTTTTCCGATGCACTTTCAAAGGCTGAAAGACTTGTTGAAGACGGCGGCTTCGGTCACACCTCTTCCATCTATTTAAATGCAGTAACCGAAAAGGAAAAAATTGATGAATTCGGCGCAAGAATGAAAACCTGCAGAATTTTAGTAAATACCCCTTCCTCGCACGGCGGTATCGGAGACCTTTATAACTTTAAGCTTGCCCCATCCTTAACACTTGGTTGTGGCTCATGGGGTGGCAACTCGGTATCCGAAAATGTTGGCGTAAAGCATCTTATAAATATTAAAACAGTTGCAGAAAGAAGGGAAAATATGCTTTGGTTCCGTACCCCTGAAAAGGTTTATATCAAAAAAGGCTGTCTGCCTGTTGCTCTTGACGAGCTTAAAAATGTAATGGGTAAGAAAAGAGCCTTCATAGTAACAGATACATTTTTATATGAAAACGGTTATACAAAGCCGATTACCGATAAGCTTGATGAAATGGGAATTGCCCACACCACCTTCTTTGATGTTCAGCCCGATCCTACACTTTTAAATGCTAAAAACGGTGCGGCACAGATGGCGGCATTCAAGCCTGATACCATCATTGCACTCGGTGGCGGCTCTGCAATGGATGCTGCAAAAATCATGTGGGTTTTATATGAGCATCCCGAAGCAGACTTCATGGATATGGCAATGCGTTTTATTGATATAAGAAAAAGAGTATATACCTTCCCGAAAATGGGTGAAAAGGCATACTTTATTGCAGTTCCTACTTCTGCCGGAACAGGCTCGGAGGTAACTCCATTTGCGGTTATCACCGATGAAAAAACAGGTGTTAAATATCCTCTTGCTGACTACGAGCTTATGCCAAATATGGCAATCATTGATACTGATTTCCATATGTCTGCTCCAAAGGGACTTACAGCAGCATCGGGTATAGATGCGGTTACTCACGCAGTTGAGGCTTATGCAGCAATGCTTGCAACCGATTATACCGATTCACTTGCTCTTCAGTCTTTAAAAAATGTATTTGAATATTTGCCAAGAGCCTATGACAACGGTCAGACCGATATTTTAGCAAGAGAAAAAATGGCAAATGCGGCAACTATGGCAGGTATGGCATTTGCAAATGCCTTCCTTGGAATTTGCCACTCAATGGCACATAAGCTGGGTGCCTTCCACCACCTTCCTCACGGTGTTGCCAATGCTTTAATGATTGAAGAAGTATTAAGATTCAATGCTTCTGAAACACCTGTGAAGATGGGTACCTTCTCACAGTATGACCACCCTCACACCTTAAGAAGATACGGGGAAATTGCCGATTATTTAGGTATTAAGGGTAAGGATGACAATGAAAAGCTTGAAGGTCTTATCAAGGCAATCAATGACCTTAAGGCAAGAGTCGGAATAAAGGAAACCATTAAGGATTACGGAATTTCCGAAAAGGACTTTCTTGATAACCTTGACGAAATGGTTGAACAGGCATTTGACGATCAGTGCACAGGTGCAAATCCAAGATATCCTCTTATGTCTGAATTAAAGGAAATGTATTTAAATGCTTACTACGGTAAGAAAAAAGAAAAGAAAACAAAAAAGAGCGTAAAGTAGGAGGTCGGATACTATGAATAATGAAAGAATAATTGCAGTAAGAAATAATAAAACAATCTACCGTGACGGTGACAAATGTATCAAGGTATTCGACTCAGGATACTCCAAGGCGGATGTTCTTAACGAAGCCTTGAATCACGCAAGAATAGAGGAAACAGGTCTTAATATACCTAAAATTTCCGGAGTAACCATGATTGACGGAAAATGGGCGATAATAACTGAATTTATAAAGGGTAAAACCCTTGCTCAGCTGATGGAGGAGTATCCTTCCGAAAAGAATGAGTATATTTCACTTTTAGTTGATCTTCAGCTTGAAATGCACTCAAAAAAAGCACCGCTTCTTAATAAACTTAAGGATAAAATGAACAGAAAAATAAGTGAAGCGTCATTAGATGCCACTACCCGTTATGAGCTTCATACAAGACTTGAGGGAATGCCCAAGCATACCAAGGTATGCCACGGTGACTTCAACCCCTCCAATATCATAATAGGCGAGGATAAGAAGGCATATATCATTGACTGGTCTCACGCCACTCAGGGTAATGCTTCCGCAGATGCGGCAAGAACCTATCTTTTATTCCATCTTGCAGGAGATCTTGATGCGGCAAAAACCTATCTTGATTTATTCTGCAAAAAAAGCGATACTGCAAAGCAGTATGTTCAGAAATGGATGCCAATCGTTGCCGCTTCCCAGTCGGTAAAGGGTAACGAAAAGGAAAGAGAATTCCTTCTTTCCTGGGTAGACGTTGTAGATTACGAATAAGCGGAATTACCGCTTATTGCCGGAAAGGATTGATTTTAAATGAAAATTACGGTATGTATCGGAAGCTCCTGTCATATCAAGGGTTCGAAATCTGTAGTAGAGCAGCTGCAGAAGCTTATAGCCGATAATAATCTTGGAAGTAAAGTTGAGCTTGCAGGCGCCTTTTGTATGGGCAAATGTCAGAAGGGTGTATGTGTAACCGTTGACGATATCTTCTATTCCGTAACACCTGAAACAGTTGAAGGCTTTTTTGAAAATGATGTGCTTACAAAAATACAGTAGGAAAGGAAACAAATTATGTCAAACTGTTTAACCTTGAAAAAATCAAACTGTAAAAACTGTTACAAATGCATTCGTAATTGCCCGGTAAAGGCTATCCGATTTTCAGGAAATCAGGCACATATAATCGGTAACGAATGTATCCTTTGCGGCAGATGCTTTGTTGTGTGTCCTCAGGATGCCAAACAGATAGTTGACGGCACCGAAAAGGTAAAGGTACTTCTTCAGCACAGTGAGCCTGTGGTTGTAAGTCTTGCCCCCTCCTTTGCGGCAAACTATGAGGGCGTTGGCATTGAAGCTGTAAGGCGTGCACTTAAAAAGCTTGGCTTTTACGATGTTGAGGAAACCGCAATAGGTGCAACCATTGTAAAAACAGAGTATGAAAAAATGTTAAAGCAGGAGAAAAGGGATATTGTTATCTCCTCCTGCTGTCATTCGATAAATTTACTTATACAAAAATATTTTCCGTCTCTTTTGGGATATCTTGCGGATGTTGTATCTCCCATGCAGGCGCATTGTCTTGATATCAAAAAGCGTATCCCGGGTGCAAGAACCGTGTTTATCGGTCCCTGTGTTGCAAAAAAGGATGAGGCGGAGCACTATGAAGGGATTGTGGACGGAGTTCTTACCTTTGAGGAGCTTACTGACTGGTTAAAATCAGAGGGGATAGAGCTTGAAAAGGAGCTGGATGAAAATAACGAAAGCCGTGCAAGATTTTTCCCTACCACCGGCGGTATTTTAAAAACTATGGATACCAATGAGCCGGGATATACATATATTGCTCTTGACGGTGTGGAAAACTGTATGGATGCCCTGAAAGATATCGAAAGCGGAAAAATTCATAAATGCTTTATTGAGATGTCGGCATGTGTTGGTAGCTGTATAGGCGGTCCCGTAATGGAAAAATACCACCGTGCAAATACCGTTAGGGATTATATTTCAATTTCAAGCTATGCGGGAGAAAAGGATTTTGTTGTCATCCAGCCTGATTCTGAAGAGCTTGGCAAACACTTTGAATACATAGAAAAAAGACTTCAGATGCCGGGTGAGGAGGATATAATCAAGGTTCTTCGTCAGATGGGTAAATTTGAAGCCTCCGATGAACTTAACTGCGGTACCTGCGGTTACAGTACCTGCCGTGAAAAGGCAATTGCCGTAATCCAGGGGAAGGCAGAAATATCCATGTGTCTGCCTTATCTAAAGGATAAAGCGGAAAGCTTTTCGGATACCATTGTTAAAAACACTCCCAACGGACTTATCGTTCTTAATGAGGAGCTTGAGGTTCAGCAGATAAATGAAGCGGCAAAGCGAATATTCAATCTTCGTTCAAACACGGATGTTTTAGGTGACCATGTTGTCCACATAATGGATCCTATGGACTTTTTAGAGGTTAAGGAAACAGGAAAAACCATCCGTCAGAAAAGAGTATATCTTCCCGAGTATAAAAAATACATCGAGCAGTCAGTGGTTTATGACAGCGAATCCCGTCTTATAATAGGAATTATGCGTGATATTACCGATGAAGAAAGGGAACATGAAAAGAAGGAAAGCATAAGACATCAGACCGTTGAGGTTGCCGATAAGGTTGTAGATAAGCAGATGCGTATCGTTCAGGAGATTGCCTCTCTTTTAGGGGAAACAGCGGCAGAAACTAAAATTGCTCTTGCCAAGCTGAAGGAGTCGATACAGGATGAATGATTTATGTGCGGATATCGGCTGGAAAAGTATTAACCATATAGGCGAGCAGCTTTGCGGTGACCATGTGGAAATTGTGGAGCAGAGCGATACTTCTACCGTTATAGTGCTGGCTGACGGACTTGGAAGCGGGGTAAAGGCAAGCATTCTTTCCACCCTGACCTCCAAAATAATCTCCACTATGATGGCAGCAGGTCTTCCCATTGAGGAATGTGTTTCCACCATTGCCGCAACTCTTCCCGTATGTTCGGTAAGAGGAGTGGCGTATTCCACCTTTACCATTATCCATATCATTGACAATGAAAACGCTGAAATAATTCAGTATGACAACCCTCATGTAATAGTTCTTCGTGATAATGTAAATTACGATTATCCGAAAACTGAGATGAATATAGACGGTAAGAAAATATATAAAACACTGTTAAGGCTTAAGGAGAATGATATATTCATTGCAATGAGTGACGGATGTCCTCACGCAGGAATAGGTTTGTCCTATAATTTCGGATGGAAAAGAGAGGATATCATTGCCTTTATGGAAACTATGTCCATGACAGGTCTTACCGCAAAAAATCTTTCCACCGTTCTTATTGAGGAATGTGATAAGCTTTACGGAAACGAACCGGGAGACGATGCCACCGCCTGTGTGGTTAAAATAAGAAAAAGAGAGCCTATGAGCCTTCTTTTCGGGCCTCCCTCCAACCGTGACGATGCAAACCGCATGATGTCACTTTTCTTCTCAAAAGAGGGGAAGCATATTGTATGCGGAGGCACTACCTCCTCCATTGCGGCGGATTTTCTCGGCAAGCCTCTTATACCTTCTTTGGACTTTAAAAATTCAGACCTTCCGCCAACGGCAACCATTGAAGGAGTCGAGCTGGTAACCGAGGGTGTTATAACCATAAACAGAGTTTTGGAGTATGCGAAGGACTATATAGGCGAAAACAATCTTTACGAAAAGTGGAATTTTTCCTCCGACGGTGCATCTCTGATTTGCCAGATGCTCTTTGAGGAGGCGACTGACATTAATTTTTTCGTTGGAAGAGCCATAAATCCTGCCCATCAGAATCCCGAGCTTCCCATAAACTTCAGTATCAAGATGAATCTTGTGGAGGAGCTTTCCGAATGTCTTAAAAAGATGGGAAAGAGAATTAAAATAAGCTATTTTTAAAACGGGTTCAAATTTGAACTCGTTTTTTGGTATAAAAATGAAGTCTCCTGACATAAACTAAAGTATAAACAAAATTATACCAAAAAGGATGAGCTTATATGAAAAAATATCTTGATATGCTTTTTAAAAAAATAATAGGGGATAAGCCTTATGTTGATGAAGAAATACTTCTTATAAAAAAAGCACTGTACGACCTTAACAACGCAAGGAATAATTTTAATATGGTTGTGGGAGAGGATAATGTGGAGCTTGCTATTTTAGAGCTTAACGCGGCGGAAAAAAGATACCGAAATCTTATAAAGGAAGCAAAAAGCCATCAGACAAGATTTGGTGATTTAAGCGGGGAGCTTTACCTTGAGTAAAATTATATTGTCTCCCGGGGGGCAATCCCTCATTTTGTGTAAACCTCAAATTTGGCTCCAAAATGATAATATAATCTAAGTGAATTTTCTGGGCTGAAAGCCGGATTTAGGCTTTCAGTCCTTAGCTATAATATAGCGTAAAAT
>SVKB01000015.1 GCA_015068665.1 Oscillospiraceae bacterium | reverse complement strand
TTATCTATCAACTGCGGTGGAACATCAAATATTAATTCTTGTCCATCAAGCAAAACCTTTATCTCATTTTCAGCAAAAACTTGCATTGAAAGCGTACTAACCACCGTCACTAAAGCTAATAAAATAATCGCTACCCTTTTACATTTCATTTTACATTCCTCCATTTTTATTTTGCTAATATTGTCCGACAAAATTCGACATCCATATAGTTCGTATCTGGTTAGAACCAAAAACACATAAACAAATTGGAATTTATCTGAACTTCTCCAAACGATAAACCTGCTCATCATCCAATTCTTTAATTCTATTTTTATAGTCATATCCCATTTTTCGATAGAATTCTACCGCAGTAATTGAAGCGCACACTTCAATGCGATCAGCTCGCAAAAAAATTCATCACATTCTAAAGTTTCTATAATTTTTCTCCCGATTCCTTTTCCGTGATACTCAGGTAAAACAAATATTGTGAGAAGGGTACTTTCAGTCTTGCTTCCCCAATAATCACTAATGGTGCCAGTTCCAATGACAACATCGTTATCGCAAACAACATATGTGTGTCCTTTACTTGCGCGGTTTTTAATCTTTTCCACAAAAAACTCTAAGGCTTTTTCTTTCATTTCTTCGATGGGATAATCTTTACTATTAACTTCTAAAAAATTTCTGCCATCAATTTAGATACTGCCTCAGCATCTTCACTAATAAACCTTCTGATTCGCAACTTGTAATCACCTACCCAGTTTTATCTTTGTTTTTTCAATTCTGCTCCATATATGTCAATGACGAATTGCACTGTATCCATATCAAAGGAGTATATTTGATCCCTCTTTTTTTTATATAACTATCTTCGGATTTCTAATTCTTTAATTTTATCTTGATCGGTTTCTTTCGATAGCGCTATGCTTGCATCAGCTATCATTTCGGCAATAATTTCTATTGCAACATCTACTTTTATGAAATCATATTCATCTCTCATATTTCTCCTCACTCACTCCTTGCCCCGAGATTATACCAGTCTAAAAGTTCCAAAACTTCTGACTTCATATCATTTGTTAAAATTTCATCAACATCTCCATCATGGATACACTGTAACAGTTCATAGATTTTTCTTATCTTCTTTTGATAGAATCTTATTCTTATTAATCTTGTCAATCTCAAATTCCTAATATCCTCATCCAGCTCTACTGCAGTATACAGTAACCCTGAATACAGTTCTTTTTCATTATTCTTTTTAATATTTCCCATTATATTTTGAATAAAATCCCTGTATAAATAAAAAAATTTTAAATAATATTTACTAGCTTGCTCACTATCGATCATAAACACATTTTCATAACTACAGACATTACTATCCATAAACGGATTTGCAACATAACTTAAAGTAGTTCCTCCTGTTTGTAATGTCCTTAAAGATAGCTCTAAACGATAATAATCAGAGTCATATTCACCACTGTAATCACTATATGCTCTTATTACCCAAATGCTTTCTACAGTAGTTAATTTATATTTATTAAATGCTTTATCTATTTCATAATAGTTAGATTCTCTGCATTTTTCAATTTCATATGCTTCTTCACATATTAAATCTCGATTTACGTCGTAAACATCACACCGTTTTAATTTGCTGTTTTTTTCTGCTATAAAAATTCCGACATCCTGAATTTTTTTATGTTTTAAATATGTTTTTTCACAATCAATCTTTTCAAAATAAAAAGGTTTTATGCTTTTATAATTTGCTTTTATAATTTCTTTACCTTCTACATTTATTACACCTTGTTCATTCGATTCATTAAAAACAAAAAAATCAGAAGATGCTATCATTCTGTCATCTTCTGCTTTGGCCACAGGACAAATTTTTTTATATTCATTACTGATCAAATTGCCAATTTCGTTTACTAAATACTTTTTATCTAATATATTCGCAATTCCTCTAAAATATATTTTTGAGGCTGTGATAAACAAATAAATTTCTTCTATTCTACCATTCAAATCTTTATTTCTTTTATTAAATTCGTTTTGGAGATATTTTTTAAAAAAAGATTCTAATTCAGCAAATTCCAATTTTTCTATCATACTATAGTAATTAAAAGTATGAGTTTTGAGTTTATCTTTCGTTCTTATAAGTTCTTTTTCAATAGCATTTAACATTTCACATTCTCCTTTATGTCTCAATGAAATGCTGTTGATTCTCAAATACTATGTATTTTTTCAATCCAGGGCGCGCAAGTTATTTAACCGCAATGCACACTATCCAGAATATCATCTTTTATTAAGCATATAATCAAAGAGACTTTTATTTTGAAATTTTGACATTTGGGCACACTATTCCCGTACAATGTCATCCACCTCGCATAAAAGTCTCATCAATTTCTTCTTTACGCCGTTATTATAACAAATAATTTTACAAATGTCAATACATTTTACATAACTATCCTAAATCTTACAATTGCGGTGGTATACAAATCCCTTCTTCCAAAAAAATATCCAACTTGCTCATAATATTATATAATTCCTCGCAGCATTCGCCTTGTATATCGTTAATTTCATGTTTTATTCTATCCATATTGTAAAGTACGCATTCAGGTAAATCTGTTATTTTTGCCAAATCATGTGTCCTTTTGAATAATTCTTCAAAATCTGAAATGATGCTGTGTCATAAATTTTTTAACACATATACTTCTTTTTCCCAATCCATATCAAACGAGGTAGCTATTTTTGTACCATCTGTTATATCAAAAAAAGTTTCCTGATTATCTGTAAATGATTCATAAATAAATTCGAACAATGCCTCTTTACTAATTTTTATAACTCTATATGTATTTTCAGGAATTTTCTTTTCTTTTTTTCTTTCTAAACATACTTTCTCCTTTTTTCTACATTATTCGACATATTTTTATTGCGAGGCATAAGGTTTAGATGCAACTTGTTTTAGCTAAATTTTGCAACAAGTTGCAAAGCTAAATTATCCCGCTTCGCTTCATAGCTAAATTACTCCTTTGGAGTAGCTAAATTAAATTCGCTTTAAGCGTGCGAAGCACATTTAGCTGCCATAGGAAATTTAGCTGAGTTTACTCAATTTAGCTCGCGTTAGCGAATTTAGCTGCGGTGCTATGCACCGCATATGATTCTGTCAAGACCAGGACAAAAATGTGTGTTATTTTCCGCAGGAGTTCTTTTTACATTCCTTTGCATAGGGACAGCCTATGCATTTATCCCCTGCTTTTTTTCGCTTTATAATATATAAAGCTGCAAGGGCAACTATTATAACTAATATTAAAATTACAATTAGATCCTTCATATTCTATCACCTTTTTTATTTTTAAAAGAAGTTCCTTTTATACAAAGATAAGCTATAACCGCTGTAAATATAAGAACTGCAATCAGACCTCCCGTAAAGCCCTGTCCGAAGGCACCTGTTTCAATAAAGGTACCAACCTGGTATACGATAAACGAAAGAGTATAACCTGTGGAAAGCTGAAGGGCGATTCCGCTCCAGAACCATTTTGCACTTTTCAATTCCGAGTTCATTGCTCCCATTGCGGCAAAGCAGGGAGGCGTAAATAAATTAAATACAAGACAGGATAAGGCAGCAGCCTTTGTGAGATTAAGCACCATGGCAACTTCGTTGACACCGCCTGTTACAGCAAGGGCTTCGGTATCAATAAAATTGGTTATACCGTAGCACACCGCAATTGTTCCGACTACATTTTCTTTAGCAATAAAGCCACTTAATGCGGCGGCAGTCATTTGCCATACACCAAAGCCGAGAGGAACAAGTAAAACTGCAACAGGATTTGAGATTGCCGCTAAAATTGAAGTATGCGCCATCCCTTCCTCTACCGGAGTAAAGGAGGGAGTATAGCTTTGCATTATCTGAATCAGAGTGTTGCAGATTAAAATTACGGTTCCTGCCTTTACTATATATGCCCAGCCTCTTTGGCACATTGCCAAAAAAGCACCCTTAAGGCTTGGAAATTTATATTCGGGAAGCTCTATTATAAAATAGGATTTTTTTGCTTTGTTGCCCGTTATTTTGTTTACGATAAGCGCACCGAAGAAAATTACAATTATCCCCATAAAATACATAAGAGTGCCTATCCATGTAGCATCTGAGAAAAATACCCCTGAAAACAGTGCAATTACGGGAAGCTTTGCTCCGCACGGCATAAAGGGAGTAAGCATTGCGGTGGCTCGTCTTTCCCTTTCATCACGGATGGTACGGCAAGCCATAACACCCGGAACGGCACAGCCTGTTCCTATTACCATGGGAATAACCGACTTTCCGCTCAAGCCCACTCTTTTGAATATAGGGTCAAGAACCACCGAAACCCTGGACATATATCCGCAGTCCTCAAGAAGTGCTATCAGAAAATACATTACCATAACAAGAGGTAAGAATCCTATAACCGCACCTACACCACCGATTATACCGTCAACTACGAGGGAATATAGAAGCGGATTAACACCTGTAAGAAGACTGCCTGTAAGCTCCTGAAGAGCCTCTGTCAGAGCCGAAAGGCCGGGGATGAAAAATCCGTTTTTCAAGGTTATTCCATCAGCAATAAAGGGACCAACCCACGCCTGGGAAATCTGAAAAACAAGAAACATTACAACAGCAAAAAAAGGAATACCAATCCATTTATTTGTAAGGTATACATCGAATTTATCCTGAAGAGTTTTTTCTCTCGTAAGAATTTTTCTTTTTTCTACGGATGATACTATGCCGTTTACAAATTTAAATCTCTTTCTGTCATCCCTGTCAGCAGATGACTTGTCAGAGGATATTGATGAAATATAGGCAGGAGCCTGCCCTTTTCCTTTAAGGGAAATCGCCACGCCAATGAGCGCTTTAAACTCCTTTATTGAATTGATGCTTGTTTCAAATACCGGACAGGACAGCTTTAAGGAAAGTGCCTCAGAGTCTATAACGGTTTGTTTTTTCTCGTTGATGTCCGATTTATTTATTGCAATAACCACGGGAATACCAAGCTCCATAAGCTGAGTGGTAAAGAAAAGACTACGGCTTAAATTTGTTCCGTCAACTATATTTAAAATAACATCGGGATTTTCATTTAATATGAAATCACGGGTTACTCCTTCCTCAGATGTAAAGGGGGACATTGAATATGTACCGGGAAGGTCGATTATATAAATATCCTCTTCCCCATTGTAAAAGCTTTTTTTAAGTAAGCCCTCTTTTTTTTCTACGGTAACCCCTGCCCAGTTTCCCACCTTTTCACTTTTTCCCGTCAGGGCATTGAATACGGTGGTTTTTCCGCTGTTGGGATTTCCTGCCAATGCAATTTTCATACGAATTTCTCCAATTACTTTTTTATAAAAAAACAGCCGCACTATATGGCTATCGCCTGTGCAAGCTGTTTATCGATATGATAACGGCTGTCCTTAATAGAGACGATACATCCGTTTTTTAGGTGTGTTATAACTGTTATAGGCTCCCCTGTGTAACAGCCTAATGAAAACAAAAATGATTTAGTTGCTTCATCAAGGGTTTCTACACCGCTGATTATATATTCTTTTCCTTCTTTTGCATTATATATACTCATAATAACACCTCGTTTCTTAATTAGTGACAACTAACTGATGCCTTTAAAAATAAGTTAGTCTTAGCTAACCATCTATATATTACCATATATGATACATATTGTCAATACATAACTTGAAAAAAGTTTTTTTATATGCTACAATATTTTCATCCGTTATAAAAACGGATTCAGTTTATGACAGGAGGAAGTTTTAATGAGCGTACCCCCTTTTATTGCGTATCTTTTAATTGTTAATACTCTGGGACTTTTATTCCCTTTGGTTAATAAATATGCCAAAAAGGGTTTTTTTGATATTATTACAGCCATAATTGCCGCTTTGGGCGGAAGTGTGGGTGCAATACTCGGAATAATTTTCTTTGACCGTAAATCCACTAAAGAAAATATGCTCTCCCGCATTCTTATTATATGCCTTTTTATTATTCAAGCTGTTATACTGCTTTACGTAAAGGGTAAGCATCAGGAAGGCTTCAACTTTAATATTATTGCTTTTTTCAAAGAGCATTTCTTCTTTTTCTGCTACCTGATATTAATTAATATAATGGCAACTGTTTCCTTCGGACTGGACAAGTTCTATGCGGTTAAGGAAAAAAGCCGTATTCCAATTATTCTTCTTATAGGAATTGCATTTATGGGCGGTACTTTAGGTGCAATTGCAGGAATGTATTTATTCAGGCACAAAACACAAAAAAGCTACTTCAATGTTGGCTTAAGGGTAATTCTTATTACACAGCTTGTAGTTTTACTGTACATAATGAATATATAAAAGTGTATAAAAAAAAGTACGGACCAAAAAAAGCGGAATATATTAATACTTAAATAAAGAATCTCATTTGTATTTTGTTTTTGCAAAAATAATAGGTAACAAGTAAAGCCTCTGAGGAAAGCAAATCCTCAGAGGCTCGTTCTTTTTATTCAACTATCGCATCTGTCTTTTATATGCTGTTTACACATTTTTTTATAATTTCAAGCTCTTTTTCCGAAACCGGTTCATCGGTATCACAAAAGGTATTTTTCATTATATCATTACCCGTTAAGGTTTTATACCACAAAAGACCTACCGCAAGTCTGCCTATACCGTAGGACACATGCCCATGATCTCTCCACACAGGATTAAGACCGTTTTCATAAAGAGAATAGATAAGCTCACCTGACCTTATAATTCCGTCTGCTTTTATTTCCTTGCACGCCTTGTCATAAGCTTTTATTATTTCTGCAAGCATACCCTTACTGTCGGAAAAACCGAAGCCTTCAAGACGGGGACTGTCCACATTATCACACCAGGTCTGGTGTATGTAAATTTTTGCATTTGGACAAAGAGTCCTTATATATTCCGAAAGCACGGTTAAGTATGGCTCGTAATTTTTAAAATCAAAGCTTTCAAAGCTTGCCTGCTGAAGAGTTATAACATCCCAGCTTCTGTTAACCAAAGCTTCCTTTAAGGATACAAAAAAGCCACATTCCTCACCATTCATAAAAAGATTGTATGCATCCTTTTCCGAATGCATATTACGGAAATGTCTTTCCAGCGGACATCCGCCTATGTAAATACAGGCAGTAGTGATATCTACCTTATCTGCTCTTGCTATACGGTGAAGGTATCTTGTTGCGTCTACTGAATAGCTGTTTCCTATTAATAAAATGTTCATAGCTGTTCCTCTTTTCTTTATTATGCTTTTATAAGCTCAAACCAGAAGGTTGAGCCACTTCCCTTTTCACTCTCAACTCCAAAGTCGGCTTTATGCAAAGAAAGTATATTCTTTACAATTGCAAGACCTATACCGCTTCCCGAGGTTTCTCTTTTGTTGTTTTTGGAGGCACGGTAGTATCTTTCCCACACTCTCTTTTTATCCTCCTCGGATATTCCGCTTCCTGTATCGGTTACCTCAAAGCGGACAGTTGATTTATTGTCATAAAGACGGATAAATATTTTTTTATCCTCTCCTGTATAATTAACCGCGTTATTAACAAGGTTATAGATAACCTGGGTAATTCTTGCATCATTTCCGGTTACCGTTAAGTTATCCTCAATAGATATATTAAAATCATATCCCTCAAAAGACGCGGCGCCGTTAAACTGCTCGCAGACCTTCATTACCGCTTCGGATATATTAAATTCCTTCATTTCAAGCTCTAAAGTACCCGATTCGATTTTGGAAAGGTCAAGAATATCGTTTACAAGAAGTGACAGCCTGTCCGCTTCATTTATTATAACATTAACATGTTCTTCTCTTTTTGCCCTGTTTTCCCCGGAGATATCAATAATCATTTCTCCATAGGATTTAATTATGGTAAGCGGAGTTCTTAAATCGTGGGATACATTTGCAATAAGATCGCGCCTTAATGCTTCGTTCTTTGAAAGCTCGGCGGCGGTATAATTAAGCGCCCCTGCAAGCTCGTCTATTTCACGGTAGCCCCCTTCTTCAAAGCGAACCTTAAAATCACCCGATGACATTTTAAGAGAGGCATCCTTTATTTTTATGATGGGTCTTGACAGGTTCCTTGCAAGAAAGAAGGATATCAGGATACTTATCAGTACGATTATCAAAGAGACTATAATAAGCTGACTTTTAAGAACCCGAACCGTAGCATCTGTAGGAGTAAGCGGTGTCTGGATAAGAATGTAGGAATGAAGCTTACCTTTTTCATCCGTGATTTTAGAAAGATATACTATATTTTTATTAGTCTCTCTGAAGTCATCGGTCATAATCTCCACAATATGATTTTTTCCCGATTTATTAAGCTTATCTATGTATATATCTAAATTTCTTTTTTCAAGATGCCCCCTCATACGGGGCTCATTTATCATCCTGTCAGGAACATTTCCCGAGCCGTCCGGATTTATGTTTCTTACTATCATTCCGTGCCTGAAGATACCGTGTGAGGGTATATCAGATACATTGGTGGAATTATAGCTCAATGTTAATTCGTTGCCGAGCTTTTCAGCTTCCCTTATTTTCATTGATTCGTAGTAGCCGTTAAAGAATATAATCTGAAGAAGCCACAAGATCAGAATTATCACAAAGGAAAATACGGCAAAATGCCACCAGAGGTTATAAACAAGCCCGGGCTTTTTAATTTTATCAGACTTCAAATTTATACCCCATTCCCCTTACTGTCACTATGTAATCTCTGTATTTTCCCAAAGATCCGCGCAGCATTTTTATATGAGTATCAACCGTACGGTCATCACCGAAATAATCATAGCCCCATATTTCGGTAAGAAGCTTTTCCCTGGACAGTGCAATATTTTTATTCTTCACAAAATAGAACAAAAGCTCATATTCCTTGGGAGTCATATCCACCTTTATGTTATCGACATAGACACTTCTTCCCGGAAAATCCACCTTAAGTCCGGAAATTTCAAATACGTTTTCTTCCTTTTTTAAGCTTCTGCCCATAACAACCTTAAGACGCGCCATTACCTCCTTGGGGGAAAAGGGCTTTACCACATAGTCTTCAATTCCAAGCTCAAAGCCGTAAAGCTTATCGTATTCCTCACCTCTTGCCGAAAGCATTATGATGGGGATATCCTTGATTTTCTTTATCTCCTTACAGGTTGTAAAACCGTCTATGCGAGGCATCATAATATCCAGGATAATTGCATCAAAATCCTGCTTTTTTACCGCCTCAATTGCCTGAACTCCATCCTCTGCTTCGCAGACCTCATAGCCCTCAAAGGATGCATATTCTCTTATTACCTCGCGGATTTTCTGCTCGTCATCGCATATTAATATTTTTTTCATCTTAATCACCCGCTTTTATAATAAACTGCTTTTGTGTAAAACATGTGAAATCTAAATGGAATAAATTATGTGATAAACGAAGCTTTCTGTTACCTTTTTTTCGCGTTTTATACTTTCATCAAAATAGCTTACCGATTTAAAATTTCCGATTCCCGTTCCGAGATACTTAAAATATGCTTCCTTAAAGGTCCATATTAAAAGCAAACGAATGTTTTTATCGAACTCATCCGAGGCTTCAACATATACCGCTTCCTCAGGTGTACATATTTTCTTTATAAGACTTTCCCTTAAAGGGCGTATACATTCAATATCGGCACCTGTTTTCTCATCCGATACGGATAAAAGAACATAGCTTCCCGAGTGAGAAACTGAAAACTCCCCTTTTTTATTTACAAGGAATGGCTTTCCTTTTTCACCGATTTCTATTATAGAATCCTCACCGAAATGCTGTTTTACAAGCATTTCGCCAGATACGGTACGGTATTTATCAGCCTTTAATTTAAGACGGGATACCTTCTTTCGCCTTAAATCAGCCATATTCTCAAGGTAGTGCTTATAATCAGCTTCACTTAAATCCTTTATATCAAAAATATATTTAATCATTGATTATAATTTCTTTTATAACAACCGCTTCAACCGGCTTATCGTTTTCATCGGTTACGGTATTACATATCTCATCAAGCACATCAAAGCCATCGGTGATTTTACCGAATACAGCATACTGACCGTCCAGATGCTTTAAGTCGGTATGACAAATAAAGAACTGATTGCTTCCGCCATTCGGATCATCCGGTCTTGCAAGAGAAAGCGCACCTCTTTTATGAGGCATTAAGTTAAACTGACCGTTCATTACAAATTCACCGATGATATTTTCCGCTGTCTTAAGTTCACCGGTTGTACCGTCTATACCACCGCCCTGGGCAACAAAGTCCTTTATTACTCTGTGGAAGATGGTATTATTGTAAGCCCCCTCCTTTGCAAGTCTTATAAACTGACCTGCGGTTACGTGTGCAAGCTCAGGGTAAACCACGAAATTCATTTCCTTACCTGAGGTAAGAACTATTTTACCTGTTCTTCCCTTAAGAGTGCCATTCATAAAGCCTTCGTATTCGTTATATACCATTGATAAAAGCTGACCGTATATGGTGCACTGATCGGCAATTCCCTCGTTTTCCTCTATCTGACCGATATTATAGCTTATATTAACTGTTTTTGTTGCACCGTCCCATGAAACATCGGCACCTAAAAGTTCAGCAACCGCTCTTACGGGAACCAGGGTTCTTCCGTTTGTTATTTCCGGAGGAGCATCCATTGTGTATGCCTTTTCCATACCGACACCGTCCAGTAAAAATGCAGTTTGTTTGCCTATCCACATAAGGATAAGCTGATTATTTCTGTAAATAGTTATTCCCGAGGTCTGCTCATCCCAGGAAATATCAAAGTTTAGCTTACTGCTTATTGCACGTAAAGGAAGCATGGTTCTGTCGCCTACATAGCTTCCGCCGGCATCATAAACCGGAACCATCAGAGCAGGCACATCGCTTACAAGCTGTTCTCCGTTTATAACAACCTCAATTTTGTCCTCTGCTGCAGCAAAAATGGGTAAAGCAGATACCAATACTGAAAGTACAATGATAAATAAAAGTATTTTTTTCACAGGTATTCCTCCGTTAATTAATATTTTCTATAGAACATTCATACTCAAAAAGTCTGATGAGTTCTTCCTCACTGACTGTCTCATCCATTTCAACATGAAAGCAATAATCACAAATGTTCTGAGCATTCTTTTTTATTGATAAATCAGTTATGAGAACCTCGATATTTTCAAGGGCAGCTTTGACCTTATCAACAAAACCGTCTTCTGAAACTCCGTTTATATAAAAAGCCTTTTGTTTGGTGTGAATAACAATTTTATTTCTTTTATGAAAAAGATACTGAACAATAAGAACGATAAGAGTAGAGCTTATTCCGATAATATACATACCTGCACCGATAGCCATACCTATTCCCGATACCGCCCATATTCCCGATGCAGTAGTAAGACCTATTAAGGTTCCTCTCTGAAAATAAATCATACCGGCACCCAAAAAGCCGACACCGGTTACGATGCCCTGTGCCATACGGGAGGGATCAAGTCTTACCTCGCCTGTTCCAAGTCCCATATCGAAAAAACCGTATTTGGATATTACCATCATTAAAGCGGCGGCACAGGCTACAATACAGTGTGTTCTTATACCCGCCTCCTTACCGCTGTTTTTTCTTTCAAGACCAATCATTATTCCGCATATTCCCGCAATAATGATTCTGAAAATAAGATTAATGTGATATGTATTTATAAAGTTAAAAATACCTTCCATTTCAATCCTCCTCATTATAAATAAGATATGCCGACTCAAAACAGAACAGTGGTGCCATTGATCCGAAACGGGCTTTAGCGTCAAGGCCTTCCCTTCTTATTTCGGGCATTGCAAAAAGTCTGTCCTTAAAGCCGCTTATATCAAAATAAACATTATCGCAAGCCAAAACCGCTTCCTTTATTCTTACAAGCTCGGCAAAGCTTATTGTGCAAAGCTGTATTTCAATATCCTTATTTTCAGTTATAAACTGAGCTATTTCCGAAAAAGGTGTTCCTACAGGATGAATAAGATAGGATACCCTTTCATCCTCTAAATGGGAATTTATAAAAAGTTTAAGCTTATGCTCCCTTACCGTTTCAACAAGCTTTTTTACACAGTCGTCGAGAATGCTGTAGCCGTGATATCCGGGCATAATTCTTACTCCCTTTATATCAAGCTCGTTGATTGCGCGCTTTACAATATTTTGTGCAATATCCAGGGTTGGGTTAACCGTCATAACCTGCTTATAACCGCTTCCCTTGATTTCCTCGTAAAGCTCAAGCTCACTTTCATAAGGGTCATTATAGAAAATTGACTCTATTTTTGAAATATACCCGTACTCTATACCGTATTTTTCGTGAAGTGCTTTTATATCGCCAAAGCTGTTTCTTCTTATTTTATGAAATGGCCAGTTACCCGTAAAACAATTATAGTCAATCATTTTATATGCCCTCCGGTTTAAAATTTCTGTCAAGAAGCTTCAGAGCATTTTTATAAAAAATAAGTTCTCTTTCTTCTTCGGTTATGTTTGCATGAAGCACCTTACCAACATTATTTAAAAAAGGTCCGCACATATCGGTTCCGAATAAAATTCTTTCAGCACCGATTCTTTCAACCGTATAGTCAAGATAGTCTCCGTGAAACATGGAGCAGGAAATGTCAATCCACACATTTTTTATATCCTGAATCATCGGAATTCCGTTATAGGGATTGCCTCCGAAATGAGCCATAATGATTTTAAGCTCGGGAAATCTTGTTGCAAGATTTGCAATATTCTTTCCTACCGATTCCTTTTCAAGCTGATTTCTGCTTTTATGGAATGCATGGATAAGCATTGGAACACCGTACTCTATGGTTTTTTCGGCAACCTTATCCATAAGAGGAGAATCACATTTTTCCGAAACCCATATTTTAACCCCTTCAAAGCCCTGTTCCTCTATACCTCTTTTTAAAACATCGACTGCATTGTCATGCTCGTGGCTTATGTACACAAAGCCTCCGATTTTATCCGGATGCTTTTTCATAAACCGGGAGGCTGACAGGTTTCCCTCATCCACCTGCTCCTTTGTAGGATACACAGCTAAAAGATTAGAAATATAGATTTTAGCAATATCATATTTCTCGGACGCTCTTAAAAGGCGTTCCTCATTGACAGCAAGATTACCACCCGGAGTACATCCGTGGGCATGAATATCAATTATCATTTCCGTTCTCCTTTTTTTCAGTTATTCTGTAATATATAAGCATTCCGCCAATACACAAAACGGCGGTTGCAGCCATTAAAATCACCGCTCCGAGATAGCTTTGGGTCCCCAGTAAATTTCCGCTTAAGGTTGAAGTGAGCACCGAGGGAATTCTTGCGAAAAAGCTTATATAAAGCCACTCGTAAAGCTTCATATCCGTAAGCCCTGCATAGTAGCACACAAGATCCTTCGGAGTGCCGGGCACCAGCATTATAAGAAATATTATAATAAGCTTTTTCTTTGAAGTTTTTAAAAACTGAAGAGAATTTATTTTCTCCTCGTTAAAAAACAGTTTAACCAGCTTCATTCCAAAATTCCGTACAAGTAAAAAAACCAGAACACTCCCAAGGGTAATTGCAAGTAAGGACAGTACCGTTCCCTCTACCGCGCCGAAGGCATAGCCTGCGGCAAGCTCGAAGGGTTCTCCCGGGATTATTGCAACAATAACCTGAAAAATTACCATAAGAATATAGATTATTCTTGCATACATTCCTTTATTATCTACCCATTCCCTGAATCCTTCGGGATTTTTTACCACTGAGTAAAGCTCATCCTTAAAGCTTATACATAAAAGTGCTATAAACATAAGCATCGCTGTCAGTAAAAAAACCGACAGTATTTTTTTATTTTTTTCCTTCATTGATTTATCCTAAAAATACGGTTGAGTCTATCTTATATTCACCGTTTTCGATTATTACATAGTATTCATACTTCATAGTTCTTATACTTCCGACACCACCCGGAAATCCGATTCTTTCAGCGATCTGCGAATTTCCGCACTGAAGCATTTCAACGTTAAGGTCCACCTTGAGAGTATAGCCATTCTGAGTTTTAACTATTTCGGTTACGTTACAGCTGTTAAGTCGGGTGGAAAGCTTATAGCTTGTATACATTTTCTTTTGCTTTGCGGCATAGTCACCGTCCTTATTGATTTCCTCAAGGCAGCTTTTTGATAAATACTTCTGATCCTCGTTACCCTTAAAGGTGTAGTAAATACGGTCATTTTGCGCTTTTGCAAAAAGATAGGCAAACTGATTAAGCTTATCCTCCTCGGTCATATTTGCCTGAAGGATTGAATCATACTTTTCAAAGGAAAGAAGATACCCCTCCTTTTCCTCTACCGAGTAATCATAAACAATATAGTTACGGTCCTTATACTGAAGCTTTATATTATAGGCACAAAGGGCATTACTGTTAACACCTGTTTTGTAGCCTATAAGTCCTGCAACAACAGGATTGTTACATTCAGTAAGTCTTACCTTGGCAACACATTTTACATAAGCATCACCGTTAACATCAACTATGTTTTCATAATCAATTCCCATAAGCTCGGTTGATATACCGTAATTACTGTAAAGGTCTTTGATATATAAAATCTTTTCCTCGGCACTTTGCTTGTTTTTTTCAAGATATTCATCCGAAAACATTATGGTTTCATGCTCTACGCTGGTATTTGCCTTATAGGTACGGTTATACATTATGGACAAAAACTGATTGGTAAACTCCTTGGCATCCTTTATAATTTTAGTTTCGGCACATTGCTTAAGAGTTCCGCCCGATACCTTTGAATAATGATAATCAGTATCGTATGTATCAACATTATCCAGAGTTATTTTCTCACCGCAGCCTGCAAAAGATACAAGCAGTAATAATATAAGGACTGTTATCATCAGTATTTTTTTCATAAAACCTCTCCTTTAATCATTATATATATTATAAAGCTCGTCTGCTCCCTGTTTTTTTATTTCCTCCATCCATTCACGGTAGTCAGTATTTCCGGTACCGAGAATATAATTTTCGGCAAACTGAATGGATTTTAAGTCAAGGGCTGTAATTAGCTGATTGGCTTTTTCACGCTCTTCATCCTTAAGAGATATTTCACTCTTTCTTTCCGTTATATAGTCACCCTCATTAAGAAATGAAACCGCCGAAAGCTCTTCTCCTTTATATTTAAGCCATGGGCTTTTTTTATCAACAGAAAGAAACAGTCCCGGAATAAACAAACCGAATTTTTCTTCCATTTCCTTGATATTTACCGATTTGTTTTTTGAGAAGCTTATATAATCCGCTTCACCGTTTTCAAGGTATTCATAGGTAACATTTACCGTACCCAAGGTTGAAAGCTCAATACCCGAAGGGCTTGAAAGATAATCAAGAAGCTTTAAGGAAAGCAGGGTGTTTTTATTATTTGCCACTGCAGGCCCTATTCCGATTGTATCGTTTTTATATACTCTGTAGCTGCCGTCAGGTGCAGGTGCAAGAGCAAGAAAATGTTTTTCATCAGCTTCCGGTCCGAAGGCTTTGTTAAGAGCGGTAAGCTCACCGTATGTTACAAACCCGTTTTCTCCTGTTATCTTCCAGTCCCATATATAGGAGGTATCATTGAAAAAATCACGGTCAATAAGCTCTTCGTCATAGAGTTTCTTAAAATAATCAAGCATTTTAATAAAGCCCGGATGAGTTGCGCTGTACTGCCATTTTCCCGTTTGAGAAGAATAATACATACCCGGAAATTCAAAGCCAAACGAGGGTGCCCACTTATCAAGAATTTTTTCCCCATCATGTGAAATATAGGGAGCAGAATCGGGGTAAAGCTCCTTTAGCCTTTTCAGAACAAGATAGAATTCATCGGTTGTTTTCCACGTTTCCAGGGAGTTTTTTTCAAATATATCCTTCCTGAATAAAAAGGAATGAGTTATCTCCTTCTGACAGTCTGCACGGGGGAAAAAGTAAAGATTTCCGTCCCCTGCGGTGTATTTATTTATAAGACTGTTAAGCTCATAATCTTCTATAAATTTTCTTTTGAAATTAGGAAGCTCGGTAATATATCTGTTTATGGGAGCAAAGGTACCTGATTTTCCTAAACGGTTAATTTCATTAACCTGAAGCCCTCCGCACATAATATCGGGAAGCTCATTGGTAGCAAGGTACAGCTGAAGCTGCCTGTCCGCCATTGAGGGAAGAATGCTTATCACATTTATATCAAGCCCTGTTCTTTTGGAAAGCTCTTTTATAACAAGAGAATCGGAAAGCTCATCTACCTCGGTTACCGCCATTATTTCAACAGTCTGGTTATTTATATCAACGGGAAGACCGAGACCGCCCGTATCCCCGTAATTCTCATCGGTATGTGAAAAAATAATTTTATCTGTTTCCGAATGGGTGCAGGAGACCAGACCGATAACAAGTATAAAAAACACTATTAAAGCTTTTATCTTCACAGCCTTACCTCCTTTTTTATCTTTATATTATAATAAAAAAAAACGGTTATGTCAATTTATATAATAACTTTTTTCAGGGTTTTTATTTACTTTTTTGATTTAGTTTAGTATAATATACCATAGATTGTCAGAAGGAGTTTTATTATGATTGAATTTGGTAATGACTGGGATGCCCTTTTAAAGGACGAGCTGAAAAAGGATTACTATCAGAAAATCCGTATGATTTTAAAAAGTGAATACAGCTCCAAAACCATATATCCCGATATGTATGATATATTCAATGCCCTAAAATACACCTCCTACGGAGATTGTAAGGTGGTGCTTTTAGGTCAGGACCCTTATCACGGCGAGGGACAGGCTCACGGCCTTGCTTTTTCGGTTAAGCCCGGGATAAAGACTCCTCCCTCTCTTGTTAATATGTATAAAGAGCTCAAGGAGGATATCGAAGGCTTTTACATTCCCAATAACGGCCATCTTACCAAGTGGGCAAAGCAGGGAGTGCTTCTTTTAAACACCTCTTTAACCGTTATTGCAAACAATGCAAACTCCCATTCCTCAATCGGATGGCAGGAGTTTACCGACAGCATTATAAAGCTTTTGAACAAGAGAGAAAAGCCGATGGTTTTCCTTTTATGGGGAAACAATGCACGAAGGAAAAAGGCTTTTATAACCAACCCTGCCCACCTGGTGCTTGAAGCAGCACATCCTTCCCCGCTATCCGCCTATAACGGATTCTTCGGATGCAGGCATTTTTCAAAGGCCAATGATTTTTTAGTTAAAAACAATCAGTTGCCTATTGACTGGCAGATTGAGAATATATGAGGTTTTTAATATGTACGGTAATTTTGCTGTGGGGTATCACCATATTATGAAGGATACCGACAGAGACGGGCTTATCGCCTACTATCTTGATATATTTAAAAAATTCGGTTCCGAGCCCTCCCTTATACTTGATTTAGGCTGCGGTGCCGGTGATATTACCCTGCGCCTTGCCAAAAAAGGCTATGATTTAATAGGTATTGATATCTCCACCGACATGTTAAACATTGCGAGGGAAGAAAACAGCCATGAAAATATCCTTTATCTTAACCAGGATATGAGGGAATTTGAATTATACGGAACGGTTGATGTTATATATTCAGCCTTTGACTGCCTTAATTATATTACGGACAAAAGGGATTTAAAAAAGGTATTTTCCCTTTGCCATAATTATCTTAATCCCGACGGGCTTTTAATTTTTGATATAAATACCGAGTATAAATTTAAAAACATACTTGATAAAAACACCTTTGTTTATGACACGGAGGAGGCTTATCTTGTATGGCAGAGTGAGTATCTCAAAAGAAACAGAATATGCACCTTCTTCCTTGATATGTTCTATAAAAACCAAAAGGGCTATGAAAGATTTTATGAGGAGCAGGAGCAAAGAGCATATTCGGTTGAGGAGCTTACCGAAATCGCCCTGTCAACCGGATTTCAGGTGCTTGGAATATATGACAGCTTGACATTTAAAAAATACAGTAAAACAAGCGAAAAAATATTTTTTGTATTAAGAGGTATAAAATGAAGGACAAGATTTTAAAAATATTATCTAAGGATAAGGAAATAAGAGTTTTCCTTGCAAAAACAACCGATATGGTAGAATGTGCAAAGGTTGTTCATTCCCTTTCAAAAACAGCAACGGCAACCTTAGGCAGAGTAATTACTGCAAATGCACTTATGGCGGCTGATCTAAAGGCGGAAAACAATACCGTATCTTTGCAGATAAGAAGTGAAGGACCTATCGGAAATGTTATAAGCTATGCAAACGGAGCATGTCAGGTAAAGGGCTATGTTTCAAACCCTGACGTTGACCTTCCAATCCGTGCCGACGGAAAAATTGATGTTGGCGGTGCAGTAACCTTAAACGGCTCTTTAACCGTAGTTAAGGATATCGGAGGCAAAGAGCCCTACACAGGTATGATTCCACTTGTCAGCGGTGAAATTGCGCAGGATTTGACCTATTACTATGCAAAAAGTGAACAGATTCCCACCGCAATTGCTCTCGGTGTACTTGTGGATAAGGATAACCGATGTGTTTTATCGGCAGGAGGTCTTATGGTTCAGCTTCTTCCCGATGCAAGCGAAGAAACGATTTCAAGACTGGAGTCGGTTTTAAACAGCAGCTTCTCTATATCAAGACTTTTATGTGAAGATGATTATCAGGAAAAGACACTAAAGCTTCTTTTCCCTGAAGGAGATTATGAAATATTAGATGAGGTATACCCTACCCTAAGATGCGACTGCTCAAGAGAAAGATTTTTAAGAGGAATTATTTCACTTGGCAAGGAAGAACTTAAAAAGCTTGTTGAAGAGGATGAAAAAATCGTAACACAGTGTCATTTTTGCAATACTTCTTACGAATTCAGAAGCGAAGAATTAAAACAGTTTATATAAAAGCAAAAAGAGATTAAAGAGGGTGTTTAAAAAGTAATTTTTCAAACACCCTCCTTTTAAGAAATAGGAAAAAAGAGTCAGAATGAATTTAGCCAAAATCCTTGATTTTGAGTCACGCGATGGCGTACTAAATAGGTAGAGTGACTAAATTCGTTCATAACAAAAAAGTATATATTCCAAAGATTTTTTTAAAAATTTTACCTTAACATTACAGCCTGAAAAACGGGAGCTTTAACATTACTGCATCCCGTTTTTGCAGTCTGAAGTTTTTTAACATACCTTTAAAATTCATATGTATTTGTTGCAATAGAAGGATATTTTGTAAACGGACTGAAAGTGTATGGTAGTCTTTCTTCTTCCAGTTCTTCTATCCTTTCTATTTTTCCGCACAAATATGCGTTTATACGTTCATAGGCAGTTACTGTTCTCGCCATAAGACCTGCATATCTTATATCCAAAACTTCCCAACCAAAGGGCTTGTTATATAAAAACCAGAGTTCTTTATGTTTTTTATGGCATTTATCCAGATATTTATATAACTCGTTTGTTAATAAGCGAGAAATTTTTTCAAGTTCGTTTTTATCTTTATTTCTATATGCATCCTGAAGATTTTGTGCAACATAGCATTTTATCTCCAGAATCTTAAAAATGTTAAAGATATACTCAAAATGTGATTTCCATGCACTTCCTGTTTCAGAGTACAATTTAAATTTTTCTGCATATTTTCTGTAATGTCCACTCATGGGATGCTCTTTTAAGTATAAATCTGCCTGACCTAACAAAATATCCTGGTAAAACAGTGTTTTACCATAGAATCTTTTTGTAAAGTCTTCACACTTTACAGCTTTGCTATATGCATTCTGATAAGCACTCATATCTTCAAAAGCTTCAGGTTTTATGCCTGTTAAAGCCTCAAACCTTTCACGATATTTTTCTTCGTTTCCGTACGTAAATTCAGCAGCATAACAAAGAGTGAGAAGGGCGTAAAAATGATTACATTCGTTTCCATTATCCCCCCATACTGTCATAACAACATCCTCAACATTATGTCTTTCGCACGATTCAAGTGCTTTTTTTGTACAATCAAGAGCAAAAACAGTTTCAGGAAGATGCCCTGACCAGGTCCATGTACCCCCATAAAAAATAATTTTTCTACCAATCTCCATATGTTTTTTAAACATATAATCGTCACAACCATATTCTTCACCGTAATGCCAGTATATTAGTGTTGCGTTTTCGGGAATCTTTTCTATAGTTTCTTTAGTGATTATGGCTTGTTTATCATAATAATAGTGTTTTTTAGATGCCATATTAAAAAACATATCACTTGATATAATTGCTTCAAGTCCTAATCTGTCAGTAATCTCGTATACCTTTTTTAAGTGTTTTAAAAAGATTTGTTGTGGATTTTCATACCCGTTTTTCTTAAGATAATTACCAAGTCCTAATGTATGTGTTTCGTCCATATTAATTACAATACGTTTAGTCCTTAAGGAACTTAAAACTGATTTTATCATATTTTCTATAAATATATAGGTTTCCTTTTCCCCAACCAATAATTCTCCCGAAGTATCTTTTACGTCATAGGATTCTTCACTTCTTAAATATTGATAATGATGTCCCAACGCCTGTATACTTGGAATAACTTCAATACCGTAATTAAAACCGTAATCATCAATTTCCTTTAATTCTTCTTTTGTATATCTGCCTCTTAAATATCCAAAATGACATCTTTCAGAAACTTCAAACATATCTTCCATATATAAATAAAGTCTGTTCATTCCCATTTTTGCCATAAAATCCATATATTTTTTTAAAGAAGCAACAGTTAATGCAGCATTTCTTGATAAATCAAGTAATACTCCTGTGCTCTTTGTTTTTTTAGTTTCAAGAATATCAAATTGACCTTTATTTATATTTTCCAAAAGTATGCTTAATGCTCTGAAAAAATATACCTTATCGGCATATTCTATATCACATTTAATACCGTCAAACATTATCTTATTATGTGCTGACTTGCTTGCAGTAATATTAATTTCCCTATCAACACAAACAGACTTCTCCATTTGTTGTATTCCGTAATTAAGTTCTTCCGGAATATCATTATATAAAATACCCATTACTGTCCTCCGATTTTAAAATTTGCACCAAAAAGAAAATATCTCTTTTTGGTGCAAAAAAATGTACACTATTTAACATCAAATCTTTTCTGAGCGTCATTATATACTTTCACAAGCTCTTTATAACCTAAGTTTTCCGCTTTTTTCAGCCAATCATTCCATTCTTTGTCACCAAGGTCATTAAGCACATATTTGGTTGCAAATTCCTTACCTGCTTTTTCGAAATCAGCAAGAATTCTGTTTTTTACTTCCTTTTCCTCTTCGGTGAAAACTAAAATAGGATCAATTGGTTCAAGCTTTGACTTATCCTTCGCGAATTCCTGAGCCTCCTGTTCTCTTTCCGAGAACTGGAAATATGAACTCCTTCTGTCAAAGCTTAAGTACATTCCTTCAACAAACATTCCGTATTTTGCTTCAAGTTCGGTTATTGCAGGAACAGTATCGGGAAATTCTATGTAATCTGCCATTCCGTCTTCACCCAGGGTATAAGTTTCTCCTTCAATACCCATTGTGATAAGCTCTTTTCCGAATGGAGATAAACAAAAGTCAAGAAGCTTAAATGCTGTTTCAGCCTTCTCATTATTTGCAACATATCTTGCCCAGCAAACCTGCTGCGGCTCTTTCATCGTACCTTTTGGTCCCATTGGATTTGCAAACCTTAAATCATAATCCGGAACTGTATCTTTAGTCTGCTCTTTGAACATTTCCATTCTGCCTATCCAGTCGGTTGTGACGAATGCTTTGTCCGGCTGTGTCATTTTTGTTGTCCATGCAGGTTGTGTATTTGTTATAAATTCAGGGTCAATAAGTCCTTCCTTATATAATTTTTTCATAAAGTCAAGCATTTCTTTATATGCAGGGTCAACATCTGTAAATTTCCATATTTTTTCTTCTTCATCATAGTAAGGTGTATGCGCAACCATACCCCAGCTTGTACTCCATGCTCCGAAAACGCCGTCTCCGGATTTGGTTGTATAAGGTGTTGAAGAAGGATAAAGTTCTTTTAATTTTTTTAGTGTCTGATAAAATTCTTCAGGAGAATTCCACATTTTAAGCCCGTGTTTATCAAATATATCCTTACGGTACATTGTTGCCTGAGTGTTTATATCTCTGTTATAGTCATAACCGTAAAATCCGTATAATTTTTCATCAGGCGCTGCATAAGATTTAAAAATCCAGTTATTATCCTTGTTATCTACAAATGTCTTTTTAAAATTAGGAAGCTTATCGATATAATCTTCTACTGCAGCAAATGCTCCCTGAGTGCAAAGATCATCTGCCAGTGACTGTTCAAGTCCCTGACCTATAATATCAGGAATCTGACCGCCTGCAATCAGAACATTGATTTTTTCCATTGCTACAGAGGCAGGATACACGTCAAGTTTAACATTTACGCCTGTTATTTCTCTTATCTTTTTTACAACATAGCTATCGTTAAGATTACCTTCTGCTGATGTTACAGACCATGTTATCTCTTCCCCTGTTTTTGATATAGGCATTTTAAGTCCGCCTGTATCTCCTGCTTTTATATCGGGATTATATGGAGAATTTTCACTTAAATTCTCCGAACAACCTGTAAATAAGGCTAAAATCATTGTTATTGCCATTAGCAAACATAATAGCTTTTTCATTTTACCCACTCCTATTTGTCAGATTTTATAAGACCTATCCAGTCAATATTCCATTCTCCGTCTACCGGATAAATTGTAATTTTATTTTTACCTTTTTTAAGTGCTATATTGGTTTTAATTCTTGAGGCTACCCACTGTTCAGGGCTTGAACCGTAATTACCTGTTTCTGCAATTTCCGCAAGACCGAGTTTACCGTTAACTTCGATAAGTCTTCGGGAAATTCCGGGGGTAAGAGAAGACCAGCTTACATATTTTATTACAACATCGTAATTACCGTTTTCGGGAGCATCAACTTCCCAGGTCATACTGTCGCCGAAAATATTAAAGTTTGTTACCCCTGCGCCGCCTGACATAAAGGTTCTCGTATTATATATTCCGCCGGCACCTGACTTTGTTGTGAAGTTCTCTGCTTCAACAAGTGAATTAAGTTCATTTCTGTATGTATCGGGATCATCAATTTTTACGGCATCATATTTTACAGAGCTTGCTGATTTAAGCTTCAAAGAAGGTTCGCTGCCGTCTACAACGATATTTTCATTTTGATTGAGTAAAATACGGTCTCCTTTTGATGCGCCCTTTAATTTTACATTATGAATTTCCTCAATAGTATAAAAACCTGCGTTGTTAACAATTTTTCCGCTTAATATATCAACTCCGTCATGGTTTACATATCCGGAAAGTTCTGCCTTATATTCAGCTTCATCAATATAATATTTAAATGAAGAATCGCTTGCTTCTCCGCCCGGAAGAGGCTTATCATTCAAATAATATGTATAATATCCGGGATATGCTTTTATATTAGTTATACCATCAATGTTATCCCAGTAAAAACCACGCGTGGATTGTCCTTTTTCTTCAACAATTCCCATTGGACTCTTTAAGGTTTTTACTTCCCCTGTCATAACGGATATATTGGTGTCTTCACTTGCGGACACACCTATTTCTTCTTTACCAACAGTAACCGATACCTTTTTATCAGAAGAAATTACCTTTTCTCCTCTTCTTTCAACAAAGGTACCCTCAACCATCATAATGCTTTCACCCTTTATAACAAGAGCCTCTGCATCACTTTTCACATTTTTATCTTCGATTACTTCTCCTTTTTTTGAAACGTAAACTTTTGTTCCGTCCCGGAAGGTCAGAATAAGATATCCGCCCTTATCTTCATTTTTTACATAAGTTGGATTTTCATTCTTTTTTCTTACTCCCATTGTCGTTACAATCTTGGTGGAATTGGCTTTGTTTTCGGTTTCAAACCATACTCTTTTGGTTACAGGCGGATTACCGCTTTGAGGAGTCAGTGCAATCAAATCGGGACCCGAGAAAATATCACTGTAATATCCTGATACTTCAGGATAATGAACTTTAGTATCAAGAGCAGCATTTCCTCTGATAACCTCAGCACCTGTTCTTGATTCATAAAGGCTTAAACCGTCCTCTGCATTAAGCCACCATTCAAACTGTACTTCTTTATTATCTCCGGCTTTAAGATCATCAATAACAACAAAAGTATCGGGACGAAGATAAATGATATGCCTTTTAAATTTCTCAATATTACTGAATTCATCTTCACCGTTATTAGCATGGTTATAGCTTTCAGCTGCTTCACCTGTTACCAGGTCAAAATCAGTATGGTTAAGGAAATTTAAAATTTCCCCGTCTGCATTTCCTGCCTGATACGGCTGTCCCTGTCCTCCGTCGAAAGTAACAGTATTATGCGCATAGCTTTTCTTTGTATATCCTCTATCGAAGGCAGATAAAAACGAATCGTAATAACCTGAGTCTATTGCGAGCCTTTCCCCGTAGGCGTGAATGTGGAAAGAATTCTGGTCGGGATGGTTATGCCCATACGAACCCCAGGGACTTGAACGGAAATATAATGATATTTTATCCGTGTCGTTTATAAGATCGGAATGCAGTGCCGCAACACCTGTATCAGAAAACACGTGACTTCTCGGATATGAATAAGGTGCTTTAGCTTCTACCCCTTCCATTATCGGACCAAAAATATAAAAATCCGATCTTGATGCAGGATTAAGACCAAACGTATCCATCTTCCATTTCAAAGTTTCTGAGCGGGTATATGCAAGCATGTGACAGAGTGCTACATAATGGTTTCCATCAACTTTTGAACCATTTCCGCCTTCTCCGAATTCACACACCCAGGAAGAAGACATAAGATAAAGCGGCATCAATTCTCCGTTCTTAAACCATGCCTTATCATAAAGGTCAATTCCCGTAAGTTCTTTTAAGGTATAAGGAAAAATATTTTCATGATATACATAACTCCAGTATCTTACACCAACGCCCCAGCTTCCGTCTTCATTGGAATATATAGGTGCAATGTTTAAGTATAAAGGAAGGTAATGCCTTACAAACTCCTCTGCCTCGGGAATTTCATTTATCATAATAACACATGCAGGAAGAAAATAATTCATCAGACCGTTTACACCATGTGATATATTAGGCGTATGATTTATCATGGAAACTGTATCCTGCAAACCGTCTTTCGGATCTTCGTATATAATAATTCTTTCTCTTATAGCATTTATGATTTTAGTTTTTTCACCCTCGTCAAGCAGGTCGTAACACCAGTCAAAAGCAACTGCCATATTCAGAAGCGTAGTTCTGAAGGCACTGCTGTCAGATGCGTAGCTTATTGTATTGGAGGGATCCCATGAAGCCATCTCCAGAAGTTGCTTTTTTGCAAATTCTCCTGCCTGTTTATCTTTGCCAATAATATATGCAAAGGCCGTGGGATATAAATAATCATCAGCAGATCCGGGACTCTTATCCGCAGTCGCGATACCTGCATCAATATATTTTTGTGCATTGGATAAGATTTTGTCATAGACTTTCTTTACTGACTCGTTTACCTCTTTAGCATTTCTGAATTCAGGCAGATTTTTTTCATTAAATATATTTTTAGGATGATTCCATCCCTTTAATTTTGCAACTGTATCTTCTATATCGGGAAGCGGAAACTCATACGCTTCGGGAAGCACTATAAATCTTGAAGGTTCTCTCCACTTTGATACGCCTACTCCCGTATGATAACGAACTGTCCAGTAATATTCAACGCCTGTTTCAAAGCAAACCGAAAAGTTATGGAAATGTTCAATAAGGCCGTACTTTTCGTAGGCAATATCCGAAAATTCCTTATCTTTTGCTATAACAAGGTCATAAGCAGTTGCCCCTTCTACCTGAGGCCATGCAAAGGAAGGCGGATTCTGCTGACTTCTTGCGTCAGGAGCCGGTCTGAATGGCCATTCTCTGCCTGTGGATTTAACATTTTCAATATCGCCTCTTTCTTCCCAGGTAAGTACGCCTGAATCGTCAAGAAAAGCAAATGACGGTACTGCCGATAATAATATCACAGTAACAATAATAATTGAAATTATTCTTTTCATCTTGCTCCACCTCCGCTTGTATAGATATTTACAATCCCGTTTCTTCCATCCCAGCCAACACTGTAGCCAAGACTTTCGGCAACAAATCTTAAAGGTACATAAGTTCTGCCGCCAGTAATAAATGCGGGTACATCAAGAGTTTTCAGGTTACCGTTAACATAGGCTGTAGTACTGCCTGTAGTAATTTTTATTTCAGTTTCCTCATTTTTTGCAATTGCAGTATTACTTTCATCATCCCAGGAAACACTTAAATCAAAAAATTCAAACAATTCTCTGAAAGGGAGAAAAACTCTCCCGTCTGTCAGAATTGGTTTTTCGTAAAAATACTCAAATTCACCATCAAATTTAATGTTAATTCTTCCCGGCACAGCACTTGGATAAGGATCTGCAACAATCGGTGCCGGAAGCCCCTTATCCACAAACTTTGAAGCACTTCCTCCGAAAGCAGGTTTGGATTCAGGATAACGATCTGCTCTGGTTAACCATGCAAATGAGGTTACCGGAATAATGGAAAAAAGAATGCATACTATACTTACTATACAAATAAATCTTTTCATTTAACTCCACCTCATCTTTTTATAATATAAACCGCAAGGGGTTTACCGTTTGTTACATTTATCATTATCCTTGATGCACCGTCACCGCTTGTTGTATAGTAATCTCCGCTTTGGTGATTATCGGTTGACAGTCTGTGTCCTGCTTTTTTTTCGGGATTATAAACTATAACAGGGACTTCAGTATTAAAATAAAGAATTTTTGAATCATCTGTTACACTTGATATAGCTGTTTCTCTTGCATAACTTGCACCGTCACTGTATTTTCTGTAAAGATATCCTGAATACAGTAATTCGCCATTAACGCTGCCTGTGTCATACTCGGAAATAAAAATATCACCGTCAGCTCTGTAACATACCCTGTAGTTTGCAATTGAGTCATCAGACATTCTTGAAAATCTTAACACATCCCCCTGCTTTAACTTGTCAGGAGTAATTTTTATTTTACCTTCACCAAGTTTATTTGAAGAATCAGTCCATCCTACATTTATGGCTGCAAATGCAGATTTATAGCTTCTGCCTTCCCAATAATAAATGTTATATCCTGTTACACCTTCATTATTTACTGCATAAGTATATTTATCAAATACCGAGAAGGTTACATCATATCCGCTTGCCCCATCCGAATTACTGCTTACCCGATGGAAAAACACGAGTGATGCTAAGTAACTGTCCGGATCATCATAATACGATGTATAGTAATCGTTATAACCGTTAAAGGCAGAAACCCTGTAGTTATCAGTTTCTTTATATACGCTGCTATCTGACAGATTTCTATACGGTCCTGAAAAAGCTTTGGTACGTGAGCCTATATAAACCTCCCAGTCGTAACATTGGGCATTCCAGTAAAAAGTCGGCTCGCCGGTGGCATCTGCTGAGCTCGCTCCTCTTCTCAAGGCATTATAGGTATCAAACTCAGAATCTTCATCCGTTGGTATTGCAGTATCGGCTAAAACATCATAGGTATATGCAACAGTATCAATAAAGCTAAGATTTCTGTTTGCATCAAGCTGGTATTTTATTACCTGTGTACCGTTACATCTGGCTCTTTCACCAAAGTCAAGATCGGATGCCCTATCAAGATGTTTCAGCAAATTCAAGTCATCGTTTTTATATTTTATATTATCAATGGTCACCCATTTTCTTAACCCCGTCTCCTGCTTTTTCCCATCCTGTGACATATAAATTATTCTTATTGTTCTCTCTACAGGGGTTTCTTCAACGTAATAGTTTAATATAACGCCAAATGACATAAGGTCGGTTGCATTATCCTTAACCCCTGCAATATATCCGTCAAAGTTCAGGGTAAATACATATTTTTTACCTGCATCATAAGAGGTTCCGAAATAATTCATTGCTTCTTTTGTAAATGTGTATGTATTTCCTGCAATTGCAGTTACAATGCGCCCGTAATCATCGTAAGAAATCTCTCCGACATTTCCTGTTACGGAATTATTTGATACTATTATCTTAATATATTTCTGCTCATGCTCAGGCAAGGTTTCAAACACGCTTAATATATCATACGGCTTTATATTTTTTACATCTGTAATATTACCGGCTAAATCAAAAACATCGATGTAGGGATTTTCGTCAGTCATATCTACACTGATTGGCTTTCCCGTTATAAGGTCGTACACAAGGTCTGAGCTTGTATCCACATAATCGCATACTATATCATAATATACATCAGCTTTTATGACATCATATATCTTATCTCCGTTATTATCTATAAGAGTCAAAGCACCGTTCTTGCCCGAAAACATGTCAAGAGTAAACGGATTTTTGGATATTCCGTTATTGTATATATAGTTGGTAAGAATACCGCACTTATATTCGGTATTTTTGTAATATCCTTCCTCTGTTATAATGTTTGAAGAATTATCAATAGATTTTATATCCTTTACATCTATAACCGCAATATTATTTCTGCCTGTTTTCTCAATGTGAATAAGAATGTCGTCATCTATTGTATAGTACGCTTCTACTTCGTATCCAAGATATTCTCTCGGCTCTAATTTACCTATGTCAAGCTCCTTCTGACCTATTAATATATGCCATGGAGCAACCGTACTTTCTCCCGAAAGTTTTGTCATATCAATTCCGTTTACAACATCAGTTATTATGCCAACTCTGTACACTGAATTCAATATGGTATATTCCTGTTCGGTATAGGATACCGAACCGTCAGACGAGAATCCGCTTTTTTGCTGAAGCTTTGCAAGAAGAGTATTCTTAATAAGTCTGCCACAATCCAAAAATGTAATGGTTTCATCTGATTTTACGGAAACACCTTTTAAAAGCCCCGCTCTTTGTGCTTCCTGCAAGTATCCGGTAGGATATCCTCCGCTTGCCTCTGCCTTTATATCATAGCCTATTGCACGGATAATAAAGGTTACGGCTTCGGTTAAAGTAATTTCATTATACGGTCTGAAGGTTCCGTCAGAATATCCGTTTATAACCTTAAGCCTTACCATTTCGTTTACGTATCCGATATATTCACTGTCAGTTACATCTGAATAGGAAGAATATGTATAATCTTCCGTATACAAATCGGAATTAGTTATAAGCTTGAATATTATTTTCGCAAATTCCTGACGGGTAATTGCTACATTATAATTATTTTCATCGACAGTCAGAATCCCAAGCGTACTTAAAAGTCCGTAATCAGAAGAAAAGGATACATCCGAGGAGACGATATCTTCTGCTAAAGAAAATGTCGGATATGTGAAAATGAATATTAATGCTAATATAAGCGATATTATTTTTTTCATTTTTTTACTCCTTTCTCTACTTAATAATGTTACTTATAAGCACAGCCGCTTCTGCTCTTGTAAGATTATTTAAAGGATTGAAATTATTTTCATAACCGTTAATAATATTATTTTCTTTAAGTGCATAGATAGCGTCTTTTGCATAATCTGCTATACTTTCATCATCTGCAAAAACTTCCTGTGATGAACTTTGTAGTTTTAATATTCTGTTAATCATAACCGATGCATCCTGACGGGAAATACTTCGGTCAGGTGCAAAGGAAGCTTTACTCATTCCCTGAATTACTCCGTTTGCAACACCGATGTTAACATAATCGTAATACCACGAATCAGAGCTTACATCTTCAAATTCTATAGCTGTGTTTCCGGTCATTCCAAGTGCAACCACAAGCATTTTGGTAAATTCAGCTCTTGTAACATTATCATAAGGGCAAAATTCAGTTTCACTTTTTCCTGATATAATTTTTTTGTTATAAAGAATTTCAATATAGGAATATCCCCAGAAATCCTTCGGAACATCAGTAAAATTCATAGATACAGGAGGTATTATATCCGGAGCTTTAGTTGTAACATTTCCAAGGCCACCGCCTCCGCCGCCTCCCTGTGATGCGGCAGGAGGGATTATAACAGGCGGAATAGCATCAGGATTATCAATGAATTCACCTATTTTTGTTTCAAGTACCGAAATATCAGTTATAAGTCGAATATTCTCAGCAATCTTTGTTTCAACAGCTGTCCTTTCATCAAAGGTTAGCGAGTTATACTTACTGTAAACCGAGGAATCAATATAATCACTGTAAGAATTAATCAGACCTTCAACTGATAAATATGATTTTATTCCGCTTAATTTTACAATAAGAAGATTTTCAAAAAATGCTTCTTTTACATCGTCAAGGGAGGTAAAAGTTTGTGCTTTCAATTTGCTTAAAAATACTGTTTTATCAGTTAGTGAAGTATAATCTTTATAGTTTTTATCCGATTTTAAAGATGAGTATATGCTGTCTTCTTCAAGCAGCTTTTCAACATTTGCATTTGATTCATGATTATTTATGCCTTTTACCACAAGTGCTTCGGATAGTACATCGCTAAATCCGTCAGCCGTGTATACTGACATATTGTTAATTATATAATCACAAACACTCTTTCCTGATGTTTCATTAATAAGGTTAAGCAGCGAATTATCAAGGGAAAGATCTTCTTTATTTGTCAGAAGATATGTATAAAGAGTATCTTTTGTAAACAAACCGTTTTTCAGATTATTAATAAGCGTAGTAATTTTATCTGACTCCGGAACTTTAAATGTACCTTCTAAAGCTTTGTCGGAATTTTCGCATTTTAAAATAATCTTGTAGTCGCCTGTAATTCCATCGATTGCAACAGTTGTTTTTGCATTTCCGTTTTCATCAAGAGCTAAAGTATTCATATATACATACTTTTCGCCAAACGGTTTATTATCGGTTTCTTTTATACCGGGTTTTAATATTTTTACAAAAACATTCTGATTTGCACTTTCTTTTGTAAATACGGCATCCACCGAAAGCTCTACCTTTGGAGTGTCACCTGACCATTTTGTATCAAGTGAAAGTGTTGCATCTTTTGTTGAAAGATAAGTCAGTTCTCCTTTGTCAAGCAATTCCACATCAAAACCCTTGTCAGATATTTCTGATATCTTTGCATCATTTGAAGGTTTTACAATGTACTCAAGCTTCAGTTCTCCGTTCTGGAACTGACCGTAGTCCGTTGAATTTATATCTCCGGCTTTTTTCCTTGTTAAAATCATTACCTTACCGTTATCCTTAATTTCAAGGTTTGATTTATCTAAAGGTACGCTTGCGTTTTCTCCTTTTGCAAACTTACGTTCACCAAGGTATTTAACAAGTCCGTCATTGATTTCTTTGAAGTTTGCTGCTGAAGGAGCTCTTACTTCGGCAATTTCCGAATAAGTGGAATTGTAAAAATACAACTTATTTTCAGTAATGGTTGTACCTGATATCCATGCATTGGAAATTGCGATATTTCCCAGTGAATTTAAATCGAAAAGGTAATACAGAACTATATTCGTTGCACCGTCCAAAGGTTCTGTACTTGCACGAACCTGATATGTGGTGTCGTATGTATGGTTTCCCGACATAGTACAGAATTCAGAATGTCTGATATTAGTACTGTGTATTTTAACGAAATTTATTTTATATGTTTCTTCTTTGTCTCCGTTTACAACCTTTATAACCGTAGTACCCGGTATTGAAGTCGCATTCGATACAGTTACCTGAGCTTTATTATTAAATTTATAAACAGTTACTTCAGGAACAATACTTCCCTTCATACCGATGTAATATTCTTTTACATCAGGAGAAAAGTCCTCAATTTCCTTACCGCTTAATTCTATTCCTGCTATTGACGCACTGTTAACAATATAAGGTTTAAGATTTATCTTATATTCATTATCATTATTACCGTCTGAGGAAGTTGATTTAACTGTGTATGAAATTATGCCATCTGTTTTTTGTTCACTGATTTTAATATTGGTTGCAAAATCTTTTGCATAAGCTCTTAATTTTACTGCTTCGTTTTCATCGAAAAATCTTGTAAGATTATATTCTGTTTGTCCTTCTTTTAAAGGAAGTTTATAATTACCTACATAAATATCCTCAATTTTTGCCTGAGATGAACCCAGCGTACCGATTGCGGACATCATTTCCTTCTCATCTTCAGACATTAATACCGCTTTAACATCTGTTACATCAGCATCAATATTTATAAAGCCTGCAGAAATTAAAGATGCATCTTTTGTTACCTTGCATGGCACCGCATCTGAATATAAAAGTTTATCCCCATTATATGCCATGATAACAAATTTTGCATTGATATTTGTATCAGAAGGATTGGAAAGCTCAGCATAAACTTCTGCCTTGATTTTAGAAGAAGTTCCGATTTTTTTTATAGAATTGTTACTTTGATTTTTAAAGTTAAATCCGTAAGTATGAATTGTTCTTGAAGGCTCAATTATTGTAATTTTATCCGGAAGGTTCGAGAGTATTATTTCTTCAAGCTTTGAAATTGTGTCAATTTCAGTAAGTTTTTCCAAAATCTTTACATTTATAATCTCTTTGTCATCTTCACTTATACCTTTATACTTGAGATAACATTCAGGTGTCATATAATTTCTGTAGCTTGTTATAACTTTGGTTATGTCATCTGACTCAACACATTTTTTAAGATTTATAATAAATAAATTTTCATAAACTGCATCCAATATACTGTTATAGGTATTAAATGAGCCTGTCTTCAGTAATGGTATAAGCTCATCTTCAGATGAGTTTTCAAAATCAGCATAATTTTCGTTTGCTTTTAAAAGCTCTTTTATTTCGTCACTGTCAAGAATTTTAAGTATAGTTTCATTTGTTTCGTTGGTATTTATCCCAAGAAGAATTGAGCCCTTGTTTAAAGCTTCTGAAAATCCGCCTGCAGTAATATTTTCAATATTATCTATAACATACTGTGATACTTCTTTTTTGGTAGTATCACTAAATGACGCAAATATTGAGTCACTTAAAGATAAACCTTCTTTGTTTGTTGTTAAAAAGGCACTTAAAGTATCTTTATTATAGGTTCCACCCTTTAAACCTTCTAAAAGCTCATTCATTTTATCGGCTGACGGCATTGTAAGAGTTGTGGATATACTCTTTTCGTATCCGTTTAAGGATAAAGCAAATGTGTATGTACCTGCATCACAGGATAAGTTAAAGCTTTCGTTAATTTCCCCGTCATCATTTGTTTTGGTTTCATAAATATATGCGTATTTTTCCGACAGAGCCTTATTATCTGATTCATTTATTCCGGGCTTTAAAACTTTTACAAGTACGTTTTTATTTTCGCAGCCTGAAGGGAAGGTCGCATCTAAATTTATTTTTAATAATGTAAATCCGTTTAAGTCACTCCACTCACTTGATGCAGCAACTGAAGCATTTCCTTTTATAACATCCGGTTTTTGAGGCTTATCTGTTAAAGTTGTATCAAAACTATTATCACTTAGTTCAGATAGATTTTTAGGAAGATATGTTACTTCTAAAACTGCTGATGTAAGATTAATTACTCCAGAAGCACTTTCCAGTGGATGACCTCCGAATTTTTTGGTAAAGGCAAGAACGATATTTCCGTTATCACATATTTTCATATCGCCTTCATTTACAGCAATGGTGTTATTTGCAGTCGTTGCCATAAATGATCCTATAAGCTTTGCCTTTTTTTCTATTATTTCAGCAAATTCATCTTTTATATTTACAGAATCTTCAAAGGTGGAATTGTATACCTCAATCAATGCGTAATATGTATATCTCTGAGTTGTTTTTATATTTATAGGGTAAATTATATCCACATTTCCAAGAGAATTTATATCAAATGCTGCATAACCTACACGGTCCGCTGTAGCTTTGTAATTCGCATCTCCCGTTTTAAGCAGCAGGCTCGCTACAAGTCCTGCCGAAACCTTGGTAGCACTGTCTCTGTACTGATAAGCATACTGATACGAAGGATTTCCTGTATCAGCATTTAAAGTTGTAGTTTCAGGCTTTACAAAGTTTATTTTATATGTGCTCTCCTGACTGCCGAAAGACACTTTTACTGTTGTTGTTCCGGGGACTTTTGTTGCATCGGCTACATCAACCTTTGCATCCGAATTAAATTTATACGGTGTAACTTCGGGAACTTGTCCGTCTGTTACCGCAATAGTATATTCCTTTTTATCCGAAGAAAAGTCCTTGATTGTTTTACCGTCAATTTCTATTGATGCCAGAGAAGTATCTTCTGCAATAATCGGAGTAAGGTTAATTTTATATTCTTTTTCATTCTGAGTATCACAAGAAACAGTTTTAAGAGTATATTTTATAACACCGTTATCCTCTGTTGAGCTTATTTCCTTAACTGCTGATAAATCAGTAGTATAAGCTCTTAAAGGCGGAGTGATTTCTTCCGCTTTGAAAAATCTTGTAATATTGTATTCGTAAACTTCTTCTTCAGGGAATATTTCATATTCTCCTACTGTTATTTTTTCCACATTAGCATCAGAAGAACCAAGAACTGCGGATGGTGCAAAAAGAGCAGAAAAATCTTTTGCGGTAAGATATGCTTTAACCGTTACATCATCTTTTACGGCACTGTCTACTGTTACATAAGGTGTTGTAATCTTTTTTGCAGTTTTGGTAATAGTTTCAGTAATACTTTCTGCTGCAATTACTTTATTTTTATAGTATACAAATATTGACAAGGTAACATCAAGTTCACTTATACTTTTATCGGTGAGATAAGCATAAGCTTCAGCAAGTATGTCCCCTGCGGCATTTGTTTTAAGCACATTTGAACCTGCATCTTTAAAGTAAAAATCATAAGCATAAACTTCAGGTATTGCTTCATCGGTTCCCGGGATTTGTGCAAATGATATGAAACTGACAGTCATGCACAATACAAGCACCAATGCAATTATTCTCTTTCTCATATTGGTTCCTCCTGGTTTTTTATATTAATTTACACTACTCTTTTCAGTGCAGTGATACTTAAATACTTCAAAATATTCAAGTATTACTGCACTAATATACTAAAAAATAGTTTTTTAATAGGGGCAGAAAAAGTCCGCCCCTATTATATTTTAAGATATTAGCTTATTAATCTAATGTTATGTAGTTAACGGTTAAGGTTATAGCGGAAGCCGAGTCAAAGATCGCATTTGAGCCATCATTCAAACCATCGATTAATGCTATTTTAATTTTACCATCCGGTTTTATATCAAGCAGTGAAGCTTCAAAGCTCACACTCAAATCACTTCCGGTAGCATTAGTTCTGATAAACTCGCCTAAATATTTTGCTTGTTCATCGCCGGTAAATTCAGCAAAAGTAAGTCCCAAACCGGATTTAATTTCATCATAAGTAGTATTGTAGAATTTATATATCTGATTACGTGTTGCCTGTCCTTTTATAGTAGCATTTGATACTAACTTAATGTCAACATCACTTGAAAAACCTGTCGGGAATTGTGCATATACAACGTCGATATTCTTTGTTTCAGATTCCAATCCGGTTGATAAATCATTTGCATACCAATAATTTGCATTCGCATAACCATACTTCTTTGTGCTGTAATTCCATCTTATAAATGGGTAACTGCTTTCAGCTGTTAAAACTTTTTCTTCAATATCTTTAAACTTAACAGTATATTCTTCTGTTGTTTCCCCATCCTTAGCAGTTACTGTTACAGTTGCCTGATTGTTTACAATTTCAGAAACTTCATAAGTTGCACCTTCTACAGTCGGTGTTGCGATAATATCTTCCGCTTCTATTCCGTCGTTTGTTGCAAGATCACTAACTGCAACATAGTAGGTATTATCTTTAACTGCAGTTGCATCTTCACCGTTTATTTTAAGTGAACTTACAGTTGTATCAATATCAGTTTCATCTTTTGGATTTTTCTCAACATATTTTACATTCATTGTCATAAAGCACTTTGCCCAGTCGCCATAAAGAATGTATGCAGGATAATTTCCCGTCTGAGGATAATCACTCTTCAGAATAAGTATATTGTTACCATCAGTAACTGCAGTAGAAGACGCAACAATGCCTTGATTTAATAAGATTTCACCTGCAGGTACCTGGAATTTAACCAGATGGAATGAATCAGAATCGTTCAAGCCCTTATTTCCTGCAAACAAGTCACTGTTTGCTTCTGTTTCTGCTACAGTTTTAGGAAGATTAATATCTGATAAATCCCCGTCATATACATATATATCCAAAGGATTGTATCTTGCTCTTAAGCCAACTAAATCAAATGAAACAGGGGCATATCCTGAAACAGGTTCAACTTCGTAAGCAAAGTATAAATATGTGTTGTTGTTTGATGTTTTATCTTCAACAGTATTTGTTGATATAGTAAGACCTTCTCCGGTATATGTATCCAACCCTTCGAAAGCAGACATCGTATCCATATAACTATAATGTTGTCTGTATATGATATTTGGTCTTACGGATACAGTCTTTTCAGCAAATTCTCTGAAATGGACTTTAAATTCGGCATTTTTATCAATTCCGTCTCTTCCTGTTGCAGACACAGAAATAGTATACACATAGCCACCCTTTTCTTCAGTAAGATCGGTTGTTGCATTTCCCATACTTAAAGTATAAGATACTTCCGGAATACTTTCAATGGAAGTTATTTCTTCAAGTCCGTAATAAAAATCAGTTTCGGTGGTTCCTGTATAAAAACCTGAGACTGCCTTACCGTTAACAGTAAGACTGTTAAGGGCAATTACATCCTCGTCGGGAACTTCGTTTTTAACAACGGTCTTTACTATACCGTCATTTCTTGATTCACCGATTACGTTATATGGAGTTGCTTCAAAGGAATCCTTCAGAACATTTTTAGGGTCAGCAATACCTATTCCGAATTTACCGCTTTCCTGTGCTTTGGTAAGTGCATTTTCGTCAAGGTTATAATCCTTACCCTGAATGGTTACGCCTACTTCATCAATATCTTTTTCGGTGGAGCCGAACATATAGTAAAATACATTTCCGTTTTCATAAACTGAAAAAACATATCCTACCGAAGGTGCCGCAAAAGCTACTGTTGATATAAGCAAGCTTAGTACCAAAGTCATTAATAATACTTTTTTCATTATTCTCCCCTCCTCTTTAAGACTCAATAACATAGGTTGTAATGCCTGCATCGACATATTCTTCGCCTGCATTTTCCAACCACTCACCGAGTGATGAGATATTTTCTTTGTTAAGCACTGCCATGATGTAAATTTGAGGTTTCTGATATTTTTCCATATCAATCCTACCTTTCTTATAAATTTTATAATTTAAAATTATTTACCTGTTATATAAACCATAAGAAGCATAGCCGTAAGAGTTAAATCACCGCATTTAATCACCATACAATTCGGGACGCCTGTCAACCGGATAGAGATTTGCCCCGTATCCTCTTTCAAAGGACAGGTATTTTAAATATTTGTGCTCATCAAGATCAATGGTTGAAACAGCGTATCCGTTTTCCCCATCTGAAACCTTGGCGATTATATCTCCCCTTTGATTTATTATGCAGCTTGGCATGTGTCCGTCATTAGTTGTACCGGCAACAACAAGATACACCCAATTTTCATAAGCACGGGCTTTGTATACACATTCGGGATTTCCCGCTGTTGAAACAAATATTATTTCGGCACCTTTTCTTACAAGCTCTCTTGTTGCATCCGGGAACCATTGATCCCAGCACACAAGGATACCTATTTTACCAAAAGGAAGGTCAAATACCTTTAGCTCTTCTCCCGGAACCATCCCTGCCTTTAACTCGTTATAAATAAGATGGGTTTTTCTATATTTGCCGATAATTTCACCTTCAGGCGAAATTATTATATCAGTATTATATTTTCTTTTATTTTCAATTTCGTGAAAACTAAAGATTACATACATTTTTACTTCTTTTGCTTTTTCACAAACTCTTTTAACAGGTACTGAATCATCTGTTATCCACTTATGGTCCTCGCAGCTTACTATCCCTCTGTCATAAGCGGTTTCTGTAAAAAGAATAATATCAGGTTTATTTTCATCCTTTGATGCAGCATCAAGAATACTTAGAATTTCCGTCAGATTATCGTTGCAATCATTTGTAAATTTTCTTTTAAAGCAGGTGGTTGCAACATTAACCTTTCTATGGATTTCTTTTTCTTTACACTCTATATTTTCAGGGTATATCTTAACCTGAGCTTTGCCAAAGGAGTAAAACAAAAATTCAAAAACAATATAATCGGCATTTTCCCTAAGTTCAAGAGAAATATTCAAATAATCATCGTGCACATTAAGATAATCTCCGCAGATTTCATTACCCGAACAATCATACTGAACCAATGCACAAATGAGCTTTGCCTCTGAATCAGATATAATTTCATGTTTAAAGCTTGCTTTAATCAACGGATTCATTTTGTCTTTTTTAATTTTAACCATCCATTGCCCTGCTGAATAGCCGGTGTCACCAAGCTCTATTGAGACAAAATTTTCTCCCTTATAAAACTGCGGAGCAACGTCAAAGCTGCCTATAGTATTGCTGCTCCATTCTCCATTAAGCGACATGTAAAAACTCCTTTTCTATTCTATCAATTTAATCATAAGATAAAAAAGGAATCTTTTCAATATTAAATTTAGCACTCAATAAAACATTTGGGAACATTTTTCGTGATGTTTATATTATTATTTTTCTATTGACACATTATTCCAAAACCAATATAATCATAAGTGAGGTGATGGTATGAAAAATAAAACAACTGAAACCAAACTTATCAATAAAATGTTCTCAATAACCGGAATCAACAATTGCTATGAATCCGGAAGTAATTTAAAGCACTGGACGCATCATCCTCCGGTTTACGATTTTTGTGATCTTACAGCGGTCTTCGGAGGCACTGCCACCTTCTACAGCAACGGAAAAAAATACAATGTCAAAGAAGGAAGTCTGTTTTTCAGAAACAAAGATACAAAGTTTCATTCAGAGGGAAAAAGCGGATTTAAAACCTACACTATAAGATTTTACACAGGCAAGGACGACCGTATAAGCTTTTTAAAAAAGCTCCATCATCTTGATAATCCCGAATACTACTACAAGCTTTTCCGCGAAGCAATCAAGCTGTATGATCAGAAAAGCTATATGTACAACATAAAAATTGCCGCAATAGTTTACAATCTTATCGCAAGCCTTGTTACTGCGGGAATAACCAAGGATAACTCCAATCTTAAATACAAAAAAATCGAAAGTGCGGTTATTTATCTTAACAATAATATTTATAACCCCGGCTTATCAGTTGAGAATATTGCCCAAAAATCCGATATAAGCGTAAAGCATTTCAGAAATATTTTTAAGGAGATATACGGCTTGTCTCCCATAAAATACATAACTGAAAAAAGACTTGAAAAAAGTATGGAGCTTTTATGCTATTCCGAGTATTCAATTAATGAAATTGCTGGAATAGTCGGCTTTAACAGTACCATTTATTTTGACAGGGTATTTAAGAAAAATTTCGGAATGACACCTAATGAATACAGAGAAAGCATTTCGGGTAATTAAAAAAACACCGGAAAACTTCCGGTGTTTTTTTAGTTAATATAATAGTATTTTTTTGCCGGTCTTACTTGATTCATAAGCTGCAAGAATAATGTCAACGGGCTTTTTACCCTCATAAACATTAACCATAGGCTCACGGTTTTCCTTAATGGCATCAATTAAGTCCTTTATCTGACGGCGATGGTTATCAATATCAAAGCCGGCAGGGTTTCTGAAGCTGTTTGCATTCCCCTTTGGAATTTGGTCCTCGGAAAGCTCCTTTCCGTCAACATCCCAACGGATGATAACGTCTTCCTTTATAACTATGGTACCTCTTGTTCCGCTTATTTCTATAACTCTGGGATATCCCGGTTCAACCGAAGTGGTTCCCTGAATGGTACCTATGGCACCGCTTGCATACTCAACAATAAGATTTGCGGTATCCTCAACCTCAATATCTCTGGTAAGAGTTTTACATACACCCGAAACAGATACAACAGGACCTACAAGGTACTGGAGCACATCGATACCGTGAATACCCTGATTCATAAGGGCTCCGCCACCGTCCATTTCCCATGTTCCTCTCCAGCCTGCAGAAGCATAGTATTCAGGGGAACGGTAATATTTCATATAAACATCACCTAAAATAATTCTTCCAAGCTCGCCGTTCTGAATTGCTTCACGGGCTCTCTGAATAGAGGGAGTAAACCGAAGCTGTGAAATTACGGCACCCTTTACCTTATTTTTTTCAACGGCATCTATCATATCAATAACCTGTTTTTTTGTTATCGCCATAGGCTTTTCAACGATAAAGTGCTTTCCTGCATTGGCGGCGGCTATTGCAAGCTTTGCATGAAGTCCGCTGGGAGTACAGATACACACAATATCAATATCCTCACAGGCAAGCATTTCCTCCAATGTTTCATAAGCCTTGCAGTTTCTTTCTTCGGCAAATTTCTGAGCGCTTTCAAGACGGGTATCATAGGCACCAATAATTTTTGCATCTTCTATTTTTTCTATTGAATCGGCATGCCATTTGGAAATGACACCGCATCCAATTATACCAAATCCAAATATTTTTCCCATATTTCTTACCTCACTAAACCGTTGTAGTATTCGGAATCTCTGAAAATTCCGCCGCTTATTTCATAAAATTCTTCATTAAGGTTAAAAATGCCGTGCTCCTGCTTTATATAATCAGCCTTGCCGTACATCGGATGATAGCTTTGAAGCTTCTCCCAGTTAGTATAATTCTGCATTCCGTTTGATTCTAAAATACCTATTTTAATGCCGGGGAACTTATCAATTCGCGCGGCAACATTTTTATTGAATTCAACCATTACGGGATTAACGGTTAAGTCTGCACAAAAGCAAGGAATATTTCTCTTATACGCTTCTTTTAAAATTTTAATGCTTTCGGACATTGTTTTGGCAATAGGCTTTAAGGCAATCGCCTTATATCCAAGCTCAATTCTTTCAATTGCATCCTCATAGGAATGAGCAGATTCATCTGCGGCAATTCTCACCTCAAGATCGGATACATCCACTTTATATTCTTCGGGAAAGGGCTCTTCGATAATGGCAATTCTGTCCAACGCACCAATTTCTTTTGCATAATCTATAAATTCCTTAAGTCTTTCCTTACTGTCATATCTTCCGTTGGCATCAAAATAGTAAGGGATATAGCCTGAATCGGTATATTCGGTTTTAATATTCTTAACCGCATTATGAATTTCAAAAAGTCTTTGCTTATCCCACTCAAGCATTTTATCTAATGAGCCGCTTCCGTCGGGATTGGAGCCGATTTTTATTTTCAAAAAGAAGAAGCCGTCATTAACAAGCTTTAAAACATCCTCAACTGTCATATTATAGGTAACAAGAGGAATATTACAAAGCTTTTCGGCTTTATTCATAAGGGGCGCTTTGTAATCATCTGAAAGAAGGGATAAAAAGTCTTCGGTTTTATTAACTCTGCCATATAGCTGCCACAGGGCATTATCTACTGCAACAAGAGCATTTAATGCAAAGGTTTTTCTTAAATCGGGATTTTTTGTAACCTTTTTACCGTATTCATAAACTCTTTCAAAGATACCGTCAATTGCATCCATCGGAGTTTCAAATTCCACTCCCTTTAAAAGCTCTGCCGCATACTTTGTGATTTCAAGCATAAACTGATTTCCGTCCTCCGGTGTATTGGCTGCAAACACAGCCGCATCCGACCAGAGAACACTCTGAACACCGAGACCTACCCCAAATTCGGTCTCGCCTTCAGCTTTAACAACAACGGTCCATAATTCATCAACATAACCGCCCTTAAAGCCAAAGGGAGCTTTAAGCTTTTCTCTCGTATAAGTAACCTTAGTGTCCTTGATTTTTATCATAAGCTCACTCCTTTTTTAGTAAAATACATCTTTAGTTAATTATATTTTACTATAGCAGAGTTTAAAAGTATTTAGTTATTTTGCTCTTTTTTTTGCATAAAATTGATGTGCAAATAAAAACGTGTGGAAATTTCCACACGCTTTTATCGTTTTATACAGTTTGATTTTACTCTTCCTCTGATTCCCCATTGGCATTTGTTTCGCTCTTTTCAGATCTTTTAACCTGAAGTAAGGTTACACGGTGAGAATCGGTTTCAAGAATAGAAATTTTAAGATTTTCATATTCAAAATAATCACCGCATTCAGGAATCTTACCGAGACATTCCATTGCCCAGCCGCCAACCGAAATACTTTCCGACTCAGCTTCAAAATCAAAGAAGTCGCAGAAATCGTCAAAATTAACCGAACCGTCAACCTTATAGGTATCGGGATCAACCTCCTGAAAGTTTTCAACAATTTCATCGTGCTCATCCCATATATCGCCCACAAGCTCCTCAAGAATATCCTCCATGGTAACAATACCCAAGGTTCCGCCGTACTCATCTATTACAACGGCGATATGTGATTTATTATTCTGAAGAATTTTGAGCAGGTCGTTTATTTTTTCACCCTTCTGGATAAACAGAGGCTTTGTCATAAGCTCGGTTACGCTTTTTTTGGTAATCCCGTTTTCAGTGTAAAAATCCTTAAGGTGAATAATACCTACAATATCATCAATGCTTTCTTTATAAACAAGAAGTCTTGAAAACTGAGTTTCTCTGAATTTTCTTGCAATGTCAACCTTATCGTCATCAATAGAAACCGCCTCAAGGTCAACACGGTGAGTAAGAATATCCTCTGCTGCAAGATCGGCAAATTCAATTGCATTTCTTATAAGCTCACTGTCATCATCATCAATTGTTCCATCCTGCTGAACCTCTTCAACAAGCATAATAAGCTCTTCAGGGGACATTTTTGCACTTTCCTCAATTTTGAATATTTTTGACACCAGCTTTTTCCACATTGAGAAAATAAAATTAATCGGTGTTAAAAGTACAATAAGTATGTTTATAAAGGGTGAGGCAAACATCGCAAATTTTTCCGAAGCATCCTTGGCAATACTTTTGGGAGTTATTTCACCGAAAATAAGAACCAGCACAGTAATAACCGCAGTTGAAATAGTTGCACCGTAAACCGGAAACTTTTGAATAAAATATACTGTTGCAAGTGATGAAACTGCAATATTAACTATATTGTTTCCCACGAGAATGGTTGATATAAGCTTATCGTATTTATCAGATAGTCTGCAGGCAAGATCAGCCTTTTTATTACCCTTTTCTGCAAGGTTCTTAAGCCTTGTTTTGTTCATTGACGAAAATGCCGTTTCGGTAGCCGAAAAGTATGCCGACATCGCTATTAAAAGTGCCATTATTAAAATATAATGTGTATCGTCCATTTTTTATTTTTCTCCTATTCGTTGCTATTATTTATTTTTATACGCAAAAAAGCATGCCTATAAATTTTCTTTATAGGTATGCTGATTCTCTATAACAATAAATAATAAAAGAACAATTCAGTATTAGTGTTAGAATCGCACTCGTCTGAATCCATTTTTATTATCCTCGCTTTCCTCTTTAGTGATAAGTATTATATCACAGAATACGTCTTTTGTCAAATACTATTTCTCAATATCAATTCTTACAAAATATTCAGGACGGTGAAAATCAGGATTCTCCGTCTTTATGGGATTCCAGGTAACGAAGTGCGGAGTATTTCCCTTTTCCTTGCACTTCTGGAAGTTGCCCATAAAATATTCACCGATTTTTCCCGCTTTTTCCTCAATAAGGGAATAAGGAATGAAGAATTTTAAAATAAAGCCTTTTTCAGGAAACTCAGTTTCAACTCTGAAGATAGAGGCATCAATGCCCGAAAGTCTTGTTCTTAATGGAGAACGGCCTGAGCCGTAGCCAACATGAGGAGTACCTGCGGCATTGATTTCAAAATTGAAATAGCCGTCATTTTCCTCAGGATTGGGCTTAAAGAAGAATTCAACACAGCTGTCCTTAAAGACATCCCCGTTTACTTCCTTGCAGTCCATTATAATTTCCTGCTCATCAGTTACAAATCTTACATATATACCGTCATCCCCGGCAAGAACTCTCACCGTTGTTTCGGGACAATAAGGATATTCCTTCCATTCAACTTTATCAATTTTTATTTCATTGGCAGTTTCCCATACCTTTGAGGAGATACCGATATTCTTTTCGTTTGTTTTTAAAATTTTATAGTTCATAGCCTAACTCCATTATATATTTGTAAATAACTTCAACAGTCTTATCAATTCCTATGGATGAATTTACACAAAGCATATAATTATTCATCTCTCCCCATCTCTGATTGGCAAAAAATTCATAATAACTGCTTCTTGATTTATCAATTTTGCGGATCATTTCCTTTGCTTCCTTCAGGCTGATATTATATTTTTCGGAAATTCTCTTTTCACGATCCTCCTGATTACCGTAAATAAACAGAGTAACCAGCTTATCATTTTCTCTTAAAATATCATCCGCACATCTTCCGATAAATACAGCGGGCTCTTCCTCCGCGATTTTCTTTATGGTTTCAGCCTGTATATTGAAAATCTTATCGTTGGAATACATATTATCAAGATGAACAGGACTTGAATAGGTTGGAAATCCATGGGTTACAATTGAATATAAAAAGCTGTTAATCGGCTTTTCATCAGCGTTTTCAAAAAGTGTTTCATTGACGCCGCTATCCTTTGATGCTCTTTTGATAATTTCCTTATCGTAGCACTTTATTCCAAGCTTAGCCGCAAGCTTTTCTCCGATTTCTCTTCCGCCGCTTCCGAACTGACGGCCGATTGTAATGCATAGTTTACTCATAGAATCAACTCCTTTTTAGTATTATATACCAATATACCGATTTAGTCAAGGGAATGAATTTGCTTAATATATTCACTTGGAGAAATTCCCTCAATTTTTTTGAACTGACGGGAAAAATAATGAATACTTTCGTACCCCAGGATTCCTGCAACCTGGGTGGCATTAAGCTCTCCCTCCGAAAGAAGCTGTTTTGCCCGTTCTATTTTAAGATGGTTAAAATAGCTTATAACCCCCATGCCCGTATAGGTTTTAAAAAGTGTCTTAAGACCGGTTGAGGAAAGTCCTGCTTTTTTTACAATCTCATCAAAACGTATTTCTCTTCCCAGCTGTTCCTTAAGATAGATAATTACCTGCTTTACGGTTTCATCATCAGTTTTATTTTTTCTCTTAATTCTTTCAAGCCGTATATTATCGCGAAAAAGAGTAAGAAAGAACTGCTCAAAAAGACTTTTTATCATAAGCTGACTGATTTCGGATGAAGGATTGGTTTTACGGATTTCACACTCGCTTACTACTGCATCAAGAAGCATTTTCTGAGAAGGTTTTATATTAAAATGACGGTTAAGAAGCCTTTCCTCAGCTCTGCTTTTAAATCTGATAAAAAAAACGCTGTAATCTGAGCCAAAGGGAGAATCAACCGTCATCCTGCCGCGGTAAGCTGTTATATAAATTTCATCCTTTGCAAGCCACTCGTTACGTTTTCCAAGCTTAAGCTGAATATCGTTCTCTTTTGAATATATAATTTTTATTGCATGACTTCCGTCAAAAGCACGGTCAGTTTTTCCATCGTAAACTTTATCAAGCTCCCTAAAATCAATAAGTTTTTCCAACCGTATCAGCTCCCTTCGTTTTATATTATATCACATCGTGTCTTATTGTGCAAGTTTTTTGACTTTTTTTCTAAATAAAAATAAATTTTTAATGGTATAATAAGGGAAGTTGTTATAAAAAAATAAAGGATGATTATATGAATACATGCAAAGAAATACTGAAAGATTTCTGCATTGAAGAGGACATCTTAAAGATAGAGCCGTACGGCGGCGGACATATCAACGATACCTTCAGAATTACCTGTCCTGAAAACAAGTACATACTGCAAAGAATAAATCATAATATTTTTAAAAAGCCCGAGCATGTTATGGAAAATATAACAAATGTGTGTAACCACATAAGGGCAAAGCTTATCGATGCCGGCGAGGATGAAAAAAGAGGTACCCTCACCTTTATCCCTACAAGGAGCGGCGAATTTTTAAGCATTCACAACGGTAACTATTACAGAATGTATTTATTTTTAGAGAATGCAGTGTCCTATCAGACCATTGAAGACCCGATGCATTTTTACAATGCAGGTAAGGCATTCGGAAAATTCCAGAATATGCTGTCTGATTTCCCTGCCGAAAAGCTTCACGAAACAATTGCAAATTTTCACAATACCGTTGACCGACTGAACAATTTAAAAATTGCAATAAGTGAAAACAAAGCAGGAAGAAAGGATTCGGTTGCCGAAGAAATTAAGTTTGTTCTGGACAGAGCCGATGACTGTTCGGTTGTTATGGATTTATTGAAATCAGGAGATCTGCCCTTAAGGGTAACTCACAATGACACCAAGCTCAACAATATTCTTTTAGATGAAAAAACCGGTGAGGCTATATGTGTTATCGACCTTGATACGGTTATGCCCTCCTCTCTTCTTTGTGATTTCGGTGATGCTATCCGTTTTGGTGCAAATACCGCCGAAGAGGATGAAAAAGATTTAAGTCTGGTTGATATAGACATTAATTTGTTTGAAAAGTTTACACAGGGCTTTTTAGAAGCAACCAAGGGTTCAATAACTGCTAAAGAGGTTGAATATCTTGCCTTTTCCGCAAAGCTTCTTACACTTGAATGCGGAATGAGATTTTTAACCGATTATCTTGACGGAGATGTATACTTTAAAATTCACCGCGAGGGTCATAATCTTGACAGAGCAAGAAATCAGTTCAAGCTTGTTTCGGAAATGGAAAATCACGAGGAAGAAATGAAGTCCATCGTTAACAGAATTTATAACAGTTTATAACAAACAAGAGTGTGGAAGCTTCCACACTCTTTTATTATTTAATTTCGTTTATATTTATTTTATCGGCGGTATAACCGGTTTCACTTATTATCACATCACGGATTCTGGCAATCTCCTCCGGCTTAAGTCCCTCGGTAAGCACGGATACGGTTACACGGTCATCATTGATAAAAGCCGATACATTTTCAAATCCCTTATGCATGAGAATGTTTTCTATATTACTTTCCTTTTCAATGTTTTTTGCTATTTTAATCATTTCAATCTGAGCATTCTTTTTTGCTTCCTTATCTGCGTCTTCCGATTCAGCAAGCTCCTTTATAAGCGCAAGAGTTTCGCTTCTTGCCTTATCCTTATTGGTTTTTGCTGTATTGAAATAGCTTTCTCCCGCATTTCCCGGTGCACTTACATACCTGGCTTCTCCGTACATTTTTGTCTCCCCGGGATTAGATGCCGTTACCGTATCTTCCTTTCCTCCATAGGAAAAGTTTATGTAGCCTGCAAGCACCAGTAAAAGTGCAAATGCAACTGTTACAAGCTGTTTCTTTTTAATTACCATCATATCAGTTATCTCCCATCATTTAAAACTATCTGAATTTTATGAACTTCAATTCCGAGTGCTCTTGATACCGTTTTATATACAACCTCCTCCGACAAACCGGGTTCACAGGTTATAACAATTGAAGCACCGTTTATTTCAGGAGCTTTTTCCCTTATCAGCACGGGATTTTCTCCTTCGTTCCCCCTCAAGGCTACAAGCTTTGAGGATTTTTTCATTCTTACCTCCTCGTTTTCCTCATTTTCGTCATAATAATATTCCTTTGAGCCGTTATCCGAATAGGATATCATAACCTTTGCATTCTTTATTCCGTCAATCTCCCTTAAAAGCCCGACAAGTCTTTTTTCCTCACCATCCCGAATAATGTCAAAGGACGAATCGGATATCTTTGCTTCATGCTTTTCTGACGGAATAAAAATAAGGATAATACCCAGGATGAGCATAAGAAGGATTATTATAAGCTTCCTGTTTTTAGTATATTTAAGCAACAGTTCCTTTATGTCATACATTTTATTTTTCTTCCTTTATTTCGATTTTTACAAGCTGTGGATTTATACCAAGCTTTTCTTCAAGAATGTCTGTTATGTCCTCTGCTTTATCTCTGACGGTAATATGAAGACTTTTAAGCTCCATTTTACTGTTTAAAAATACGCTTACCTTGAAAACCTCGTATCCTGATGCTTCAAGCTGTTTCTTTATATTTTCCTCGTACAAGGAAGCAATTTCCCTTTCGGTTTCCGACAAGGCAAGCTTTGCTGAGGACTCAGCTTCGGTAAAAAAGCTATCCATATTTTTAATCGGTTCCAGGGAAAACACGCCTTCTATGATTACAAGCAAGGTTACTACTCCCAAAATGGAATTTACATATTTTTTATAGCTTCCCCCATCTAACAAAAGACCGCATACGACCGAAGCAAGGCTTAAGCCCACAAGCATTTTAAGCATTTTATCCTCCCAGCATAACAGCAATTGAAATAACAAATAAAAAGGCAGTTGATAAAACTATTGCGCCAAGCATATTTACGGTGCCTGCCGATATATCAAGAACCTCGGAAAGCTTATCCATAGAAGCAAGCTGACTTATGGCAGACAAAATATAAAAGCTGATACCGATAATAAAGATTCTTATAACCGGAGTAAATACAATTACCGCAACTCCGACAAGCCCTGCAACCCCCGCAGCGTTTTTTATCAGAAGAAGTGAGCTTCCGAGGGCTTCTGCCCCATCGGCAATTGCACCTCCTACTACGGGAACAAAATTTGCAACAACAAATTTACTTCCCTTCAAGGCTACCGTATCAAAGGAATGAGTCAGTATATTCTGAGCCGACAGGACTGTTACGAAAATGCTTATCATAAATATTAAAAGCCATTTAGTAAGTTTAATCAAAAGGGCGGAGATGCGCCTGAATCTTGCTTTTTCCGCAATACTGTCCGAAAGATTCAGCATAAAGCCCGAGGTGGCGGCAGGAATGAGAAGTCCGGTCATTATATTCATCATAAAATGGGTAAGAAACATCACCGTAGGATGCAGGATTGTATATGTGCTTATTCTTCCCATCGAAAGTAAAAGAGAGTACATGACAGGAAGCATACTTAAGGACATTATATTTAACTCTGACAGAGTTGCTTCGGTAACTGAAATGGCTGAAAGAAAGGTATTTACCACTCCGGCAGTCAGTGACAGAACGCAAACTGTTTCAGCAAGCCTTACCACTCCGTCATTTTTTAAGGAAAGATTTGAAAGCACCCCTGTAAGCATCAGGGGAATTACAAGCAACAAAAGGCTTCTTATACTTTCCGCCGCTTCTTTGAATATAATATCAATTATCCTCTTCAATATATCAGGAACTCGGGGAAGCTCCCCTTCCTCTACAAAGGAATTTTTAAATTCAACCAAATCGAAGGCATCTGTGCTTAGTTTCTGAAGTTCTTTATCTATCATTTCATTAAGACCGTCTGATGCACAGGTGTTCAAAGGAAGAAGAAGGATTATGGCACACAGAAGTATTTTTCTCAGCATAGTAAACTCCTAATTAACCGTAAGTATCAATTCTGTCAGGCGTTTGATTACGGGAAGGCTTATAACAAGAATTATAACCTTTCCCGAAAGCTCAACCTTTTTCCCCATAGCCGACTCCCCTGCATCATAAAAAAGGGCGGAAATATATTCACTAAGATACGCAATTCCCATAATTTTCAAGATAAGACTTACATAACCTGTATCAAGCCCCGAAAGTACCATAAGCTCATTTACGGAATCAAGAGCGGTTTTAAGGGCAGTAAAAAGAAATGCAAATACCACCGAGGCAGCACACATTGTTATTGCAAGAGAGTATTCGGGATGATTTTTTTTAATAAGGAGGCTTAAGAAAACGGCAATCGTGCATACTCCGATTATCTTTATAATAAGACTCATAGATTAAAGGCAGTTTTTATTGTATCGAATAAATTGGCTATTACCTCAACCAGCATATAAAGCACCACGATGAGTCCTGCAAGGGTGGTAAGCATTGCCTGATCCTCTCTGCCCGAACGGATGAGAAGCTGGTTAAGAACCGCTACGATAATTCCTATTGCCGCTATTTTAAAAACTAATTCTATATCCATATTTACACCTACACAAGAAAAATTATCAATGTCAGAAAAAGGCTCATAACAAGCGCTGTATCGGTTTTTTGCTTTTTCTCTTTTACCTCATTTGCCTGTTTAATACAATCATCTAATCTCTTTTTTAAAAATTCCATTTCCTTTAACTGGTTTTCATAATCACTTTTACCGAGGCTTAAGAAAAATTCCGTCAAGACGCTTGCATCCTCTTTTTCAATTTCCATATCTTTATTTATAAAATCTCCGCTATAATCCCCGCCATTTTTCAGATACCCTAATATTTTTTCATAAAAGCTTCTTGCAATTCCCTGCTTATCCTTCAGTAGATTTTCGGTTATTTCAGGCGCCGTCATCTTTTTATAGGAAACCGAATTGATATAATATTCAAAATCCCGCGAAAATTCCAGGAGAATTTTTAGTCTTTGTTCATATTTTTTCTTTACGGCAAATGCGGCAAGAATTCCTGAAATAAAAATAAGACACAGTCCCATAAGCTTAAAGCTCATATATATCATCTCCTCTTTTTTCATAAAAGGAGGGCGTAAAGCTTTTGTCAAGTAATATAAATCTTTCAAAAAGCTCTGCTTCTTTATAATTCTTTAAAGATTGGGCTTCACCGTGAAGGGTTGCGATAATTTTCACCCCTCTTTTAATTCCTTCGGTTATCACTTTACGGTCTTCCTCTCCCCCTATTTCATCACAGGCAATAAGGGTGGGTGAAAGACCTCTTATTGCGTGGGAAAAACCTTCTCTTTTGCCGTAGCCCGAAAGTACAAGGGTTCTTTTTCCCACATCGTAATGGCTTACTCCCTCATAGACCGAAGCAAGCTCGTCTCTTTCATCAATAAGCACCACCCGTTCACGCCCCCTATCCGAGGCAATCCGTACAATTTCTCTTAAAAGGGTGGTTTTTCCGCATTTCGGAGGTGATACTATAAGAGTATTTTTAAGCTCACCGTTTTTATATAAGAAATCAGCAGGATAAGATATATCTTCAGGGATTATTCCTGCTATGCGAATATTAATTCCGCTTATATCCCTTATGGCAAGAATTTTATTTTTTTCGTAGACAGCTCTTCCGGTAATACCGATACGGTGACCTCCCCTTACGGTTATAAAGCCGTTTTTTATATCCTCCCCGTAGGCATAAAGAGAATTACCCGTTGCCCTTTTTAATATAAAATCTATGTCCTCCATGGATACCGTAACCATTGCCGCTCCGCTATAGAGAATGTGCTCCCTGCCATCCGCATAGATAAAAAAAGGAGAGCCTGCACACAGCCGTATTTCCTCTACATTTTTATTTTCATATTCTTCAAGGGCGCATTTTATATAAGGCGGAAAAAGCGTACTTACATATTTCATTTTATCACTCCGTTCATTAGTATAGATTATTAAAAGTTGTCCGATTTTAGAACAATGTTTTGATTTTTTTGAATCTATGTGATATAATAAAGCCGACCTGATTTTTTTAAAAATACATCTAATCTGTAACAAGACGGGGTTTGGATATGCTTAAAATAAAAATTATAACAGTAGGAAAAATAAAAAGCAAGGAGCTGAAGAGCGTTATAGCCGAATATGAAAAAAGAACGGGAAGATATGCAAAATTTGAGGCTGTTGAAATAAACGATTTACCTCTCAGCGAAAAGCCCTCTCAAAGTGAAATAAACACCTGCCTTGAAAAGGAAGCAGTTGATATAGAAAAGAAAATTTCCGACAAGGCTTATATTATCTCTCTTTGTATTGAAGGAAAAAAGCTTGATTCCGAAGGTTTTTCAAAGAAAATAGCTTCACTTTCACAAAGCTATTCAGAGATATGCTTTATAATCGGAAGCTCCCACGGAATAAGTGAGAATATCAAGAAAAAATCCCATTTTCTTCTTTCCATGTCGGATATGACCTTCCCTCACAATCTTGCAAGACTTATGCTTACCGAACAGGTCTACCGCGCCTTCAAGATAGCTTCAAACGAGTCTTATCATAAATAGCAGGATTTTTCTATATACATATAACGGAAGTGATATGTTATGGATACTTTTTTAAAGATGCAGAAAAAAGAAGTTATTAACGCAGATGACGGAACAAGATTAGGGTATGTGAGTGATATAGAAATTGATACCCAAAGCGGAAGCATAAAGGCAATACGAATCCCCTCCTCCACCCGTGCCTTTAATTTATTCGGGAAAAACGAGGATCATATTATAGCGTGGGAAAGAATAAAAAAAATAGGTGATGACATTATTCTTATTAACTAAGGAGAAGGCAATGAAAAAAAGAAATTTATTTTTCGATCTTGACGGAACAATAATTGATTCATATCCGGGAATTTCAAACTCGGTAAATTACGCTGCCCGAAAGCTTGGAAGTCCTGAATTACCCGATGAGCTTCTGAGAAAATTTATAGGACCCCCTCTTGTGGATTCCTTTATGAAATATATGGAATGTGACCGTGACAAAGCCAATGAATATCTTGAAGCCTACCGTGAATATTACAGAGTACAGGGTATTTATGAATTTTTGCTTTTCGGGGGGATTTATGAGGCAATAAAGACTTTGTCAAAAAGCTACAGTCTGTATGTTACAACCTCCAAGCCAAAGGTTTTTACCGAAATTATACTAAAAAAAGCAGAGCTATTTAATGATTTTTGCTATATTTCAGGAGCAGATTTAGAGGGAAAGCATAACAGCAAAGCGGATATTGTCAATTATGTTATCAATAAATTTTCGCTCAAAGCCGAAGAGTGTGCACTTATCGGAGATACAGGCTTTGACGGTGAAGGGGCACAAATCGCAGGAATTGATTTTTACGCAGTTTCATACGGTTTCGGAACAATGGAGGAGCTTTTAAGCTACAAGCCCGTAAAAATTTTTGACACGGCTTATGCTATGACTAAATACTTTGAAGGAGAAAAAGATGGAAATTAATATCGGCGATATAATAGAAATGAAAAAAAAGCATCCCTGCGGCTCAACCACCTTTACGGTAAAGCGGACAGGGATGGATATAGGAATCAAGTGTAACCTTTGCGGGCATTACATATTGGTTCCCAGAAACAAGCTTATAAAAAATATCAAAAAACAAGGTGTTTAGAGCATGAGGGGGCAATCCCTCATTTTGTGTAAACCTCAAATTTGGCTCCAAAATGATAATATAATCTAAGTGAATTTTCTGGGCTGAAAGCCGGATTTAGGCTTTCAGTCCTTAGCTATAATATAGCGTAAAAT
>SVKB01000039.1 GCA_015068665.1 Oscillospiraceae bacterium | reverse complement strand
ATTCCGTAAAAATCAATAACCTGCGTTATATTAGCAGAATAATTTACTTTTCCAAGATAAGATATTGTATAAACAAGCCAACTTAAAAAAATCAAAAAGGTAGCTTCGCTTACATTTTTTTCTTTATGCTGTTTCACTTTTTACATTCTCCGATCTTTCGCCAAAATTCGACAATCTTTATATGGTTTTGTCAAGTCAGGGACAAAAAAACTAATATGTTTTAAAAAATCAATCAAAAATAACATCTTTATTTTTTTCAACATATTCCATTAAACAGTCACTTAATGACGGAGAAAATTTATAATAAGCCATATCTGTTTCAACCCATTCATCTTTTTCGCCTTCATTAACGGCTTTAAGATAATTATCGGCAATTTCTTCATACCCGATAGTTCTAATTGCTTCTGCCAGTTCTTCTGCATCAGTGTTCGGATAACAATCCATATAACCACTATACCCGCCACTATTCATTTCTGCATCATACCAAAAGCATAATACAGCTTTTCTTTGTATCTCTGATAGTGTTGTCATATCTCTAAAACAAACATCATTAATAAAATTGTCCCATCTTATATTCTTTTCATTCAGTACATTTTTTGAATGCTCTGCATTTTGTTTATACTTATTTGCAAAGAACCCAACAAGCAAAACTACAATTACAACTATTAAAATAATTATTCTTATTTTTACCGACATATCAAGTACTCTCCTTATTTTTTCTTTTTTTCCATCATTCGACACAATTCGACTTTTGTCAAGTCAGGGACAAAATTTTTGTCGATATGCAAACTAAAGTTTGCTCGATATTTTTACTTCGTAAAATCGATATGTTTTCCCTTCGGTCAAACTCGATATGATATGAATTCTCGTTGCGTCAGCAACATATCGAGCGCGCCTGTGCATATCGAGTGCGAAGCACATATCGAGAATTCGCAAGAATTCATATCGCTGCGGTGCTGTGCACCGCATATAAAGACTGTATAATCTGGATGCCAACCATTTAAGCTAAATTTTGCAACAAGTTGCAAAGCTAAATTATTCCGTTTCGCTCCATAGCTAAATTACTCCTTTGGAGTAGCTAAATTAAATTCGCCAAAAGCGTGCGAAGCACATTTAGCTGCCACAGGCAATTTAGCTGAACTTGTTCAATTTAGCTCGCCGTAGGCGAATTTAGCTGCGGTGCTGTGCACCGCATATCAAGTTAAGAACCAAATTAATAATAATCTAAAAAGCTATAATATTTTTAAGTCAGCTTGTTTTACCAAATTCGTTTATATACTCTTTCGGGGTGCATTTAAATTCCTCGGCAAAGCATCTGTAAAAGGTTCGCATAGAATTAAAGCCACTTTCCAATGCACAATATGTTACTGTGTTTCCCTCTTCATTCATAAGTGTAATGGCATTATTAAGTCTGGCAATTGTAATATAACGGTTTAAGCCTATTCCGAAACAATTTTTAAAATATCTTGAAATATAGCTTTTGTTGTATCCGAAAGCAGCAGATACGGTAGCGAGGCTTATATCTTTGGTAAAATTATCATTTAAGTACATAAGGAGCTTTGTGGACAGTTCAACATCTATAATATCATTTACATCTTTAAAGCTGAGATTATCCATAATGATGCCAAGAATTACATATATAAAGCCCTTCTTCTGAATAGAGTTTATCCCTTCCCTATTAAGCTTTTTTACATATTTTTTTATCTCAATCACAGTTTTCTCGTCACATATATACGGACTGATGGGCCTTCTGTGTTTAACCTCTGCAACAAACTCCTCGCACATATATGTGGGAATTATAAGAACACTTGATTTTGAGCTTTTTACCGTCTTATATGTATGGGCATCAAAGCTCAGTGCTACTGACATCTGATTTTTTTTAAGGAGCTTTTTCCGGTTATTGATAAAAACCTCCATCTCACCGTCATCTACAAAGTAAAGCTCAACAGGAGAATGAACTCCCCAAAATCCTGTACCGTTGACATATTCCTTGTAAAAAACATCCTGTGCTTTCTCTCTTTCGATATAAAATCTGGGCTGCATATTTATCCTCACATCAATTTTTGTCACTATTTTATGAATTTTTGGCAAGAAATTGTCAAAAAATTACGATATTATAATTATAAAATATTTTTAATTAAATAGCAAGAGTGAAAATCATGATTAAGTTTAAAAAGATTATTACAGACTACACTTATGCCGCTATCGGCTCATTTATCCTTGCATTTGCAATCAGCTTTTTCCACGCACCCTTTAACATTTCCACAGGGGGTGTAAGCGGTGTAGCAATCACCCTGGAAACATTATTTAACATTCCGAAGCCTGTTTCCACACTTATAATTAACCTTGTGTTATTTGGCTTCGGTTTCAAAACCCTGAAAAAATCGGCAATATTAAAAACTGTCATTGGCATCTTTATGCTTTCGGGTTTTCTCACAATAACAGACGCATTGACAGTTTACTTATACAGCATTGGAATGAATTTCGGAAATGACATTCTGATTTCCACGGTTTTCGGCGGTATACTTGTGGGTGCAGGCGTCGGGCTTACGGTACTGGTCGATGCATCCACGGGCGGCTCTGATTTCGCAGCAATTATGCTGCATAAGCTTATTCCCCACATCGGTGTTGCAAGCTTTATCCTTGCAATCGACACAACGGTTATTATTTCTTCAGGCATTGCACTGGGAGATATCTCACTTATGTTTTACTCGGCATTGTCCCTTTACATAAGCACCAAGGTTACTGATTTTATTTTAATCCACGGCGATTTTGCAAAATCCGTATTTATCATTTCTAAAAAAGCAGACGAAATTGCCACTGATATTTTAGAAAAAATGGAACGCGGTGTTACCGGTATATACAGCAGGGGCTTTTACTGTAATGAAGATTCCACCATGCTTATGTGTATAGTGAGAAACAAGGAAGTCACTACCTTGCTTAAATTAGTAAAAAAGCATGACCGAAATGCCTTTACTATAATTTCCGATGTAAAAGAGGTTCGGGGAGAAGGCTTCCGTGAAAACAGTGATATTTAATATGTAGATAATAATATATATAAAAAGGAGAATTATTATGAGATACGGTATTTTAAAAGACATTAAAGAAGGCGAATTCCGCGTTATTTCCACACCCGCCGAGGTAAGAACCATAATCGCATCAGGGCACGAGGTATGGGCAGAGCACGATTGCGGTAAGGCTGCAGGCTTCCCTGACGAAAAATACATTGAAGCCGGCGCAAAGGTAGTTATGACCAAAGAGGAAATATGGGCAAACTGCGATATGGTTGCAAAAGTAAAGGAATTTACCCCTGTAGAATATCCTCTTATCCGTGAAAATCAGATTATTTTAGGTTGTATCCACCCTGCAGGACACCCTGAAGAGGTTGATGCTATTTTAAAAAGTAAATGTATTGCATTTACCGCAGAGGATGCTCACCGCTTCGGTTCGCCTAACTGCGAAGCAGCAGGAAAACAGGGTGCTCTTTTCGGGCTTGAATCCATGCTGACTATCAATGGCGGAAAGGGTAAATATGTAGGCGGCTTTGCGGGCGCACCAAGAATGAATGTTCTTATTCTCGGTTGTGGAGTTGTTGGTCGCTCCGCTCTTGAAGTCTTACACGCTTTAGGTGCAAATTGCACAGTTATGGATATCAATGTGGGTATACTTCGAAGTCTTCTTACCCAATATAAGGGACAGATTGACACAATGCTTTGCAACAAGGAAGCTATTGCTTCGGTTCTTCCGAAAACCGATATGGTTCTTAACTGTGTAAAATGGCCGAAGGAACGTAAGGATTTTCTTATTGACAAGGAAATGCTGAAAACCATGGAGCCGGGCAGTGTTCTTGTGGATATTTCCAACGACGACCCGGGGGCAATTGAATCAAGCCACGAAACACATCACGACAATCCGCGTTATGTTGTTAACGGTGTTGTGCACTACTGCGTATCCAATATTCCCGGTGCTGTTGCAAACTCAACCTCCGTGGCTTATGCTTCGGAAATGCTCCCTATGATTATGAGTATCTTAAATGACGGAGTAGAAAACTGCTGTATCAAAGACGGATTCTATAGAAGAAGTCTTACTGCATATAAAGGCTATCTTACACACGAGGAAACAAGTGCACTTCAGAATAAACCGTGGATAAGACCTGAGGAAATCTTAAAAATCAAGGATAAGCAGCTTGATTTTGCACCACCGGCAACCGTAACACGCTCCAACAATTTTTATAAAAAGTAAGAATGTAAAAAAACAGATTATTAATAAGAAAACAAAAACTGTATAACTAGTGCAGTAAGACTTGAACACAATATGCCTTAAATCTGTTAAATTACAATCTTTTTAATTTGTCGTCTTTGTAAGGCGACAAGCCTGACTGCAGACTCCGCATCAAAAATCTTGAAAATTTCCCAAGATTTAAGGTCTGTGAGTTTTAAAATGAGAAATTTTGGGTAAGATAAAGAAATTTCAAGAATTATACTTTCGTATGTTCGCAGGGATTTCTGCCATATTACGCGAAATTTCCATTTTAAAACCATATTGGGTTCGAGTATTACTGCACTAAGCTGCAAAGTAAAAAGACTTCCCTATGTAAGGGGAGCCTTTTTTATTTCGACATTATTCGACAACTTTTATATAAAGACTGTATAATCTAGATGCCACTTTTTATGTTTATAGTTCATATTAGGATAGAACTAAAAAACTACACCTACCAACATTTACCACATTTGGAATATCCCTGTTGAATTGCATCTTCTGCATCTATTTGTGTTGGATTGTCCATTCCGCTACAATTTGATCTGCTATGGTATTTTTTGCCGCCATCTGTTGGTATCCAAACTGTTCCTATACTTTTATCCGCAGCAGTTTCTTTATACTTATCTTCAAATTGTTGCGTCGATTCAAAACTTTTTGGGTACAATTCTTTTCCATCAGCAAACACAATGCGATTGTTATCATGATCCATGTTAACAAGTGGAGTTTTATATTGAGAACTTATTCCACCAGAACTAAATCCATATATTTCACAAGCCGTACCTATGTAATTTGAAAGGTCGCAAGCTGTACCAACATCTATTGTCCATTCCCCATTATCAGTATCGGTTATGCGAATTTCATTTACTTTACTTATTTCTTGAATTGTTCCAAAGATATAAACATCTACAAAATCATCTTTTTCTTGCATCCACGTAGTATCTTTATATGTTACAACAGCAAATCCGTCCTTAAGCTCTATGTCATCAATATCTTCTCCACATCTAGAACACTCTCCTAATCGAGTAGTATGTCCCAATGCCACTCCCTCAGTTTCTTCACAGGCATTACATGTGCGTGGCAAAACACAAGTAGCCTCTTGCCAAATATGTCCTACAGGTTCACTGGTTATTCCACATTTATTACAAGTTCTTTTTTCAGTGCAAGTTGCTTCGTTCCACTTATGTACCACATCTCCTTCTGTTTTCCCACATTCACTACATGTTTTTGGGGTTTCACAAGTTGCTTCTTCCCATGTATGATTACAACAACTGGATAAGCACAATACGGCTATACTAATTAACGCACATACAAACATTTTCTTTCTATTATTATTTTCTTTCATAGTTCAACTTCCTTTCGACATTATTCGACAACTTTTATATGATTTTGTCAAGTCAGGGTGGAATTGTCAATATTCCCTGTGTTTTTTCCTTATTCTATATAAATTTCCTGATATTACGAATTCTTACACCTGATTAAGCTGTCTCCACTTAAGGGGAGAAACTTTATTTTTTTCCCTGAAAAGACGGAAAAAATGAGAATAGTTATTAAAACCGCATTCCCTCATTATTTCCTCGATGCTTTTTCCCGTTATCACAAGAAGCCTTTCCGCTTCTTTAATTCTTATGTAATTAAGATATGCAAAGGGAGTAACACCGTATTTGGCTTTAAAAAGATTAATTCTATGATTTTTACTGAAATTGAATTTATCACAAAGCTCCTCAAGTGTTATCTCTTTTGAATACTCTCTCTGGATATATTTTTCTATTTCGGTTGCTACCGAGCCGGTATCCTCGCGGACCGAAAGCCTGTTTATTATTCCGTATAAGATCTCAGCCTTCAGTATGTACGGAGCTTTATCATGTGCAAGACGGTCAAGACGGTTAAGAAGAGGCATAAATTTTTCTATGTCAAAGGAGCCTCTTTTTTCAAGAATATCCTCCCCTCCCCATTCACAGTCAATATGGGCATAGAAATAACAGGGAGTATCGGAAACTATATTTCCCTCCTGGTAAAGTCCCTCTTTTTGAATATAATATTCTCCTGCCTTTATTTCATAAGGCACACCGTCCTCTGAAAATCTTAAAACTCCGTCAAAAACAAGCAGTAGAACATTATCACGGCTTAGCCTTCTGCAATGATGCTCGCCCGGATTAAAATATCTTAAAGAGCCTTTTTTAAAGACTATATTCTTATTTAAGTTTATTCCTTCCATTAACCATCCTCCTTTTTATGTATATTTTAACGGTTTTTTGTGATATAGTCAATAATAATGTGATTTTAACAATTGTTTTAGTTGTTTTTTTGTGATATTCTAAAGAAAAAATCATGGAGGTTTATTTATGGGAAAGTATAATTTTTACACTACAAATGAATTAAAGCCAAGAGGCTGGCTTAAAAGACAGCTTGAAATCCAGGCAGAGGGCTTAAGCGGAAATCTTGATAAGGTATGGAGAGATATAAAGGATTCTTCGTGGATCGGCGGAGATGCTGAGGGCTGGGAAAGAGTTCCTTACTGGCTGGACGGTTTTATTCCTCTTGCTTATCAGCTGGAAAACGAAGACATGATAAAAAGAGCAAAAAAATATATTGATGCAATAATTGAAAATCAGAAGAAGGACGGCTGGATTTGCCCCTGTGACGAGGAAACCCGTCCCACCTATGATAACTGGGCTGTTCAGCTTATCACCAAGGTGCTTACCGTTTACTATGAATGTTCAGGTGACGAAAGAATTCCGGAGGTTATATATAAAACCTTAAAGAATTATTACGACTTATTAAAAAACGGAACAATCACCCTTTTCAGATGGGGACAGTTCAGATGGTTTGAAACCTTCATTGCTTTAAATTTCTTAAAGGAAAAATATAATGAGGAATGGATATATGACCTTACAAAAATATTAAAGGAACAGGGTGCCGACTACGAAAGCTTTACCGAGCTATGGAAAAGACCGCTTAACAAGTGGACTTTTGAAACACATATTGTTAATCTTACAATGATGTTAAAATACGAAGCTGTTTCCTGCGATTTATTAAATGTTCCCTATGAGGATAAGGCAGAAAAGCTTATAAGTGTTCTTAAGGAATATAACGGTAACTCCTTTGATTCCTTTAACGGCGATGAATGCTTATCAGGACTTAGCCCTATCCACGGAACAGAGCTTTGTGCCATTGTTGAGCAGATGTATTCCTACGAGCTTCTTTATGCTTACACCAAAGATCCGAAATGGGCTGAACGACTTGAGGTGCTTGCCTTCAATGCACTTCCCGCAACGGTAAGCGATGATATGTGGGCGCATCAGTATGACCAGCTTAGTAATCAGGTTAACTGCATTAAATTCCCCGGCAAGCCTATTTTTACAACCAATCACGAGGATGCTCATCTTTTCGGTCTGGAGCCTAACTTCGGATGCTGTACCGCAAACTTCAATCAGGGCTTCCCGAAATTTGCTTTATCGGCATTTGTATACGATGATACCTCGGTTATATCCTCGGTACCGGTTCCTTCAAAGCTTAAAACTGATGATTTTGAAATAGAGCTTATTACCGAATATCCTTTTGAAAACACATTTACCTACGAAATAAAATCTGCAAAGGCATTTAAGTTCAAGGTAAGAATTCCAAGCTTTGCAAAGAATATAAAGCTTGACGGTAAGATTATTGATAAAAAAGACTTTATCACGGTAGATGTTAAGGAAAACAGCGAAATTACACTTAATATCTCTTACGAGGCAGAACCGTATTTCACCGACAGACCTTATGACTTAAAGACTGTAAGATGCGGCTCATTAATATTCGCGCTTCCTGTTAAATACGATAAAGAAATTATTGAATATGAAGCTAAGGGAGTTGAAAGAAAGTTCCCTTACTGCGATTATCACTATATAGGAAAAACTCCCTGGAATTATGCATATACAAGTGACAGTTTAAAGATAGAGAAAAAAGAAGTAAATGAGGTTCCCTTCTCCTCTGAAAATCCTGCTCTTGTTATTAAAACAAAGGGTGTTAAAATAAACTGGGGCTTAGAGGAATATTACGAGCACGTTTGTGCAAAGGTTCCTATGGAAAGAGTGCCTCTCGGGGAAGAAGAGGAAATTACCCTTTATCCCTACGGAAATGCAAAATTAAGAATGACTGAAATGCCTAAAATCAAATAAAAAAAGGAGGTTAGAGGCACCCTCCGTAAGGAAGGTGCCTCAGTTATATTCGCCAAAGGCGAGTTATATTGCTTCGCAGTTATATTATGCTACGCATAGTTATATTGCCCTTCGGGCAGTTTTAAGGGCGGATATAATATCACGAAAACCGATAGGTTTTCATATCACTTTGCCGAAAGGCAAAATATCACTG
>SVKB01000038.1 GCA_015068665.1 Oscillospiraceae bacterium | reverse complement strand
TTCAGCTGCCCGTTCTTCGGGACTTAATTTGTACCTTGGCATATTAAAAACCTCCAAAATAATATTTTTATTATATATCATCTTGGAGGCTTCGTAAAGACTTTACACAAAATCCGGGGTTGTCTCGCATAATTCAGAGATTGAGAAAGATTCCTTCATCTCATTTTCCCCAATAGGGTTATAGTAACTTATGTCCCAAGTTTTTTCTGTATACTGTTCCAATATGTCTACGCCGGCTTTTTTAAAATATCAACCCATTTACTCCTGCACCACATCGCATCATCGGATTTGTAGGATTTACAATTGCATCTGCCTTTAATCTCCAAAGCAACTGTATCCAGATCAAAGACGATATCATTAAACATACAATCTGTCCAGAATTTTCGAAAGCCCGTTTCATTTAAAGCAGCTTCCGACATATACAAAGAATCATCATCCCAAAACTCTTCTTTGTGGTTAGGAACTTGAAATTCTATGTAGTTTTCGTGCCCGGAGGCAGTTCTCGATTTTGCATCAATAAAATACTTCATAAAACTTACTCCTTGATTTTACCTAAGTACGCTCCATTTGCACCAATTTGAGCAGGAATAAACTGCCTGATATGTTCTTGACTCGTTTAATCCCTTTGCTCCGCATTTTCCTTGGTCCATACGGCTTCCGACCTCTACAAAACCTAATCTGTTCGGCTGACGGTTTCCTAACCAATAAGCACATGTTGCACAACATCTGTTGCTTTTGTTGATTTGTTCCATTTGAAATTCCTCCTTATAATTGTTATATATAATAAATACCATAAAGTGTGGGACAATTTTAGTGCATCTATATTTATGCACTAAAATTGTCCACACTATATATAATTCGTAAAAATATGCCAAATCACTTCTTTTTTCTTGAAAAAAGGGCAAAAAAGTATACCCATGATACTTATACAAAAGATATCAAGGGTATTGTAATTTGTTTTTAAAAATATTAGAGTTCAAAATCTGAATAAACTTCCTTGAAGTATGCAAACAACATAGAATAACTCGTATAACTTCCCGGATGATACATTTCAAGAAATATTTTTCCGTCAGCATTGAAATATCTGGCACCAGAGGGAAGTATTTTGTCATATACCTCATATTCATCAAGAATTTGATGATATGTTCCGCAACAAATGACTATACTCGGATCTATAATATTAATCTCTTTTCTCGTGTAATCATAGTAATTTCTAACTGATTTTGACAGTTTTGCATTAAGTTCATCTTGATTATTAACACCCTTTCCGTGCTCTTTTGAAAGGTTAACTACAGAAAATCTTTTAAGGTATTCTCGTAGAGAATCCTTGATGTCAAATTTATCATCGCAACAATCTGAAAAACGGGTGTTTGGATTTTCTGTGATTTTTGCCCACATACAAAGAACCTTCCACATTTTACCGAAATTACTTTTACCATTGGCAGTATCTAAAAGATTCTTACAAACATCAGACTCATCTTCTTTTTCTATATTTGCATCCTTTAAAAGAAATACAATTTCGGGTAAGTTTTTGCCAAATTCTTTTTCATCAACAATTCCATCTTTACAGAAAATATCGAATTCGTGTTCTGTTTTCCAATCTTTAAACAATTTTTCTATTTGTTCAACTTTGCTCATTAAAAATTCTCCTTTATATTTTAAGTAAAATCGACATTCCTCTGACGAAGAATGTCGATTTTTGGTCGGAGTGACAGGACTTGAACCTGCGACACCGCGCCCCCCAGACGCGCGCGCTACCAACTGCGCTACACCCCGAAATATGTAACATATTAATTTTACACTATTTGAATAAAAAAATCAAGTGATTTTTTCATTTTTAAAAAATAATTTTAAAGGGGCTGTAAATTTACAGCCCCTAAAACAATTCAGAGGGGATAGGAAAAAATCTTCAGAATGGATAAACTTAACCAAAAACTTTAATTTTAAAGATTTTTCTAAAATCTTTACCTTTTTAATGGTTAATTTGATAAGTTTCTCTATCAAAATCGTTTATACATCTTGTTTTTGGTGGTCTGGAGTTTTTTTACATTCCCTTACTGTTTTATATTATACACTGCGGAAGCCTCTGCCAATTATTTCGCTGCTTGTTGTAACAATTATAAATGCAGACGGATCAAGCTCCTTGATTGCCGCTCTTAATTTAATGGCTTCAATTCTCTTGCAGACAGTATGTATCATTGTTTTTTGCTCCCCTGTATATTCCCCGACAACCGTACTTGATGTTACACCGTGATGAAGGCTTTTCATTATAAACTCTGATATTTTTTCCTTGTGGGAGGTGATAACAATAAAGTATTTACAGGTATTGAGGCTTTCCACCACGCCGTCAACTATAAAGGCTTTGGCAAAAAGACCAAGCAGAGAGAAAAGACCTGTTTTAATATCAAATACTATAAATGAGCTTGCGGCAACTATGAAGTCAACACACAAAAGTGCCTTTCCCACATCAATGCTTGTGAATTTCTTTAAAATTAAGGCAGCAATATCCGTTCCTCCCGATGAAGCATCTGAATTAAAAATCATCGCAGCGCCGATTGAGGTTAACAGCATTGCGTAGGTAAGCTCTAAAAACGGCTGATTGGTAAGGGGTGCATTAAGAGGAATAAAATATTCAAGTGCATAGGTTATTCCCGAATAGAACATACTGCAATAAACGGTTTTTATTCCGTTTTGCTTACCCAAAAAGATAAAGCCCAGGAGAAGAAGTCCTATATTAAGTCCCCAAATCCACACAGCGGCGGAAATCGGTGTGATTTTTGCAAGAATAGTACCGATACCGGTTACACCGCCGGTTGCAAAGCCGTTTGGAATTTTAAAGAAATATACCCCGAAGGAAAGCAGGATACATCCTATATTCATAGTAAAAAAGTTAAGAAGCTTTTTATTTTTTTTCATATTAATTCTCCGTTACAGCTCTAAATATTCTTTAGCGTTATAATAGCTTATTCCCTCTACAATTTTCTTAAGAAGCTTCATATCGCAAGGATATTCCCCTGCTTCAACCCATTCACCTATCAAAGAACACATTATTCTTCTGAAATACTCATGTCTTGTATAGGAGATAAAGCTTCTTGAGTCGGTGAGCATTCCAACAAAGGTGCTCAATAGACCAAGATTAGCAAGAGCTTTCATTTGCTCTCTCATTCCGTCTCTCTGATCATTAAACCACCAGCCTGAACCAAACTGAATTTTTCCCCTGTAGGGCCCCTTCTGGAAGTTACCGAGCATGGTTCCTATAACATAATTATCCTTTGGGTTAAGAACATAAAGAATTGTCTTTGGCAGAATTTCTTTTAGTTCAAGGTTATTTAAGAAGCCTGAAAGCTTTTCAGCGATACATAAATCGTTGATAGAGTCAAAGCCAACATCCGCACCTAAAATGTTATACATCCTTGTATTATTGTTTCGAAGAGCGCCTATGTGAAGCTGCATTGTCCAGCCAAGCTTAACATATTCAGATGCACAAAGCGAAAGAATATCGGTTTTATAGATTTCTTCCTCATCACGGGTGATTTCTCCCCCATTTAATCTTTTTTCAAATACTGCCTTTGCATCCCCTGTTTTAAAAGGAACATATTCTAAGGCATGGTCGGAAAGCTTGCAACCCATACTGTTAAAGAAGGCTATTTTTTCAACCAGCCATTTTTTTAAGGAGTCGTAATCCTTTACACCAATTGCTTCAATATAAGGAAGAAATGTTTCCTTTCCTATTTCAACTGCTTTATCGGGACGCATGGTTGGTAAAACCTTTGTTTTAAATCCACTTTCCCTGATTTGCTTATGATAGATTAAATCATCGGCAGGGTCATCTGTTGTACAAAGTGCTTCAACTCCTGACATTTCGATAAGCCCTTTTGCACGGTAGTCTTCAGTTTCAAGACGCGCATTACACTTATCCCATACTGCTTTTGCAGTATCGGGAGTTAATATTTCATCAACATCAAAGTATCTTTTAAGTTCAAGCTGAGTCCAGTGAAATAACGGATTACCGATTGCCATAGGGAGAGTTTCTGCCCATTTTTCCCATTTTTCATAATCGGTTGCATCACCGGTAGTATATTTTTCATCTACACCTAAGGTTCTCATCTGACGCCATTTATAGTGGTCACCTCCAAGCATAAGATCGGCAACATTTTTAAACTGATAGTTATTTGCTATTTTTTCGGGCACAAGATGACAGTGATAGTCGATTATTGGTAAATCCTTCGCATAATCATAAAACAGTTTTTTGGCTGTTTTTGTAGTAAGCATAAAATCTTCATTAATAAAACTCATAGTGTCACTCCGTTCTTGAATATCGCAATTTCACGGTATCCGTTTTTTTCATTATTGGTTTCTTCTCCCGAGGCAACCTTGATTATATAATCAAGAAGCTCATATTTAAGGTCTGCCTTTTCAAGCTTTTTACCTGCATTAAAATCAATCCAATGAGGCTTATTCTCATAAAGCTTATTATTGGTAGATATTTTAACGGTAGGCACAGGTGCACCAAGAGGTGTTCCTCTTCCCGTTGTGAAAAGGATGATATGAGCTCCTGCTGCAGTTAAGTTTGTACACGCAACAATATCGTTCCCGGGACCTGTAAGAAGATTAAGCCCTTTTTTCTTTAAAGTATCACCAAGCTCCAGAACATCAACAACGGTTGCAGAACCGCCCTTCTGAACACAACCCAAGGATTTTTCCTCCAGGGTGGTGATACCGCCTGCTTTGTTACCCGGAGATGGGTTTTCGTATACAGGCTGATTATGGGATATATAGTAATCCTTGAAATTATTTATCATGGCAACTGCTTTATCAAAGATTTCCTCCGATACGCAACGGTCAAAAAGAATAGTTTCGGCTCCGAACATTTCAGGAACCTCGGTCAGAACACTTGTTCCTCCCATCGAAATCAGAAGATCGGACACTTCACCAACCAGGGGATTGGCAGTAATTCCCGACAAACCGTCGCTTCCTCCGCACTTTAAGCCAATTTTAAGCTCGGATACGGGGATTTCTTCTTTTTTGAAGGTGGAGGCATAGGCCTTTAATTCATCAACGAGCTTTATCCCCTCTTCAATTTCGTTGCCGACCTCCTGGCAGTTTAAGAACTTAACTCTTTTTTCATTTATTTCGCCAAGCTCTTTTTTAAACAAATCAATATTGTTGTTTTCACAGCCCAGCCCCACTACAAGCACACCGCCGGCATTGGGATGATTGATAAGTCCTTTTAATATTTTCTGGGTAACCTTATGGTCATCACCGAGCTGAGAACATCCGTAGGGATGCTCAAAATGATATGCACCCGTTTTATCCGCAATGATTTTCGCGGTTTTATTAACACACCCAACGGTATTTACAATCCATATTTCGTTACGGATACCAACCTCACCGTTTTCGCGTCGGTACCCCATAAAGGTAAGCTTTTTATTTTCCGCTTCAAGCTCTGTAAGCTTGGGATTGTATGAATATGTAAGCTTATCGGAAAGACCGGTTTTTAAATTATCGGTATGTACCGTCTCCCCCTTTTTAATATCAGTGGTTGCAACACCGATGGGAAAGCCGTATTTTATAACCTTTTCCCCCTTTGCGATATCGCAAAGAGCGGATTTGTGACCTGTTCCGATATTTACTTCAACATTATCTTTAGGATTAATTCTCATATTTAATTACCTCGTCATAAAGGAAGGATAAATCGGTATCCCAGAATTTTTCGTTTGCTAAAATTGCCTTTATGTCATTATTCATAATAAACTCAATAACATCCTTATCATCTGTTCCCTTGCCTTCCTTATAAAGCTTAATCAGGCAGTAAAGTGAGAATACAAGATTTTCGGGAATTGCATTTTTCCTTTTTATATATTCTAAAATTGAAGGAAGAACTCTTACCTTGAATTTACTTACAAGATTTAAGGAAATTGATGACCACAGATGCTTGATATAAGGATTGGAGAATCTGTCAAGCACAGCTGAGGCAAATTCAAGAAGCTCATTTTCAGGCAGGTCAAGAGTAGGAATAATTTCTTCGAAAATGCTCTTTTTAATAAATGCGCTCATTTTCTCATCGTCCATACAGTTTTTAACTGTTTCAAAGCCCTGAAGCATTGCATAAGCAACTGTTGAAGAATGAGCACCGTTTAATATTCTTACCTTTCTTGTACGGTAGTTGGACATATCGGTAGTCCAGATAACATTAAGCCCTGCAGCCTTTAAGGGGAATTCATCCTCAAAAGATTTTTCACCTTCAATCACCCACAGGTGGAAATATTCAGAGGTATCAAGCATATTATCCTCATAGCCCAAATCAATATTTTCACCTTTCGGATAGCCTGTAACAATACGGTCAACCAAAGTATTGCAGAAATAGTTCTTTTCGCAAACAAACTTTTTAAATTCTTCACCCAAGCTCCAGTCATCAGCATACTGAAGAATTATTTTCTTTAAGTTATCACCGTTTTTATCAATTAATTCGCAGGGCAGGAACACAAAGCCATCAAGCCCCGCTTTAAACCTTTCGTATAAAAGAACGGTGACCTTTGCAGGGAAGGATTTCTGAATTCTGTCTTTAAGCATATCTTCTTTTTCGTAGGAAATACCTGCTTCGGTGGTATTGGAAATTACGAAACGGAAATCGGGATTTTTTGCAAGGTCTAAAAATGCCTGATAATCCTTATAGGGATTTACACATCTTGAGATACTGTCAATAACGGTTTTTTCGACCTTTTCCTCACCGTCAACAATACCTCTTATGATATGGGTATAAACACAGTCCTGAGCTTCAAGCATTTCACACATTCCCATTTCAATGGGCTGAACCACAACTATATTACCGTTATATAAGCCCTTCTTATTCATAATATCAATCATCCAGTCGGTAAAGGCTCTTAAAAAGCCACCTTCTCCGAACTGAATAACAGTTTCTTTTCTTGTTACCTTTGGGTAAACCTCGTTAATCTTTTTCATAGTGTACTCCTTTTATTTTATAATACTTCAATATAATTATATCACTAAACATTATATAAAACTTTTCTTTTTTTTACCTTTTATTTGTTTTTTTTTACGCATTTTATAAAAATATGTGAAAAAATATAAAAAATCGATTATTTTTATAACAATCTACTCAGCGTGCCGACAGGTTTATTGACACACCGGCAGACTTTGATAAAAGGAAGGGATATTTCACCAAAAATGAATGCAGTCAGTACAATTGTACGGCAGGGCTCATTTTGGTGAAAAGCAAAGAATGCCAAGGGTATCTCGATGATGCCCTTGACATTTTAATTTGAAGTATAAATATCTTTAGCGGTAGACTGACTTTTTCAACAATCGTTTTTCTGATTTATTAAAGCTTCTTTTCTTCTTCAGCCTGTATATCGGGAAATACATTAATCATAGGTTTAACATCCTTCCCCTTGAAATAACGGTCTATGTAATTTTTGGTAATCTTCATTACAAGCCCTGAAAGTGCAAGAACCGCAATTAAGTTAGGAACCATCATAAGGCCGTTGAAGGTATCAGATATATCCCATGCAAGTGAAGATGTTAAAAGTGCACCGAACATTATGGTTGCAAGGTGAAGAATCTTATAAACGAGAACTGCTTTTGTTCCGAATAAGTATTCCCAGGCTTTTGTGCCATAGTGATCCCAGCCTAAAACCGTAGTAAAGGCAAAGAGCAAAATAGCAATGGCAATAAATCTTTCGCCCCAGATTCCGAATACACCGGAGAATGCCTTTGCAACCAAAGTTGCATCTCCTGCACCTTCCATTAAAAGCGCACCTGTGTTTAAGTCAATTGCTCCTGAAGTAAGAACAACCAGTGCTGTCATAGTACAAACTATCATAGTATCCGCGAACACCTCGAAGATACCCCACATACCCTGTCTTACAGGCTCAACAACATTGGAGTTGGAGTGAACCATAACAGAGGAGCCAAGACCTGCCTCATTGGAGAATACGCCTCTCTTACAGCCCTGAGTTACGATATCCTTTATAACAATACCGCCTACACCGCCAAGTGCTGCAGGCACGGTGAATGCATATTTGAAGATAGATGCAAAGGCAGCACCTATATCTGCGTAATTTATACCGATAATAATCAGAGAGCCGGTTATAAATAAAACAACCATAAAGGGAACAATTTTTTCCGCAAAGTTGGCAATTCTCTTAAGACCGCCTACAATAATAAGTGCGGCAATAACAACTAAAACTATACCTATTATTACATGATACATTGAAACGCCTTCATAAATAACATTTGATGAAAGACTTGGTATATCAAATGCAGAAACAATGTTAACAACTATTTTATTTATTTGTCCCATGGCACCAATACCAAAAGATGCAAGTATACAAAATACGGAAAACAATATCGCAAGTATTTTAGCTATATGCTTACATCCCTTATAGCTTCCGAGACCGTCCTGCAAAAAGTACATAGCTCCGCCTGACCACTCACCATTTTCGTTTTTTCTTCTGAAGTAGATACCAAGAACATTTTCAGAATAGTTGGTCATCATTCCGAAGAAAGCGGCAATCCACATCCAGAAAACCGCACCGGGACCACCACCTACGATTGCGGCAGCAACACCGGCAATATTACCTACACCGATGGTAGCAGCTAAAGCTGTACAAAGTGCCTGGAACTGTGAGATTGATTTACCCTTTACATGCCCCGAAACATCTTTTTTAAATAAGCTGCCAAGGGTTTCGGCAAACCAATGACGGATTTTGGTTATCTGGAATACACCGGTAACAACCGTCATTACAACACCGGTAATCAGTAAAAGGTAAAGCCCCTTTCCCCAGACAAAGCCGTTAACAGAATTATTAAAATCTGTTAACCATGTTAAAAAGTTACTCATAATTTTTTCTCCTTCCGCTAAGTAATCAAGGAAGAATCCGCTCATTAAAAAAGGAGCTTTTCATAAGAAAAACTCCGCATTAAAAAAAGCAGTATAAAAAAAGCTTTTCTCCGTCCTTTTGCCTGAGAGATTAGTCTTGTAACCAAGACTTTGCACCTTCGGCATCCTTTTTTCTTCAGTAAGAATGGACTTCTCCGGAGCGCTATCCGTTTGCAGTCTTTACTTTCAAAGCACCTGAGAGTGTTACTCCTTCGGCGGGTATTCCCTTTTCCTGCATCCTTCACTTAGCATTTATTTTTTTATTTATTATAGCTTTTATTTCACACTTTGTCAATAGTATAAGTCACTTTTTTATATTTAAATAAAAAGAGTGTAATAATGAACAGGTCCAGTAAAAACGGACAATAGAAAAAAAGAGCCTCCTATGGTATAATAAAACCATAGGAGGATTTTTTTATGCCAAGAAGTTATAGACACATTCAAGAATATGAAAAAGAAATTATGGA
>SVKB01000014.1 GCA_015068665.1 Oscillospiraceae bacterium | reverse complement strand
AAAGAATACAACTAAAAACAAAACTGACTCCGCTTGAAAAACGAAGTCAGTATGTTGCTTAAAATTTAATATTTATACCATAGGCACTCTTTTTTATGCTGTCCGCACAAATTGGGGCAGTTCATTTCAGAGATAGCCCTTTTATCATTGAATAATGAAAAATAAATAATACAAAGTAAAAATCCCATCGGCAAAAGTCGACAGGATTTTCTCTTTGGTACGGGAATTCTTATAGGATTTGTGTGTAAATGCAGTAAAATCAAAGATTTTCGATGGTCATAATAAGATTTTATCCTCTGAAAACAAAATCGCTTTGCGATTTTGCACCGCACTTCTTCACTATTACATATTACTTATTACTTTAAATCGACAAGGTTGATTTCAGGGAATAGTGAAAAGTGAATAGGTAAAAAGTAAAATCGACAAGACTCTTAAGAATCTTGTCGATTTTGGTACAGGTGACAGGAATTGAACCTGCACGGTTTCCCACTGGAACCTAAATCCAGCGCGTCTGCCAGTTCCGCCACACCTGCAAATATGAGTCAGCTCGATGCTGACTATATTATTATACTACATTTTTTAAATTTGTCAAGTGTTTTTTTAAAATTTGTCCTTCCATTTATCCATTTCAAGCTGTTCGATTTCTTTTCCAGTTACCTTAAGCCAAAAGGGAAGTGTCAAGGATAATTGTAACGGGGCCGTCATTTAAAATTGATACCTTCATATCTGCACCGAAGGAGCCGGTTTTAACTCTTCCGGGGATTATTTCCTCCATTGCCTCAATAAACCTCTCGTAAAGCTCATTTGCCATATCAGGTGCTGCAGCTCCCGTAAAGGAAGGACGGCGCCCCTTTCTTATATCCCCGTAAAGAGTGAACTGGGAAATGATAAGAGCTTCACCGCCCACATCCAGTAAGGACAGGTTCATTTTACCCTCATTATCCTCAAAAATCCTTAAATTCACTATCTTTTCAACAGCCTTTTTCACATCTGAAAGGGTATCCTCCGGGGCAACTCCCAAAAGCAGATTAAGCCCCTTTCCGATTTCACCCTTTATATTGCCGTCAATTTCAACACTTGATTTTAATACTCTTTGTATAATTACCCTCATTTGCTTGTTCTTGACACTCCTATTACTTCTTTTATACCCTGGATTTTGGTGATTGCCCGTGACAATTTATCAAAGGAATCAATTTCCAGGGTTATATTTATAAGACAAAGCATATTCTTCGTGGTTTTTGCATTCAATGCTCTTAAAGGAATCTTAAGCTCGTTTAAGGCAAGGGTTATATCCACCAAAAGACCTGTACGGTCATTTGCGGTGATTAAAAGCTCGGTGCTGTATAAACCCTTATTGCTTTCAGCCCAGCTTACCTCGATAAGACGGCTTCTGTCTCCTTCATTTTTCTCGATATTATATACACTTATACAGTCGGCTCTGTGCACCGAAACACCTCTGCCCCTTGTGATATAACCGATAATATCATCACCGGGAACCGGATTACAGCATTTTGCAAACTTGATAAGACAGTTATCAATTCCCTTGACGATAACGCCCGAATTGCTCTTCCCCGATGCTTTTGTGGGCTTGCTTACAAGATTATCAATATCCAGCTGAATATTCTTTCTTGCATAGTAATCCTTAACCCTGTTCATAACCTTTTCAACGGATATTCTTCCGAAGCCTAAGGTTGCATAGAAATCGTCTATATGGTTAAAGGAAAATTTCTTAAGGACAAAGGACTGTAAATCAGGATGCTCAAAGTCTTTAATGGTGATATTAACCTTTTTAAGCTCTTTTTCAATGGTTTCCTTGCCTTTTTTGATGTTTTCCTCACGGTTTTCCTTTTTAAACCAGGCATTTATCTTATTTCTTGCCTGACTGGTCTTTGCAAGCTTTAACCAGTCATTGCTGGGGCCCATAGTGTGGCTTGATGTTATTATGTCAACCACATCACCGTTTTTAAGCGGTGTTTCAAGCTGAATAATCTTGCCGTTTACCTTGGCGCCCACCATCTTCCAGCCTATCTGGGAGTGAATTGCAAAGGCAAAGTCGATTGCAGTTGCCCCGGAGGGAAGGCTTATAACATCCCCTTTCGGTGTGAAAACGAAAACCTCATCCGAGAAAAGGTCAATTTTTAAGTTGCTTATAAATTCGCTCGGGTTTTCATTATCCTTTTCAATTTCAAGAAGCTGTCTTACCCAGGCAAGCTTATTATCAAGATCTGAAGCAGAGGATCTGCCTTCTTTATATTTCCAGTGAGCCGCAACACCGAATTCGGCGGTTTTATGCATATCAAAGGTTCTTATCTGAATCTCAAAGGGGGTTCCGTTTGAGCTTATAAGAGTTGAATGTAAGGACTGATACATATTCTGCTTGGGCATGGATATATAATCCTTGAATCTGCCCGGCATAGGCTTATAAAGCTCGTGGGCAACACCTAAGACGCTGTAGCAGTCGGGAATAGTATCAACTATTACCCTGATGGCAAAAAGGTCATAGATAGAATCAAGGGTACGGTTCTTGGTATACATCTTACGGTAGATACTGTAAAAATGCTTTACTCTTCCGTCAATAACCGCCTTGATGCCCAGCTCCTCTATTTTTTCCTGTATGCTCTTTTTTATCCCCTCTAAGGCTTCCTCTCTCTCAACACGTTTTTGTGCGATATGGGACGAAATTTCCTTGTATGCGACGGGGTCTAAATACATTAAGGATATATCCTCAAGCTCCCACTTTACGCTGTATATTCCCAGACGGTGGGCAAGGGGAGCATAAATCTCCATAGTTTCAAGGGATTTGGCACGCCTTTTCTTATCGGGCATACTTTTTATGGTACGCATATTGTGAAGACGGTCTGCCAGCTTTATAATGATAACTCTGATATCCTTTGCCATTGCCAGGAACATTTTTCTTAAATTCTCAATCTGCTGCTCCTCCTTTGAGGAATAGGGGATTTTACCAAGCTTGGTAACCCCTTCAACCAGATCTACAACCTCTGAGCCGAAAAGCTCCTCCATCTCTTTATGGGTAACCGGTGTATCCTCAAGTACATCGTGTAAAAGAGCGGAAACAATGGTTACATCGTCCATTCCCAGGTCAACTAAAATCATAGCAACCTGATAGGGATGCTCATAGTAGGGCTCACCGCTTAAACGGAACTGACCGGTATGTGCTTCCTTGGCAAAGAAAAAAGCCTTTTTTATAAATTCCCGGTTTACCTTCTTATTAACTTTTTCCATTTTTTCAATCAAACGGTCAAATAAAATGTCTTCCATAGCTATCTCACTTTACAAGTTTTATATCTCTTATGACTCCCTGGAGTCGTTTTATTCCTTTATATTCATTTATGCCGAGAGTTGCCGCAAGGTGAAGCTTATCACCGCTTCTTAAGGAGGGGGCATAGCTGCCAAGACCGAAACCTACAGTTTCAAGGTCCTTACCGTCCTTTGAAAGGTTAAGCCTCATATGCTTATCCATAGAAAATGAAAAAGAGCTTTTTACCTGAGCATTCTTTATTAAAAATACCGGCTCAGGATTTCCCATTCCGAAGGGCTCTAAAGCTTTTAAAAACTCGAAATATTCCACATTTATATTTTTAGCCTTAAGCTCACAGTCTAAGGTTATTTCAGGAAAAAAGCTGTTATTTTCAAAAATTTCGCGGGAATTCTCATTAAGCTTTTCTTTAAATTCCAAAAGATCCTTTTCATAAAGGGAAAGCCCTGCCGCTAAGGAATGGCCTCCGAACTTGATAAGATAAGAGGAAACACCCTTTAAGGCATCGTATATATTAAAGCCCTTTATACTTCTTGAAGAGCCCTTTGCAATACCGTTATTTACCGAAATAAGAACACAGGGCTTATAATAAAGCTCGGTAAGCCTTGATGCAACTATTCCTATAACACCCTCATGCCAGCCCTCATTCCATAAGACAATAACAGGATTTTTATCCTCATTTGTTTTTTCAATAAGAGCCTTGGCCTCCTCGGTAATCTGTCTTTCGGTTGCCTGCCTTTCCTCATTTAAGGAATTAAGGTATTCCGAAAGCTCAATCATTCTTTTTTTATCCTTGGTAATAAAGAATTCCACAGCCTCTTTAGCAGATGCCATACGGCCCGCCGCATTGATTCTCGGAGCTATGGTAAAGCCTAAGGTTCTTGCATTAATGGTTTTATAATCCGAGCCTGCAACCGAGGTAAGAATATTTATATTTTCTAAAATGCCCTCTTTAAGCTTTTCTATGCCGTAAGCAGCTATTATACGGTTTTCCGAAACAAGGGGAACAATATCCGCCACCGTTCCGATTGCCGCAATGGACAAAAGGGTATCGTTAATTACCCCCAGTGCACTGCATAATTTAAGAGCAACTCCTGCACCGCAAAGCTCTGAAAAGGGATAGGTTGAATCCTTTCGTTTCGGATTTATAACAGCAACACAGTCGGGAAGTATTTCAGGACAGGTATGATGGTCGGTAACAATCATATCAATACCAAGCTTTTTTGAAAGCTCCGCCTCCGAAACTGATGTAATACCGCAGTCAACGGTAATAATAAGAGTACCGCCAAGCTCATGTATTTTTTGAACGGCAGCTAAGTTAAGCCCGTACCCTTCCGCCTCACGGTCAGGAATATAAATATCAACCAGGGCATCAAGTTCTTTAAGAGCAGTATATAAAAGGGAAGAGGCGGTAACCCCGTCCACATCGTAATCGCCGTATATATAGATTTTTTCCTTATCTGAAATTGCAAGCTTTATTCTTTCCACAGCAAGCTTCATATCATTTAATAAAAACGGGTCAAAAAGATTTTTAAGCGAAGGATTTAAAAAGCCTTCAATATCCTCCGCGGTATGATTTTTTCTGTTTATTAAAATTCTTACTAAGCTGTCATCATATCCCGTTTCAAGGGAAAGCTTTTCAATAAGTCCGGGATTCTCCTCATTGGCAATCCATTTCTTTTTTATCATCATAAACCTCTTAACAGTAATTTAATACTATTATATAATTTTTTTATCTTTTTGTAAAGAAAAAAGTATAAAAAATAATTTACCTGTCAATAATATAAATGCCAGCCGGAAAATATTGTTCCGGCGAAGCTTCCAAATATGTCTTACCCCTTTTTTAAAAAAGGGAGCCCTGCCTTTTAAAAAAGGCGGACGAGGGATGAAAAACTCTTTATTATCAAGGCTTTCCCACACATTGCCTGTACTTTTTAAAGAGCTTTTCTCTCTTTAAAAAAAGCCTTTATCACCCCCGGTAAAGGCTTTTTTTGTTTCACGTGAAACATTATTTTTTGTGTTTTTCCTTTTCTTTGTTTCACGTGAAACAAAAATATTTATTTTTTTAAATTAATGCTTTATTTTTATATTTTACTGTGCTATAATATAATAGCAACTTTTAAAATAGATTTTTTTGTAGAAAAGTGGTGAAAAAATGGGTAAAATAATTTCTGTTGCCAATCAGAAGGGTGGCGTAGGAAAAACTACCACCACCGTTAATTTAGGAGCTTGTCTGGGAAGCCTGGGAAAAAAGGTTTTAATTATTGATGCCGACCCTCAGGGAAACTCAACAAGCGGTTTCGGAATTGATAAAAATGCCTGTGAGCTTAACCTTTACAGCGTACTTATTGAAAAGGCAAGTATTAAAAGCTGTATTCAGGTTACACAGTTTAAAAATGTAAGCATCTGCCCATGTAATATGGATTTACTGGGTGCGGAGCTTCTTATAGATAAAGAAGAAAATAAGGAATACATATTAAAGGAAGCATTGAAGCCTGTCAGGGATGATTATGATTTCATTTTAATTGACTGTCCCCCTTCTTTAAACTATATTACACTTAATGCTTTTTGTGCTACCGACAGTGTGCTTATTCCCATTCAATGTGAATATTACGCATTGGAGGGAGTATCCGATTTAACTACAAATATTAAAATTATCAAGCAATCGGTTAACCCGGATATTGAAATTGAAGGTATTCTTCTTACAATGTTTGACACCCGTACCAATCTTTCAATTTTAGTTGCGGATGACGTTAAAGCCTGCTTCCCGGATAAGGTTTTCAAAACCGCAATCCCAAGAAATACAAGGCTTGGCGAGGCTCCCAGCTTCGGACAGCCCATCATTTATTACGATAAATGGTGTAAGGGTGCAGAAAGCTATACTCTTCTTGCAAAAGAGGTTATAAAGAAAAATAAGTAAGAGGTGAGATATTATGGCACAAAGAAAAGGTCTGGGACGCGGTCTTAACACAATGATTCAGTCGGTTGATTTAGAGCCTAAGGATAACATTGTATCCCAACTTAATATCATTGATGTTGAGCCTAACCGTGATCAGCCCCGAAAGAATTTTGACAAAGAAAGCCTGGAGGCTTTATCAGGCTCTATAAAGGAAATCGGCGTTATTCTTCCCATAATTGTTGTAAAGACAGCTTCGGGTAGATATCAGATTATCGCAGGAGAACGAAGATGGCGTGCTGCAAAGCTTGCAGGGCTTAAAACCATCCCCGCAATTGTTAAAAGCTATGATGATAAGGAAGCAGCCGAGGTTGCTTTGATAGAAAATCTGCAGAGAGAGGATTTAAATCCTATAGAAGAAGCAAAGGGCTATAAATCCTTAATGGACGGATTTTCAATGACTCAGGAGGAAATTTCAAAAAGGGTTGGCAAAAGCCGTTCCGCAGTTGCAAACTCTTTAAGAATTTTAAATCTCCCCGATGAAATCATTAAATACTTAATTACCGGTGAAATTTCACAGGGTCACGGAAGAGCATTACTTGCAATTGAGGATAACTTAATAAAAATTGAAATTGCAAAAAGAATTATAAAGGAAGGTCTTAATGTAAGACAGGTTGAGGCACTTGTTAAAGCTTTAAGTGAAAAGAAGCCAAAGAAGAAGAAGAAAAAAACAACTCAGCTTGACATTGAGATAAAAGCTCTGGAAGAAAAATTCGAAAAATCACTTTCCACTAAGGTAAGAATCAAACACGGTGCAAAAAAGGGAAAAATCGAAATTGAATATTACGGAAATGATGATTTGGAACGAATTTGGAAAATTTTCCAGTAACTGGAAAAAAATCGACCTTTAAAATTAAATCAGATTAAACAAATTTTAAAAAATTGATAAAAGATATTCAAGAAGTCAAAAATTGCTTAAAACGAAATTTTAAGCCTTCTGGAATATAACCGAATAAATGGAGGAATTTTTATGTTAGATATAAAACTTATAAGAGAAAATAAGGATAAAGTTATTGAATTAGTGGCAAAAAAAGGTAACGATGTTACAAATGAGGTAAACAAGGTTTACGAGCTTGATTTAAAAAGAAGAGATATCACCTTTGAGGTTGAAGGTTTAAAAAATAAACAGAATACCGTTTCAAAACAAATCCCTCTTCTTAAAAAAGAAGGAAAGGATGTTTCCGGAATTCTGAATGAAATGAAGGAGCTTTCCGATAAAATTAAAAGTATGGATGTTGTTCTATCTGAAATTGATGAGGAATTAAAATTCAATTTATTAAGAATTCCAAACATTCCCAATGAAACTGCACCTTTAGGATTTACTGATGAAGAAAATGTTGAAGTAAGAAAATGGGGTGAGGTAAGAGAATTCAGCTTCACACCAAAGGCTCACTGGGATATCGGTAAGGACCTTGATATTTTAGATCCTGAAAGAGCTGCAAAGGTTACAGGAAGCCGTTTCACCTTCTATAAGGGCTTAGGCTCAAGACTGGAAAGAGCGGTTATTAACTTCTATCTTGATACTCATTCGGATAACGGATATACCGAAATTTTCCCGCCTTATATGGTTAACCGCGCATCCTTAACAGGTACAGGTCAGCTTCCCAAGTTTGAAGAGGATGTATTTAAAATTACAAACGACGATTATTTCTTAATTCCTACTGCAGAGGTTCCGGTTACAAACCTTTACAGAGATGAAATCTTAGATGGTGACACTCTTCCAATAAAGCATGCCGCATATTCCGCATGCTTCCGTTCCGAGGCAGGAAGTGCAGGCAGAGATACCAGAGGCTTAATCCGTCAGCATCAGTTCAATAAGGTTGAGCTTGTTAAGTTTGTTAAGCCTGAAACCTCTTATGATGAGCTTGAAAAGTTAACCAGGGATGCTGAATATGTTCTTCAGCTTTTAAAGCTTCCTTACAGAGTTGTTGATATTGTTACAGGTGATTTAGGCTTTACTGCTGCAAAAAAATATGATATTGAGGTTTATATGCCTTCTTATGAAAGATATGTTGAAATTTCTTCCTGTTCAAACTTCGAGGATTATCAGGCAAGAAGAGCAAATATCAAATTCAAGGATGAAGCTAATAAAAAAGCTCAGTTTGTTCATACTCTTAACGGCTCAGGCGTTGCTGTAGGCCGTACAGTTGCGGCAATTTTAGAAAATTACCAGAATGAGGACGGCTCGGTTACAATTCCTGAAGTTTTAGTTCCTTATATGGGCGGAATAACAAAAATTACACTGTAAATTTATATAAATTTTACAAAACTTAAAAATTGACTTTTAAAAATACAGTAATATTTGATTATTTTATAATCAAGTAAAAAATCCCTTAAAATCAACGGTTAAAGTGATAAGACAAGTTTCCCTGTAAAATAATATTATGTAAACCGACAAAATACGCGAAACCGTTGGTATATAAGACTTTTACTTTTCAACAGTTTTTGAGGGAGTTTTGAACAATTTTTGTTCAAAACTCCTTTAACCCCTTTAAAACAGGAGATTTTTTCCTGTTTGTAAATTACTTTACATAATATTGTAACCTTTGAAATTTTTTGTAAAAAAATGTCAGATAACTGATAATAATTCTTAATAACTCGTATATTCATTGGCATTACTTAAAGCATAGTTTTAAACACTTTTTTTAAAAGTTTTGAACATTTTTTGTTTAAAACTACCCCAAAAGCCTATAAATAAAGGGTTTTTGATGTTGAAAATAGATTTTGAAAGGATAATATATAAATATGAATAATGTAATAGATTTCTGGGAAAGAGTTCTTGACCTTATTGAAGATGAATGTAAAGAAATTTCACCTTTAGGCTTTAACACCTGGGTTAAGACCATAAAGCCCTATGATTTTATAAATGATACACTTATTTTAACCGTTCCCATGGATGTTAATAAGGATATTATTGAAAAAAGATATCTTTTGTTAATTAAATCGGGAGCCGAAATTTTAAATCCGCAGATCAAGAGAGTAGAAGTAGTTCTTGAGGACGATGTGGAGGAGCTTTACGGAGGTAAAGAGGAAAAGGAAAGTATACATATTGATGAAAGCTTTTATAAAAACTCAAACCTTCAGAAAAAATTCACCTTTGATAATTATGTTATAGGTGAAAACAACCGTTTTGCATGTGCGGCAGCCCTGTCAGTTGCAAAAACTCCCGGTGCTTCTTACAACCCATTCTTTATTTACGGTGATGTGGGACTCGGAAAAACACATCTTATGCAGGCGGTAGGTAACGCAATTTTAGAAAATGACAGCTCCAAAAAGGTTTTATATATAACCTCTGAGGAATTTGTTATTGAACTTGTAAATTCAATTAAAGATAATAAAATTGATGAATTCAGAGCAAAATACAGAACTTTAGATGTGCTTATGATAGACGATATTCAGTTTATCGGCGGTAAAGACCGTTGTCAGGAGGAATTTTTCTATACCTTCTCACACTTAACCAAATCAAATAAGCAGGTTATTATAACCTCAGACCGTCCTCCCAGAAATATTTCAAAATTAGACGGAAGACTTACCTCAAGATTTGAAGGAGGACTTACCTGGGATATCAAAAAGCCCGATTATGAAACAAGATATGCCATACTTAAAAAGAAGGTTCAGGCAGAAAATCTTGATGTAAGCGACGAATGTATCGAAATTATTGCAAAGCGATTTAAAGATAACGTAAGAGAAATTGAAGGAATTTTAAATAAGCTTATTGCTTATTCAACCTTATCAAACATTGATATAACAAAAGAGCTTGTTGTATCCTTACTTCATGATATGGATGATTCCAAGCCTTCAAAATCAATAAATATGGACACTGTTATCTATGAGGTATGCAAATATTACGATATTGACCCCAATTCAATACATACTGCTTCGAGAAAGGCAGAAATTTTAACAATAAGACAGATTTGCATGTATGTTATAAAAGAGGTTCTGGATATACCTCTTGATAAAATCGGTGAACGCTTCGGAGGAAAGACTCATTCTACCGTAATTAACGCAATTGATAAAATAAAGGCTAAAATTGAGGCAGATGAAAAGTTCAGGGATAACATAGATGAAATCATGACAAATATAGAAAACCTCATTTAAAACGAAAATTTAGCGGTTTTTTGAAAAATACCCTTTATTTTTAGAAAAATTTATGTTATAATTATATAGTGAAGTAAGACTCGGACAACATATAATTTTAAAAGGGAACTTTCGCATAATACGGCAAATTAAAAAGATTATAATTTAACAGATTTAAGGCATATTGTGTTCAAGTTTTACTGCACTAAGTCTTACTGAAATATATAAACATTTTTTTGAACAAATAAACATAAATTTATTAACAAAAAATGTTTATAAGTAATTATAAAAAGGGTTTTAAAAAAGTTATGGAAAAGTTTTGAACCTGTATTTTTTCTTATATATAAAGGATAAAACAGAGTTTTAAACAAATGAACAGCCTATAATATAATAATTATATTATTATTAGTTTGTTTAATTATTAATTAATATTATATATATTTATTTATGAAAGGAATGAATATAGTATGAAATTTACCTGCAATAAGAGTGTTCTGTTAGAAAACATCAATATTGTATTAAAGGCAGTATCCGGTAAATCAAATGCTCCTATTTTAGAAGGTATTTTTATCAAGGCTACAAGCGATTCAAATATCAAGCTTTTAGGAAATGATTTAAAGATTGCCATTGAAGCTAATTTTCCCGGTAATGTTGAGGAAGAGGGCGCAGTTGTTTTAAATGCAAAGATTCTTTATGAAATCATATCCAAGCTTCCCGACGGGGATGTTTCCTTAAGCTGCGATGAAAGCTTTAAGACAAATATTGAGCTTAATTTTTCTAAATATGAAATCTACGGTCTTAATCCGCAGGATTTCCCTGCAGTTGACTACAGAGATTCCGATATTAAAATCTCGGTTGACAAGCAGAAGATGAAAAATGTTATAAGACAGGTTGCCTTCTCAATCGGAACAGATGATAAAAAGATTACCTTAACCGGTGCATTATTTGATATAAAGGACAATATTTTAAAGGTTGTTTCCTTAGACGGCTTCAGACTTTCTTACAGAAAGCTTGATATCGGAAGCACTCTTATTTCCGATTCTTATATAATTCCCGGTAAAACCCTTAACGATTTATCCAAAATCATTGATGATGAAGAGGGTAATATTGAGCTTTGCTTCACAGGTAACCGTGTAAATATCAAATTAGGTAACGTTATAATGTATTCTAACTTAATTGACGGCGACTTCTTTAACTATGAGCACATTATTCCTACATCAAGTGACCTTACGGTTACTGCTGCCACAAAGGACATTGTCGACTCTATCATAAGAAGCTCACTTGTTATTACTCCCGATGTAAAGAGTCCTTTAAAGCTTGAAATTTCCCAGAATCAGATTTATATGTCCGCAGTTACCAAAAACGGTAAGGCTGAGGATACTGTTTCATGTGAAACAAAGGGCAATGATCTTACAATAGGATTTAATCACAAGTATCTTCTTGATGCATTAAGAGCCTGTGATTCCAAGAACATTAAGATGGAGTTTACCTCCTCACTTAACCCTCTTGTTATAAAGGGTGTTGATACAGATGAATTTATTTATCTTATCCTTCCTTTAAAATTAAGAACTAACTGATGAGATTAAATAAACTTAAATTAAAAAATTTCAGGAACTATAATGAGCTTGAAATTGATTTATACGAGGGAATTAATATATTCTACGGGGAGAATGCTCAGGGAAAGACCAATATTTTAGAGAGCATTTACCTTTTCTCCTCTTCAAAATCCCACCGTGGCGCCAAAGACAGGGAGCTTATTTCCTTTGACAGGGAAGAGGGGGAAATATCAATTGAATTCAATTCCCAGAAAAGGGAGCAGTCTGCTTCCTTTAAGCTATATAAGAATAAAAATAAAGAGCTTACGGTAAACGGAATAGAAAAAACAAGGCAGAAGGCACTTTTCGGTGTATTCAGTACAGTTATATTTTCTCCCGAGGATCTTAATTTAATCAAAGGCTCTCCCGAGGAAAGAAGAAGGTTTACCGATACGGATATTTCCCAGATAAAGCCGGATTATTACAGACTTTTAAAGGATTATAAAAGGGTTCTTAACCAGAAGAATAATCATTTAAAGGAACCGAATATAAACGAGGGGCTTCTTGATGTATATGATGAGAAGCTATCCTCCCTTGCGGCTAAAATAACCGTATACCGCTTAAGATTTATTGTAAGGCTTTCCGAACTTGCCACCAAAGCAATTTACTATATTTCCGACAGTAAGGAAAATATAGAGATAAAGTATAAGCCGGGAATTGATATGAAAATTCCCGAATCGGTAAAAGAGCTGGAGGCAATCTATAAAAACGAATTTAAAAGGGTAAGAAAAGAGGAGCTTTTAAAAAAAGTTACCTTAATAGGTCCCCAGAGGGATGATATTGAATTTTACTTAAACGGTAACGATGCTTCGGTTTACTGTTCACAGGGGCAGCAAAGGTCGATTATTCTATCCTTAAAGCTTGCCGAATTTGAATTTATGAAGGAAATCTTAGGGGAAAATCCGATTTTGCTTCTTGATGATATTTTATCCGAGCTTGATATTAAAAGGCAGAATAAGCTTTTAAACTTTATAAGAGACAATCAGACTGTTATAACCTGTACGGATAAGGATTTATACAAAAAAATCAAATATCCCTGCAAGGCTTATCTTGTAAAGGAAGGAAGGATTATTTAAATGTTTATACATCTTGGTAAGGACTATACGGTAAATATGAAAAACATTATTGCCATATTTGATATTGAGAACACCTCGGTATCCGGGATAACCAGGGACTTTTTGGTTAAGATGAGTAAAAAGGACAGGGTTATCTATGTTAATGATGATTTACCTAAATCCTTTGTCCTTGTAAAGGAAAAAGGGGATAGTTATATATATGTTTCGTCTCTTTCGAGCGCAACACTTAAGAAGAGATCAAAGGAAAATAAGGAAGGCTTTTCTTTATTTTCGCAGAAAGGAATGGTTTAAAAAATGGCAGAGGAAATTATGGGCTATAATACCAGGGTTGAGGAAACCTATGATGAATCCCAGATTCAGGTGCTGGAAGGCTTAGAGGCTGTCCGTAAAAGACCGGGTATGTATATTGGCTCCACCTCCATCCGCGGATTACATCATCTTGTATATGAAATAGTTGATAATGCTATTGACGAGGCACTTGCAGGCTACTGTAAGAATATAACCGTTGATCTTAATAAGGACGGTACCGTTACCGTAGTGGATGACGGGCGTGGTATTCCTACCGGTATTCATCCGAAGATGGGAATTTCAACCTTAGAGGTTATTTTTACAAAGCTTCATGCAGGGGGTAAGTTCGGCGGCTCGGGCTATAAGGTTTCGGGCGGTCTTCACGGTGTTGGTGCGTCTGTTGTTAATGCTCTGTCAACCTACTTAGAGGTTAAGGTTTATGACGGGAAGAATATCCATTATCTTAAGTTTGAAAGAGGTAAGGCAGTTGAGCCTACAAAGGTAATAGGTACTACCGATAAGAAGGGAACAGAGGTTACCTTCCTTGCGGACCCTGAAATTTTTGAAGAAACCTATTATGATTACAATACCCTTCTTGACCGTTTAAGAGAGCAGGCATTTTTAAACCGTGGCATAAACATAATATTTACCGATAACCGTCAGGAGGAGGTAAAGCAGAAGAAGCTTTGCTATGAGGGTGGTATCAAATCCTTTGTTGAATACAACAATAAGGGTAAAACCCCCATTCACGAGGATGTTATCTTTGTTGAATGTCAGAAGGGCGATACCTATGTTGAAATTGCAATGCAGTATACCGATTCCTATTCGGAATCCATTACCAGCTTTGCCAATAACATTCATACCACCGAGGGCGGTTACCATGAAATAGGCTTCAAGGCAGCTCTTACCAGGTCCATAAACGATTATGCAAAGAAAATGAACATAATCAAAAAGGACGATACCGAGCTTACCGGTGAGGATGTAAGAGAAGGTCTTACCGTTGTAATAAGCGTTAAGGTTACCGAGGCTCAGTTTGAAGGTCAGACCAAGACCAAGCTTGGTAACAGCGAGGTAAGAGGTATTGTAACCTCACTTATCAATGAAAAATTCGGTGATTTCTTAAATGAAAATCCCCAGATTGCAAAAATAATTATAGAAAAGGCTATGACAGCCTCCCGTGCAAGGGAAGCGGCAAGAAAGGCGAGAGAGGCAACAAGAAAAACTCCTTTAGGCACCAATTCACTTCCGGGAAAATTAGCCGACTGTATCGTAAAAGACCCCACTAAAACCGAGGTTTACATAGTGGAGGGTGACTCGGCGGGCGGTAGTGCCAAGGAAGGAAGAGACAGTAAGTATCAGGCTATTCTTCCTCTTTGGGGTAAAATGCTTAACGTTGAGAAATCCAGAGCAGACAAGGTTTACGGAAATGACAAGCTAAAGCCTGTTATCCAGGCGCTGGGAACAGGTATAGGCGAGGAATTCAATATAGAAAAATTAAGATATGACAAGATTATAATTATGGCCGATGCCGATGTTGACGGTGCTCATATCCAGACTCTTTTACTAACCTTCTTCTTCAGATTTATGAAAACCTTAGTTGAAACAGGTCATATTTATCTTGCAAAGCCGCCTCTTTATAAGCTTACAAGAGGTAAAAAGAGCCAGGTTGCATTTTCCGATGAGGAAAGAGACCGTATAAGCGAAGAACTAAAGGACGGGGATCCCAATGCAAAGGTGGATATCTCCCGTTACAAAGGTCTTGGTGAAATGAACCCTGAGGAATTATGGGAAACCACTATGGATCCCAAAAACAGAATTCTTCTGAAGGTTACCTTGGAGGATGCTCAGAAGGCTGACCAGATATTCAGTATTCTTATGGGTGACGAGGTTGAGCCGAGAAGAGAATTCATCGAAGAAAATGCCCAGTACGTTACTAACCTTGACGTATAAAATTATTGAAAGAGGAACTTTAAAATGGCTAATAAATCAAATGATAAAATAGATTCTCATTTCGAGGAATATTTTGACTCACAGACTATTGTGGATATAGATATTGAAAAAAGAATGAAGGAAGCCTTTATCGACTATGCCATGAGTGTTATTGTTGCAAGAGCACTTCCCGATGTTCGTGACGGGTTAAAGCCGGTTCACAGAAGAATTCTTTATTCAATGCATGAAGAGCATCTTACCTATGACAAGCCCTTCTTTAAATCTGCTACAACCGTAGGTAACGTTATCGGTAGATATCATCCTCACGGTGATGCTTCGGTTTACGATGCTATGGTAAGACTTGCCCAGGACTTTTCAATGAGATATATGCTTATTGACGGTCACGGTAACTTTGGCTCGGTGGATGGAGACCCCCCGGCTGCATACCGTTATACTGAGGCGAGAATGAGCAAGATTTCCAATCTTATTTTAGAGAACATAGAAAAAAATACTGTTGACTTTATTCCAAACTTCGACGAAAAGAGAGTAGAGCCCACCGTACTTCCCACAAGAATACCCACCCTTCTTATAAACGGAAGCTCGGGTATTGCGGTTGGTATGGCAACAAACATTCCTCCTCATAACCTTACCGAGGTTTTAGACGGAGTTATTGCCCAGATGGAAAATCCGGACATTACCACCGAGGAGCTTATGGAATATATCAAGGGTCCCGACTTTCCTACCTATGCCTCCATTATGGGAAGAGGCGGTATAAGAAATGCTTACGAAACCGGCAGAGGTAAGATAATTGTCCGTGCCAAGGCTGAAATAGTTGAAAAGAAGAACGGCTCCTATTCGATTATAGTAACCGAGCTTCCTTATCAGGTTAACAAGAGAGTGCTGGTTGAATCCATTGCAAATCTTGTTAAGGATAAAAAGATTGAGGGTCTTGACGATATAGAGGACCATTCATCGAAAAGAGCAGGTATAAGACTTGAAATTTCCTTAAAGAGGGATGCAAATCCCCAGGTTGTTCTTAACCAGCTTTATAAGTATTCAAGACTTCAGGATTCCTTCTCGGTAAATATGATTGCCCTTCATAACGGAAGACCGAAGCTAATGTGCTTAAAGGAGGTTTTAGGTCACTTTATCAGCTTCCAGGAGGAAATCGTAACCAGAAGAATTCAGTTTGACAGGGATAAGGCTTTAGCCCGAATGCATATTTTGGAGGGCTTGAGAATTGCTCTTGATAACATTGACGAAATTATAAACATCATAAGAAATTCCTATGATGATGCCAAGGAAAGACTTACCGAGCGCTTCAAGTTCTCGGATATTCAGGCGCAAAGCGTTCTTGATATGAGACTTGCCCAGCTGCAAAGACTAAACGGCGAGAAGATTGAAGAGGAATATCAGGAGCTTAAGAGCAAGGTTGCCGAATATGAGGCAATTTTGGGAGATAAGAATCTTTTACATGAGCAGATAAAGACCGAGCTTACCGAAATCAAGGAAAAATACGGTGATGAAAGAAGAACCGATATCACCTTTGATTACTCCCAGATAGATGACGAGGATTTAATCGAGGAGGAGGACGTTGTTATCACAATGACTCATACCGGTTACATCAAGCGTCTTAAAACCGATACCTACAGAAGCCAGAAGCGTGGCGGAAGGGGTATCTCGGGTATGGCTACCAAGGAGGAGGACTTTGTTGAAAATATCTTCACCACCTCCACCCACAACTTTATTCTATGCTTTACCAATAAGGGAAGAATGTTCAAAATCAAGGGATATCAGATTCCCGAAGCGGGAAGAACTGCAAAGGGTATGCCTATTGTCAACCTGTTAAGCCTTGATGCAGAGGAAAAGGTTACCGCTACCATCCCGATAAAAGAATTTGACGATGAAAGCTACTTAACCATGGTTACCAAAATGGGTACCGTTAAGAAAACCAAGCTTTCCGAATATAACTCCAACCGTTCCGGCGGTCTTAACGCTATCGGCCTTAACGAGGATGACGAGCTTATCAGGGTTGAGATTACAAAGGGGGATAATGATGTTATCCTTGGAACTCACCACGGTAACGCAATCCGCTTTAACGAGCAGGATGTCCGTCCTATGGGAAGAACTGCCCACGGCGTAAGAGGTATCCGCTTAAGAGAGGGTGACTATGTTGTTGGCGCCTGCCTTGTTTCCGAGGGGGCAAAGCTTCTTGTGGTTTCCGAAAACGGTATGGGTAAGCGCTCCGAAATGGATGAATATAAAATCCAGGCAAGAGGCGGTAAAGGTATAAGAACCTATAAGATTAACGATAAGACAGGTAATGTTGCCGCAATCAAGGCTGTTACCGATGAAAACGATATTATGCTTATCACCAGTGAGGGTGTTATTATAAGAACAGGGGTTGAGGATATCTCCACCTTAAGGCGTGATACCTCCGGTGTTAAGATTATGAAGCTTAAGGACGATGTAAAGGTTGTTTCGGTTGCCGTAGTTGAAAAGGAAGAGGAAGCCGAGGATACAGCCACCGATGCCCCTGAAGCTGAAGTACAGGAGTAAAAATGAGAGATTACAGGGAAGAAACCGAAAAAAGGGTTGAGTTTATTAAAAATCTTCTAAAAAACACAGGTGCAAAGGGTATTATTTACGGAAACAGCGGCGGTAAGGACTGTACCTTAGTGGGTATTTTATGTAAAATGGCTACCGACAATGTTTTAGGAGTTATGATGCCCTGCCAGTCCAAAAGAAATTACACCGAGGACATTGAGGATGGGTTAAATGCCGCAAAGCAGTTCGGCATTGAAACGGTAACCGTTGATTTGACCGAAGCCAAGGAGGCGCTGAAATGTGCTGTTGAAAAGGTTTCAAAGGTAAACGGTCTTGCCGATGCCAACATGAACCCCCGTCTGAGGATGATTACCCTTTATTCACTGGGTCAGGAAAAAGGCTATCTGGTTGCAGGAACGGGAAACCGTTCCGAAAGATATATGGGCTACTTTACCAAGTGGGGTGACGGTGCCTGTGATTTCAATCCCATATCCGATCTGACGGTTAAAGAGGTTTACGAGTTTTTAAGGTATCTTAAGGCTCCCCAAAATATAATCTCAAAGGCACCCTCTGCAGCACTTTACGAGGGTCAGACCGATGAAAAGGAAATGGGTATATCCTATGAGAAAATAGACAGCTACCTTCTTACAGGTAATGGTGAGAAGGCGGATGTAGAGCATATTGAGAAGGCCTACAGCCGTTCACAGCATAAACGAAGAATGCCTCTTTTTTTTAGAGAGCTTGAAGGAGAATAAGAAAAGTATGTCAAGAATTCCCGAGCTATATGCAAGCATGTGCTTTAATGACCAGGTTATGAAGGAAAGACTTCCCGAGGATGTTTACAGGTCTTTAAAAAAGACTATGGAGCAGGGAAAGTCCTTAAATAAAGAGATTGCCGATGTGGTAGCCAATGCCATGAAGGAGTGGGCTATTGAAAAGGGTGCAACTCACTATACTCATTGGTTTCAACCTATGACGGGTATTACTGCGGAAAAGCATGACAGCTTCATTTCACCTACCGGGGACGGTAAAATCATAATGGAATTTTCAGGTAAGGAGCTTATAAAGGGTGAGCCCGATGCTTCCTCTTTTCCAAACGGAGGGCTTCGTGCAACCTTTGAGGCGAGAGGCTATACTGCCTGGGACCCTACCTCCTATGCCTTTATTAAGGATGATTCCTTATGTATACCCACAGCCTTTTGTTCATATACGGGCGAGGCTCTTGATAAAAAAACCCCTCTTTTAAGATCAATGGAGGCAATAAGCAACGAAGCTATAAGAATTTTAAAGCTTTTCGGTAAAGAGGAAAAAAGAGTTCTTGCAACTGTCGGGGCAGAGCAGGAATATTTCCTTATTGATAAAAAATACTACGATTTAAGAAAAGACCTTATATATGCGGGAAGAACACTTTTTGGCGCAAAGCCTCCCAAGGGGCAGGAGATGGATGACCATTATTACGGTACCATAAAGCCAAGAGTTTCCGAATATATGAAGGAGCTTGATTTAGAGCTCTGGAAGCTGGGAATACCTGCAAAAACCAAGCATAACGAGGCGGCTCCCGCTCAGCACGAGCTGGCTCCCGTATTTACCACCTCCAATATTTCCACCGACCAGAATCAGCTTACCATGGAGGTTATGAAAAAGGTTGCTGAAAAGCATGACCTTGTGTGTCTTCTTCACGAAAAGCCCTTTGACGGAGTAAACGGAAGCGGTAAGCACAATAACTGGTCAATTTCCACCATGTCGGGAATGAATTTACTCGAGCCCGGCGACTCACCTCAGGATAATGCACAGTTTTTACTGTTCCTGGCGGCAGTTATAAAGGCTGTTGATGAGCATCAGGATCTACTCAGAATCTCAATCGCTTCTGCAGGAAATGACCACCGTCTTGGTGCCAATGAAGCACCTCCTGCAATAGTTTCCATGTTTTTAGGTGAGGAGCTTACAGGAATTTTAGAATCCATTATTTCAGGTGAGGAATATGTGGGTAAGGCTGATGCTCAGATGGAAATCGGCGTTCACGCCCTTCCTAAGTTCCCCAAGGATTCCACCGACCGTAACCGTACCTCTCCCTTTGCCTTTACCGGTAATAAGTTTGAGTTCCGTATGGTTGGGGCAAGTGAATCCATTGCCTGTGCAAACTATATATTAAATACTATAGTTGCCGAGGAGCTGAATCAGTTCGCAAACCATCTTGAAAAGGCGGAGGACTTTAAAAAGGAGCTTAACCGTCTTATAAAGAAAACCTTCAAGGAGCATAAGAGAATAATTTTTAACGGCAACAACTACTCCGATGAATGGGTTTTGGAGGCAGAAAGAAGAGGACTTCTTAACTTAAGAAAAACTCCCGATGCCCTGAAGCTTTTTACCGATGAAAAAAATATTGCTCTTTTTGCAAAGCATAATATCTTCAATCAGAACGAAATCCTGTCAAGACAGGAAATCCAGTACGAAAATTATGTTAAGGTTATAAATATTGAGGCTCTTACCATGTCGGATATGATAAGAAAGGATATCCTTCCCGCCGCAGGCGTTTATGAAAAGGACCTTATAAATATCATTAAGGGCAAGAAGGAAATCTCAGATAAAATTCCGGTTACATACGAGCTTAACACCTTGGAAAGACTGTCCTCACTTACCGATGCACTCTTTGCAAAGGTGGAAAAATTAGATAAGCTTGTAATAGCCTTAAAAAATACAAATGGCGCCGAGGAAAAAGCCTTCTTCTCATCCACCGTGCTGGTTCCCTTTATGGAGGAAACAAGAAAAATAGCCGATGAGATAGAGGTTAATGTTTCGGCAAAATACTGGCCATTCCCGACTTATGGTGAGCTTCTTTACGGCGTATAGTCGATGATTATTAAGAAAAATTTTATAATTCCCCCGCTTATTATAATAAGTGGGGGATAAAAATATTAAGGAGCGTTTATTATGAAAAAAACGATAAGTTATATTCTTTTAGTTGTATTAATATTTTCTGCTGTTCCTGCATATGGGCAGGAGAGCGGGGACGCAAAGATAATTTTTTCCGAGAATTTCGGAGGAAATTTAAACAGATGGCATCTTAATTACGGAATAATCGGGTTATATTACGACAAAGTGGATTCATATATCGGTCAATATATCAATCTTAATTCAAGCGACAGTATGGAATCAGTTCCTTTTGGTGTTGAAGAGGGTAAGGTGTATACCCTGGCTATTGATATAAAGGGTAAAGACCGTAATAATCTTACCATACTGTCTTTCTTTGCGGAGGATGGTAAAAAAATCGCAAGCGATGAGTATCAGTTAAAGAATAATTCAGGTCTTGAAATATGGCATACCGGATTTGTAACCGTTACCGCTCCAAAGGGATCGGCTTTTGCAAAAATAGAAATAAAAGGCTCTTTAAGCGGAGCTGCCTGCTGTTTTGACAATGTAGTGTTTTGCGAAGGAGAAGTTTTCTATTCAGGAGATTTTGAAAGACGAAAAAAGGAATCGCCTTTAGCGGTTGACAGCTCCGACACAGTTTATTCAGAGCTTAAGCCGGTGTTTTTTGAGGATTTTGAAGACGAAAAAACTGACGGGTGGATTTACCATGATAAAAAATCCGAATCAAAGGTAAAAACGGAAGAGGGAAGTGCATCAACCGGTGGTTTTTCGCTTATGCTAAAGGATGATTTAACCAACGGTATGGTAGGAATAACAACCCCTTATTTTGATATAGAAGAAGAGGCGGAATATAAGCTTTCAATTGATATGTCAAAGCAATCCGGTCCGGACAAGCCTGCCTCGGGAAAGCTTGTATTTTATTCTTCCGAAAATTCAATGCTGGAAAGCTTCAGTTTTTTTGGGGAAACAGTAAACTGGAATACCTGCTCGGTTATGTGTATAGCTCCGAAGGGTGCAGTAAAGGCGAATATTATACTTGAAAGCGGAGATAAAACAGGAATTTCCTTTGTTGATAACATTATGGTGATAAAAACCAAAGATAAGCCTGAACCGGATAAGATGGCGGAGCTTAATAAATCTTCAATTGTTTTATTTTTAGGATCTGCCAAGGCGCTTGTTAACGGAGAAAGAATTCTTATTGATAAAACAAATGAAAATGTAAAAGCAAATTCAGTTAACGGAAGAACACTTGTTCCGGTAAGATTTATCGCAGAAAATTTCGGTGCAGAGGTTGGATGGAATGATTCAACAAGAACGGTTACTCTTACTCTTAAAAATAAGGTGGTAAAAATAGTTCTTGATAAAGCCGAAATTGATATCGATGGTTCAATTACTCCGATAGATGTTCCTGCTCAGTCAATTGAGGGAAGAACTATGCTCCCGCTTCGTGCATTCGTTGAAACCGTAATGGGCAAGAAAATTTTCTGGGATTCAAGAGGTCTGATTGTTATTACCGATACCGAAATGCTTACCATCGAAAAAGACAGTAAAATTATTGATAAGCTTATTGAGTATGTAAAATAAATAATCCGATGACCTTCTTTAATCCGGCATAAAATATAAAGTGATTCCGGAGGTTTATATGAATTATAAATATTATCCGATGCATATGCATTTACACGCCGCCTGTGACTATGGTTCATCAATGGCGCTTGATATGTATAATGCATCATTATTAGGAATGAAATATATATGGTTTACCGATCACGATACAAGAATGGTAAGACGCGAAAATGAGGTAAAGGGCTTTTCCTTTGACACCTCCGATTTAATGAAGGAGGATGGAAAGCGCTTTGAAGGCTTTAAGGTGATTGATGAAAAAACCGATTATATTATAAATCCCGAAGAAAAAACTCTTACCCTTAATTGCGAGGGGGAAGGGGATAATTGGGAAACCTCGGGGGTTTTCTTTGCTTCAAGCGGAACAAGGCATACCTGTTCACTTGCAACCGAGCTTACTCTGTCGGTTGATATTAAAGATTATGTTATAGATTCAGATACAAGAATTATCTTCGGGGTAAAATTATCCCAGCGTCCTCCCGAAATGGCAAATGCATATATGCTTTATGTTGTGGGAGAAGCCGAGGATCTTTCGGGCTTACCTCATACTCAAATTATCCCTTCCGAAATTAAAAAAGGGCAATTTGTTATGAAGGTATCCGAGGATGTTTCCGATGAGCCTTCAATCGGCGGTAAGGATAATGCCTTTGATACTCTTTATATCATCCTTCAGTCCCGTAACGGAAAAAAAGCCTCATTAAAGGTTGGAGATTTTTCAATAAGCAGAGTTTACTATGGTGAGGAGCTTCGCAAAAGGTTAAATACCGCCTCTCAAAAAGCAGGGGAGTATTATGGAGTTACACCCTTTGTTTCCTTTGAGATATCCGGAGCAGGGGAGCATAAAAACTGCTTTTCAACAAAAGTACCTGTTATTGACTATTACGAATATGATTATAATGTAAGCGAAAAAGAGGCAATAGACCATACCTTAAAATATGACGGTATCTTTGCTCTTAACCATCCCTTTGAAACAAAGCCCTTTAAAGGAAAAGGAAATCTTCCTGAAGAAGAGAAAATAAAAATGTTTCAGGATTTATATGAAGAATTTTATAAAAATGATACCTACGGTGCATCTCTTATAGAGGTAGGCTATCCCGAGGGCAGAAACTTTCCGTTTGAATATTATACTTTTTTATGGGATGCTCTTTCTTTGTCAGGGCATTTCCTTGCAGGGTACGGATGCAACGACTGTCACCGTAATAATAAAGGCTGGTTTGACGGGAATAATTTTGCCGCCTATATCGGAGTTGACTCTTCTTTAGAGCATCCCGTTTCGGTGGATGAATTTATATCAGCTATGAAGGAAAGAAGAATGTATACCGCCGACCCTGTGAAAATAAAGGGCGAAATAAAATTTGAAACTGCAAGCGGTGAGCAAATGGGCTCAATTTTAAATAAAAAAGAAGAAATCATTAATTTCTATGCGGAAAACACCCTGCCCGGCTGGGAATTCCGCCTTATAAATAACGGGGTTGAAGCCTACCGTGAAAAAATAAAGGGAAATACCTATTCCCATACCTCTTGTCTGAAATCTTCCGACAAGCCGGTTGATTTTCAGCGTGCCGAGCTTTATGATGAGGATGGAAGATGCATACTTTTAACAAATCCTATATATCTGACCGCAAAATAAAACATCATTCCCCTCAAAAGGGAGCCTTAGTGGTATATGCGTTGCTTTAGCACCACAGCTAAATTCGCCTACGGCGAGCTAAATTGAACAAGTTCAGCTAAATTGCCTATGGCAGCTAAATGTGTTTCGCACACTTTTGGCGAATTTAATTTAGCTACTCCAAAGGAGTTATTTAGCTATGAAGCGAAGCGGGATAATTTAGCTTTGCAACTTGTTGCAAAATTTAGCTTAAATGGTTGTCATCTAAATTATTCAGTCTTTATATAAAGGAGAAATATAATGAAAATCTACATTACCTGTCACGGTCAGGCAATTGATAACATATTGACTGACACGGGGAAAAAACAGGCAGATTATCTTGGAAAAGAACTTAATGAACGGGGGTTTAGCGGTAAAATATACTGTACCCCCGGGGCAGGCGAAAAAACCGCCCGGATTATCGCAAAGTATACCGGCTCTGAAATAATTATACATAAGCCTTTAAAGGAAACCGATAATGTTATAAAAAAGCTTGATATAAATGAGGATACCCTGTTTGCAGGGGACAGGGAAAGTTCGCAAGATCTTTGTAAAAGTCTTGGTATTCCCGTTAAAAGCTCCATGTGCAACTGTACCTTATGTTATCTTGAGCCTTTTAAGAACACCAAGCGTGTGTATAATGATACGGGTCATCTTCCCTATGATTTAAGAGGCTGTGACTTTTATATGCAGACTGAGGAATACGGACAAAAGCTTAAAGCTCTTATGGAAAAGGATACTGATATTCCAAAGAAAAAGGATGGACAGACAAGGATTTTCCATATAAGCGATACCTCATCTTACTTTTTCCCTTATTATGAAAAAATTTTAAGGGAGACAAAACCCGATATAATAATACATACAGGTGACTTTGTTGACGAGGTAAAGGCAGGCAGAGTTAAGTGGAGCAGGGAAGAATATAATGTAAAAGTAAAGGCAGTTGCGGATATACTTAAAAATGCAGGTGCAGAAAAAATATATGCCGTATGCGGCAATAATGATATTGAGGATGTACTTAAAAGCTGTCTTTCGGAGGCGGAATTTGTTATTCCGGGCTCGGAAACTTATATCTTAGGAATAAAGTGTATTCTCGGCCATTCCCATGCGGACATTGTAAATGAGGGCGAATGGTCCTTTTACGGACACGGTATTACGGGGGAAAGCTGGTCCCCTGAAAAAAATAATATAAAAGAGGGAATTTGCAGATTTAATGCTATATGGAATTTCTCGGTTATAGATCTGCCCGAAAGGAAATGGTATGGGATTGAGTATCCCGAGTAAGTAGAGTGAATGATATAAATTGCAAGGGAATGTAAATAAATTTGCATTCCCTTTTAATTTATCTTAAAAAATGGAAAATTTTTAAATTTACCCCTTGACACCTTATAAAATTTGTGTTAGAATGGTAAAACGATTTAATGGGATATTTTTGCCCTTTTTTGCGGAAAAAGGGGTAAAACGCACTTGTATCAAGGGTTTGGCTAAAATGGGAAGGCCTCACTTTTGACGCTGTTGTTTTACATAAAAAAATATTTTTGATAAATTAAGAGAAAAATTCCCAAAAAAAATACGAGGTGATGAATGTGGCACATCCTGTAAATTACGGAAAAGTTGAAAGACTTAACTTTTCAAAAATTGATGAGGTGTTAGCTCCGCCGAATCTTATTGAGATTCAGAAAAAATCCTACGAATGGTTCAAGACTCTCGGTATCGAAGAGGTAATTGAAGAGATCGGCCCCATAAGCCCTGAAATCGGTGCTTATGATCCAATCAAGGATAAGGGAGCAAGCGGAAGCACACACTATATTGAATTTTTCGATTTCAGATTTGAAGATGAGCCTAAGTATTCTCTTGCTGAAACAAAAATAAGAGAAACAACTTACGCTGTTCCTACCAAGGCAAAGGTGCGTCTTGTTAACAGAGAAACAGGCGAAGCCAAGGAAAGCGAAATCTTTATGGGTGAATTCCCTCTTATGACCGAATCCGGAACATTTATTATAAACGGCGCGGAGAGAGTTATTGTCAGCCAGCTGGTAAGATCTCCGGGTGTTTATTTTGCTATGGTAAGAGATAAGTCGGGCAAACAGCTTTTCTCCTCCACAATGATTCCTAACCGTGGTGCATGGATTGAATTTGAAACTGATACAAATGATATATTTACCGTTAGAATTGACAGAGAAAGAAAGGTTCCTGCAACCGCCCTTTTAAGAGCTCTTTCTCATCAGATCAGCGATGACGGTGTGGTAAGAAAGTTCTTAAATACCGAAACAAACGAAGAAATCAGAGCTATGTTCGGTGAAGATCCTCTGATCCTTTCCACACTTGATAAGGATACCACCACCGACTATATAACAGGTCTTGAAGAAATCTATAAGAAATTAAGACCCGGTGAGCCCTTCTCTGCATCAAGTGCCCAGTCACTTCTTAACAATCTGTTCTTTGATCCCAGAAGATACGATCTTGGCAGAGTGGGAAGATATAAATACAATAAAAAGCTTTCCTTTGAAAACAGAGCTATAGGCTTAACTCTTGCAAAGGATGTAGTGTGTCCTGCAACCGGTGAGCTTTTAGCCTCCGCAGGGGATGTTTTAACAAGAGAAACACTTATTTTTATTGATAAATCGCCTGTTAACCTTATTACCGTTCTTGATTCAGAGGGTAAGGAAGTTAACATTATGTCCAACGATACCTGTGATATCACATATTTCTATGAAAATGCCGATACTTCGGTTATCAACGAGCAGGTTAAGTATTCCGTATTAAAGGAAATTATGGACAGATGCGAGGCAGAGGGTAAGAATGAAGAGGAAACTCTACAGGAAATCCTTAAGAATAAAAAATATCTTATGCCTAAAAATGTTACGGTTGAAGATATTCTTGCTACCTTCAACTATCATCTTACAATAGTTCACGGTATCGGTAAGGAAGACGATATCGACCATCTTGGAAACAGAAGACTTCGTTCAGTAGGCGAGCTTTTACAGAATCAGGTAAGAGTCGGCTTTACAAGAATGGCAAGAGCTATCAAGGAAAGAATGATAACTCAGCAGGAAATGGATACTGTAGCTCCGAACACACTTATAAATATCAGACCTATAACAGCCGCTGTTAAGGAGTTCTTCGGAAACTCCCAGCTGTCTCAGTTTATGGATCAGACCAATCCTTTGGCAGAGCTTACTCACAAGAGAAGACTTTCTGCACTGGGTCCCGGCGGTCTTTCAAGAGATAGAGCGGGCTTCGAGGTGCGAGACGTTCACCATACCCATTACGGACGTATGTGTCCTATCGAATCTCCTGAAGGTCCGAACATCGGTCTTATCGGTTCACTTTCCACCTACGGTATAGTTAATGACTACGGCTTTATCGAAGCACCTTACAGAAAGGTTGATAAGGCAACCGGCAGAGTTACCGAGGATGTGGAATATATGACAGCGGACGTTGAGGATAATTACATTATCGCTCAGGCAAACGAGCCTCTTGATAAGGATGGCAGATTTGTTAACGAACGTGTTACCGCAAGAAGAAGAGACGAATTCCTGGAAATTGAAGCTTCCAAGGTTGACTATATGGACGTATCACCAAAGCAGGTTGTATCTGTTGCAACCGCTATGATACCTTTCTTAGAAAACGATGACGCTAACCGTGCTCTGATGGGCTCCAACATGCAGCGTCAGAGTGTGCCCCTTCTTAAGGCACAGGCTCCTATCATTGCAACAGGTATGGAATATTCCGCAGCTGTTGACTCGGGAGTTGTTGTTCTTTCCGAGTGTGACGGTACCGTTACCAAGGTAAGCGGCGACCATATCACCATCACCGGTAAGGACAAGAAGGTTTATGACTACGACTTAATTAAGTTCAAGCGCTCCAACCAGTCCACCTGTATCAACCAGAGACCTGTTGTCAAGGTTGGTGAAAAGGTTAAAAAGGGTCAGGTTGTTGCTGACGGTCCTTCCACCTGTAACGGTGAAATTGCTCTTGGTAAGAATGTATTAATAGGCTTTATGACCTGGGAAGGTTATAACTACGAGGATGCTATTCTTATCAACGAAAGAATTGTAAAAGAGGATGTATTCACATCTATACATCTTGAAAAATACGAAACCGAAGCAAGAGATACCAAGCTTGGTCCCGAAGAAATCACAAGAGACATTCCGAACGTTGGTGAGGATGCCTTAAAGGATCTTGACGAAAGAGGTATCATAAGAATCGGTGCCGAAGTAAGACCCGGCGATATCTTAGTAGGTAAGGTTTCTCCTAAGGGTGAAACCGAGGTAACCAGCGAAGAAAGACTTCTTCGTGCAATCTTCGGTGAAAAGGCAAGAGAGGTAAGAGATACCTCCTTAAGAGTTCCTCACGGTGAAGCAGGTATTATCGTTGATGTTAAGGTATTTACCAAGGAAAACGATAACGAAATGGCTCCCGGGGTAAATATGATCGTGCGTGTAAGCATTGCCCAGAAGAGAAAAATCTCTGTTGGTGACAAGATGGCGGGCCGTCACGGTAACAAGGGTGTTATTTCCCGTATTTTACCTGAAGAGGATATGCCGTACTTACCTGACGGTACAACACTTGATATTGTTCTTAACCCGCTTGGCGTACCAAGCCGTATGAATATCGGTCAGGTGCTTGAGGTGCATTTAGGATATGCAGCAAGAGCTCTCGGCCTTAATATAGCAACACCTGTATTTGACGGTGCAAACGAGGATGACATTGCCAGAACACTTGTTAAAGCAGGCTATGCTGAAGACGGTAAGACCGTTCTTTATGACGGTAGAACCGGCGAACCCTTTGATAACCGCGTTACAGTCGGTATCATGTATATGTTAAAGCTGCATCATCTTGTTGATGACAAGATTCATGCCCGTTCAACAGGTCCTTACTCACTTGTTACTCAGCAGCCTCTTGGCGGTAAAGCCCAGTTCGGCGGTCAGAGATTCGGTGAAATGGAAGTTTGGGCACTTGAAGCTTACGGTGCTGCTTATACCCTTCAGGAAATCTTAACAGTTAAGTCGGACGATATTCTCGGCCGTGTTAAGACCTATGAAGCAATCATTAAGGGTGAAAATATTCCCCGTCCGGGTGTTCCCGAATCCTTTAAGGTTCTTATTAAGGAGCTTCAGAGCTTAGGCCTTGATATGAAGGTTTATGCCGCAAACGATGAAGAAATCAACTTAAGAGATACCGATGACGATGTTGCTCCTACAATGCGTTCTGTTGAAAACGAGGAAGACCTTGTTAAGTACGCTATGAAGGAAGACAGTATTGAGGATGATGACACCGAGGATGATCAGGAAATAGATTTAGACGACGTTGAAGAAGAAATTTCGGATGATTATACCGAAGAGTTTGAAGAGGATGTTATCATTGAGGACGATGAGGACATTGACGCTATCCTTGACGAAGAGGAATAAACTATTTCCGTAAAAAATAGGAGGGAGCATATTAAATGGTTGAATTTAACAGTTTTGAAAAAATAAAAATCGGCTTGGCATCCCCTGAAAAAATCAGAGAATGGTCCTACGGTGAGGTTAAAAAGCCCGAAACCATCAACTACAGAACTCAGAAGCCTGAAAAGGACGGTTTGTTCTGCGAAAAGGTATTCGGTCCTCAGAAGGACTGGGAATGTCACTGCGGTAAATATAAAAGAATCAGATATAAGGGTGTAATCTGTGACCGTTGCGGTGTTGAGGTTACCCGTTCCAAGGTAAGACGTGAAAGAATGGGGCATATTGAGCTTGCAACTCCCGTTTCCCATATCTGGTATTTCAAGGGAACTCCCAGCAGAATGGGACTTTTACTTGACATTTCTCCGAAAACACTTGAAAAAATACTTTACTTTGCCGCTTATGTTGTAACCGACCCGGGTAAAACAGGCCTTGCTGAAAAGCAGGTGCTTTCCGACGAGGAATACAAGAAGGCAAGAGAAAAATTCGGTGATAAGTTCAAAGCCGACATGGGCGCTCAGGCAATCAAAGAGCTTTTAATGAATATTGACCTTGACAAAATGAGCGAGGATATCAAAGAAGAGCTTCAGACTGCTACCGGCCAGAGAAAGGCTAAGCTTATAAAGACAATGGAGGCTGTTGAAGCCTTCAGAGTATCCGGAAACAAGCCTGAATGGATGATTCTGGATGTTGTTCCGGTTATTCCGCCCGATTTAAGACCTATGGTTCAGTTGGACGGCGGAAGATTCGCTGCCAGCGACTTAAACGATTTATACAGACGTGTTATCAACAGAAATAACCGTCTTAAGAAATTACTTGAGCTTAAAGCTCCTGATATTATCGTAAGAAACGAAAAGAGAATGCTTCAGGAGGCTGTTGACGCCCTTATTGATAACGGCAGACGCGGCAAGCCTGTTGTGGGACCGGGTAACCGTCCTCTGAAATCTTTATCTGACTTACTGAAAGGTAAGCAGGGCCGTTTCAGACAGAACTTACTTGGTAAGCGTGTTGACTACTCGGGCCGTTCGGTTATCGTTGTAGGACCTACACTTAAGCTTTATCAGTGCGGTCTGCCTAAGGAAATGGCACTTGAGCTGTTCAAGCCCTTCGTTATGAAGAGTCTTGTTCAGAAGGGCAAGGCACACAACATAAAGAGTGCCAAGAGAATGGTTGAAAGAGTTCGTGACGAGGTATGGGATATCTTGGAAGAGGTTATCAAAGAGCATCCGGTACTTTTAAACCGTGCTCCCACACTTCACAGACTTGGTATCCAGGCATTCGAACCCGTTTTGGTTGAAGGAAGAGCTCTGAAGCTTCATCCGCTTGTATGTACAGCTTATAACGCCGACTTTGACGGTGACCAGATGGCTGTTCACGTTCCTTTGTCCGCAGAGGCACAGGCAGAAGCAAGATTCCTGATGCTTTCTGCAAACAACCTGTTAAAGCCTCAGGACGGTAAGCCGGTAACCGTTCCAACCCAGGATATGATTCTTGGCAGTTACTACTTAACTGTAGTTGACGAAAATGAACCGGGCGCAGGCAAAATATTTGCTGATTTCAGAGAAGCAATCTTAGCTTATGACAATAAAGCTGTAGGACTTCACGCACCAATCAAGGTAAGAAATTACAAGGAAATTGACGGGCAGATGAAGTCAAAGATAATCGATGCAACCGTTGGTCAGATTATCTTCAATGAAAATATCCCACAGGATCTTAAGTTCAAGAACAGAGAAATTGTTGACGGTGTTATCCCCGAAACCTATTTCGACCTTGAAATCACAGTTCCTGCAGATAAAAAAATGCTGGGCAAAATCATTGATGCCTGCATAAGAGAGCACGGTACTACAGATACTGTAGGAGTGCTTGATGAAATCAAGGCTTTAGGCTTTAAGTATTCTACCCGCGGCGCCGTAACCGTAAGTGTATCGGATATGGTTGTTCCGAAGGAGAAGAAGGGCTACATTGATGAAGCCGAAAAGAATGTTCTTGCAATTACCAAGCAGTTCAGACGTGGTCTTATCTCCGATGAGGAAAGATATAACCTTGTTATCGAGGAGTGGACAAAGACCACAGACAAGGTAACCAAGGCGCTGATGAACGGTCTTGATAAATTCAATCCTATATTCATGATGGCTAACTCCGGTGCGAGAGGTAGCGTTAACCAGATAAGACAGCTTGCAGGTATGCGTGGTCTTATGGCTAACACAACCGGTAAGGCAATCGAAATTCCAATCAGAGCGAACTTCCGTGAAGGTCTTAACATCCTGGAATACTTTATCTCCACCCGTGGTGCGAGAAAGGGTCTTGCGGATACCGCTTTAAGAACTGCCGACTCAGGTTACTTAACAAGAAGACTTGTTGACGTTTCCCAGGATATCATCATCCGTGATGAGGACTGCGGAACAGACGAGGGTATCATTGTTAATGATATTATGGACGGTAACCGTGTTCTTGAATCCTTAGAGGAAAGATTAAGAGGCAGATACGTTCTTGAAGACTTATACGATGAAAAGGGCAACCTTTTAGTTGATAAGGATACTATGATTACCGAAGCAATCGCAAAGAAAATCTGCGATGCAGGTATAAAAGAGGTTAAAATCCGTTCAGTGCTTGGCTGTCACTTAAGACACGGTGTATGTGCTAAGTGTTACGGTAAGAACCTTGCAACAAACGAAAGAGTTAATATCGGTGAATCCGTTGGTATCATTGCTGCTCAGTCTATCGGTGAGCCCGGTACACAGCTTACAATGAGAACCTTCCACTCCGGTGGTGTTGCGGGTGACGATATCACTCAGGGTCTTCCGAGAATCGAAGAATTATTTGAAGCAAGAAGACCGAAGAAATATGCAATTATCTCCGACCTTGACGGTGTGGTTAAATATGCCGAAACCAAGAAGGGCAGAGAGATAACCGTTCAGGCAGCTGACGGAGAAAAGGAAACCTACTCCATTGCCTACGGCTATGATATAAAGGTTAGCGACGGTGATCAGGTTAAGAAGGGCGATCCGTTGACAGGCGGTTCAATCTTCCCACACGATATCTTAAGAGTTTTAGGTCCCGAAGCAGTATGGAAATATCTTCTTAAGGAAGTTCAGATGGTTTACAGAAACCAGGGCGTTGATATCAACGATAAGCATGTCGAGGTTATTGTAAGACAGATGATGAGAAAGGTAAGAGTTGAGGATAACGGCGATTCCGATTTCTTAACAGGAAGCCTTGTTGACAGTCTTGAGTTTGCATTTACAAACGAAGCACTGAAAAAAGAAGGCAAAACTCCTGCAACAGGTAATGTTATTCTGCTTGGTATCACCAAGGCATCACTTGCTACCGAGTCCTTCCTGTCTGCCGCTTCCTTCCAGGAAACCACAAGAGTTCTTACCGAAGCTGCAATCAAGGGTAAATCCGATCCGTTAATCGGTCTTAAGGAAAATGTTATCATCGGTAAGCTTATCCCTGCAGGTACCGGAATGAGCAACTACAGAGATTTCGGTTATGCTATCAATTCGGAAGCAGGGATTGAGGACGAAGAATAGTGCACTAAAAAAAAGTGTTGACATTTCGGACTAAATAATATAAAATAGTACATTGGCGGGGGTTCGAGTAATTCCGAGCCCCCGGCAAAGAGGTAAAAATGCTTTCAGAATTATCAGATTCAAAAATACAGGTTGGCGTTAAGCAAACATTAAAGGCGATAGATAAAGGTATCGTCTTAAAGCTGTTTGTGGCTCTGGATGCCGACCCTTCGGTTACGGCATTGCCCGTTAAAAAGTGCAGAGAGCTGGGTATTGAAATAAAGGAAGTACCCTCATCATCAGAGCTTGGACGTGCCTGTAACATAAAGATTGCAGCCTCTATGGCGGTAATCGTAAAATAACAGAGCTTTCAGTACGATTTAAAGTTTTTCTTTAAATATATATAATAAACACAGGAGGTGAAATCAGAAGATGCCTACATTTAATCAGTTGGTAAGAAACGGAAGAAAGTCGCTTGCTAAGAAATCGACAGCTCCCGCTCTTCTAAAAGGTCTTAATACCTTAAAGAAGCTACCTACAGACCAGAACTCTCCTCAGAAGAGAGGTGTTTGTACATCAGTTAAGACTACAACACCTAAAAAGCCTAACTCAGCTTTAAGAAAAATTGCCAGAGTAAGACTTACAAACGGAATCGAAGTTTCTTCATACATTCCGGGTATTGGTCACAACCTTCAGGAGCACAGTGTTGTTCTTATAAGAGGTGGTAGAGTTAAGGACTTGCCGGGTGTTCGTTATCACATCATCAGAGGTACACTTGATACCGCAGGTGTGGCTAACAGAAACCAGTCAAGATCCAAGTACGGTGCAAAAAGACCAAAGGCTGCTAAGTAATTCAGCCAAAAAACTAATTAAAAAAATAATTTAAAGGTTATAGGTGTCTTAGTACTTTTTAGTTTGTTATGTATATTTAATTACATTTGATAAGCGCATAAAAAGTGCTAACAGTGAATTAGTCATTGAGTACCTGCGATAACCATTTATTGCGAAAGGGGGAAGTAAAGTGCCAAGAAAAGGTAATGTTCCAAAAAGAGAAGTTCTGCCTGATCCACTTTACAATGATGTAGTTGTTACAAAATTAATTAACAACATAATGTTAGACGGTAAGAAGGGTGTTGCTCAGAAGATCGTTTATGATGCATTCGACATTGTAAAAGAAAAATCAGGTAAAGAAGCATTAGAAGTTTTCAACGAGGCTATGAACAACATTATGCCGCTTCTTGAAGTTAAAGCAAGAAGAGTCGGCGGTGCTACTTATCAAGTACCAATGGAAGTTAGACCTGAAAGAAAACAGACTCTTGGTTTACGTTGGTTAACAACATATTCAAGAGCAAGAAACGAAAGAACAATGCGTGAAAGACTTGCTGCAGAAATCCTTGATGCTGCTAACGGTACAGGCGGTGCAGTTAAGAAACGTGAAGATACTCATAAGATGGCTGAAGCTAATAAGGCTTTCGCTCATTACAGATGGTAATCCTATAAAAGGAGGAAATACTTGTGCCAAGAGCATTTACTTTAGAAAAAACAAGAAATATTGGTATTATGGCACATATTGACGCCGGTAAAACCACTACTACCGAAAGAATTCTTTATTATACAGGTAGAGTTCATAAGGTTGGTGAAACTCACGAGGGTGGAGCTACCATGGACTGGATGGAACAGGAGCAGGAAAGAGGTATCACCATTACCTCCGCTGCTACAACGGCTCAGTGGAAAGGCCACAGAATCAATATCATTGATACTCCGGGACACGTTGACTTCACAGTTGAAGTTGAGCGTTCTCTGAGAGTTCTTGACGGCTCTGTTACTGTATTCTGCGCAAAAGGCGGAGTTGAACCACAGTCAGAAACCGTTTGGCGTCAGGCTGATAAATACGGAGTTCCCCGTATGGCTTACGTTAATAAAATGGACATTATGGGCGCAGACTTCTTTAATGTTGTGACCATGATGAAGGACAGATTATCCTGTAATGCAGTACCCATTCAGTTACCAATCGGCTCAGAGGATACATTCAAAGGTATTGTTGACTTAGTTACAATGACCGCTGATGTTTACTATGATGAAATGGGTAACGATATGCGTGTGGAAGAAATTCCTGCGGATATGGTTGAAATGGCTGAAGAATACAGAGTAAATCTGTTGGAAGCTGTTGCTGAGCTTGATGAAGAACTTATGATGAAATATCTTGAGGGCGAAGAAATCACAGCTGACGAAATTAAAAAAGCATTAAGACAGGGTACAATTGATAACAAGGTTGTTCCTGTACTTTGCGGTACTTCCTATAGAAATAAGGGCGTTCAGAAGCTTCTTGACGCCGTAATCGACTTTATGCCTGCACCAACAGATATCCCTGCTATCAAGGGTATTGTTCCCGGTACAGACGAAGAGCAGGACAGACCTGCTGATGATAACGCTCCATTCTCTGCGTTAGCATTCAAGATTATGACTGACCCTTATGTTGGAAGACTATGCTTCTTCAGAGTTTACTCCGGAACATTAAAATCAGGCTCCGGTATCCTTAACTCTACAAAGAACAACAAAGAAAGAATCGGAAGAATTCTTCAGATGCACGCTAACCACAGAGAAGATATCGAAATGGTTTACTCAGGCGATATCGCTGCCGGTGTTGGTTTCAAAAACACAACAACAGGTGATACTCTTTGTGATGAAGCGCATCCTATTATACTTGAATCTATGGAATTCCCTGATCCCGTTATCAGAGTTGCTATAGAGCCAAAAACAAAGGCAGGCCAGGAAAAGATGGGTATTGCCCTTGCTAAGCTTGCTGAAGAGGATCCAACCTTCAAGACCTACACAGACGATGAAACAGGTCAGACCATCATCGCAGGTATGGGTGAGCTTCATCTTGAAATTATCGTTGACAGACTGTTAAGAGAATTCAAGGTTGAAGCAAACGTTGGTAAGCCTCAGGTTTCTTACAAAGAAACAATCAGAAAAGAAGTTAAAATCGAACACAAATATGCAAGACAGTCCGGTGGTAAAGGTCAGTACGGTCACGTTTACCTTGAAATCATCCCACAGGAACCCGGAACAGGCTACATCTTTGAAAACAAGATTGTCGGCGGTGCTATTCCTAAGGAATACATCCCTGCTGTTGATGCAGGTATCCAGGGCGCTATGGAAAGCGGTGTACTTGCAGGCTACAATGTAGTTGACGTTAAGGTTGTCCTTTACGATGGATCCTACCACGAAGTTGACTCCTCTGAAATGGCGTTTAAGATTGCCGGTTCAATGGCATTCAAGGAAGGCTGTAAGAAGGCAGATCCTGTTCTTTTAGAGCCTATCATGAAGGTTGTTGTTATCGTTCCTGAAGAATACATGGGCGATGTTATCGGTGATATCAACTCCAGAAGAGGTCGTCTTGAAGGTATGGAAGCTCGTCAGGGTGCTCAGCAGATCAATGCATTTGTTCCGCTTTCAGAAATGTTCGGTTATGCAACTGATCTTCGTTCCAAGACTCAGGGTAGAGGTAACTACTCCATGGAGCCTTCTCACTTCGAAGAAGTTCCTAAGTCTGTAGGCGAAAAAATTATTTCTGCAAGAACTAAAAAAGATGAATAAAAGTCTTGCAATTTAACAAAAAATTTATTATAATGTATTTATAAACTGTGGCATGGGGGGTGTATCCCCCCCGGTGCCTGAAAAAGGAGGAATTTTAAAATGGCAAAGGAAAAATTTGAAAGAAGTAAGCCGCACGTTAATATCGGTACAATCGGTCACGTTGACCATGGTAAGACCACTTTAACAGCTGCTATTACAAAAGTTTTAAGCTTAAAGGGCCAGGCTCAGTTCTCAGCTTATGATAACATCGATAAGGCTCCTGAAGAAAGAGAAAGAGGTATCACAATCTCTACTGCTCACGTTGAGTATGAAACTGACAACCGTCACTATGCACACGTTGACTGTCCGGGTCACGCCGACTACGTTAAGAACATGATCACCGGTGCTGCTCAGATGGACGGTGCTATCCTTGTTGTATCCGCTGCTGACGGCCCAATGCCTCAGACAAAGGAACACATTCTTCTATCCCGTCAGGTTGGCGTTCCTTACATCGTTGTATTCATGAACAAGGCTGACCAGGTTGACGACGAAGAATTATTAGAATTAGTTGAAATGGAAATCAGAGAACTTCTTTCCGAGTATGAATTCCCCGGAGACGATACTCCTATCATTAAGGGTTCAGGCTTAAAAGTTCTTGAATCTACTTCTACTGATCCTTCAGCTCCTGAATACGCTTGTATTCTTGAACTTATGGAACAGGTTGACTCTTACATCCCAACACCTGAAAGAAAAGCTGACTTACCATTCTTAATGCCTGTCGAAGATGTATTCTCTATCACAGGTCGTGGTACTGTTGCTACAGGTAGAGTTGAAAGAGGTCAGTTAAAGATTCAGGAAGAAGTTGAAATCGTTGGTTTAACTGATGAATTAAGAAAAGTTGTTGTTACCGGTATCGAAATGTTCAGAAAGCTTCTTGACTATGCTGAAGCTGGTGATAACATCGGTGCTCTTTTAAGAGGTGTTCAGAGAAACGAAATCGAAAGAGGTCAGGTTCTTGCTAAACCGGGCACAATCACACCTCACAAAAAGTTCAAGGCTCAGGTTTACGTATTAAGCAAAGATGAAGGTGGTAGACATAAGCCATTCTTCAGCGATTACAGACCTCAGTTCTACTTCAGAACAACTGACGTTACAGGCGTTATCAAATTACCTGAAGGTACAGAAATGTGCATGCCTGGTGATAACGTTGAAATGACTGTTGAACTAATCACACCTATCGCTATCGAAGAAGGATTAAGATTCGCTATTCGTGAAGGTGGTAGAACAGTTGGTTCCGGTGCTGTTACCGAAATCGTTGAATAATCGTAAATAACGATAAATTTTAAGAGAGTAGAGAAATCTGCTCTCTTTTTTTATGTATTGTCCTTCTTGTTGCCGTAAGGCAACATATCGAGTTCCAAAGGAACATATCGAGTGCGAAGCACATATCGAGTTTTGCTTTAGCAAAACATATCGAAATAAGAGTAGAATATAAAAAACAATAGAAGTTTTATAAGATACTGTTAAAGATGACTATAATTCAACACAAAGGTGGCATAACAGTTGGTTCCGGTGCAGCAGCCGTCGAAAAGCTATCTGAACTCGCCTCTAACCTTTAAAAACAGGCTTTTTCTTCGTTGTCGGTTTCGATATACCTCGTATTATCGAAACCTTCCGCCTTGAAAAATCACTGTTTTAAAGGGTTATAGGTAAATAAAACGAATTCTGATAACTTCCCGACGGCTGTAAATCGTTGAATAATTAAAAGCGTAAAAAAAGCGCATATTTAACCTAAAAAACCCTTGACGTATCTGGGATGAAACAAAAACCACATCAATCGGTTTTTGCCCATAAAATTTAAGATATTCCATCGTTAAAAACTCCGGAAATATTTAATATTTTCCGGAGTTTTCGTCTTGTACTATCAATAAATTTTAAGGGCAAAAATTCTTAAGAACCTGACATCATAAAAAATGGAGTTGTTCAAGGCGGAAGGTTAAGGCGATACTCAGTATGCCGCAAACCGACAACAAAGAAGAACTTCATTTTTTAAATGTCAGGCCGATTCAGGTGGTTCTTGGTTCATCCTTGCCTGCGGGCTTACGGGCACTAAACGACTTTCGTTTAGTGCCTTTTTTAGTTCAAATCTGCATCTTTTTTATACGCTTTTATAGGTTATGATACCAATCACATTCGGTAGGGGCGGATATCATCCGCTCAAAAGCCTTCCCTGTGTAAGGGAAGGGGGACCATCGAAGATGGTGGAAGGGTTGTATTCTCGTTGCCGTCAGGCAACATATCGAGTTCCGAAGGAACATATCGAGCGCGAAGCACATATCGAGTTTTGCTTCAGCAAAACATATCGAAAATCCCGTAGGGATTTATATTTTATACCTCATCCGTTCTTTTTCGTTGCCGTAAGAGTGCGAAGCACATATCGAGCAATTTTAATATCCTGTAACAGTTGATTTTTTCTCTTCTTTATAGTATAATGAACTCATAATAAGTTTATTTGGAGGTAAAGATGAAAAATAAGAAGGTAATATACATATTAATTGCCCTTGTTCTGCTTTTTTCTCTGTCTGTTGTGGCAGAGGATATTATAAGAGTATATGTTAACGGAACAAGAATTTCTTCAAACGGAGTTCTTATCGGTGACCGCACATATATTCCTTTAAGAGCAGTAAGCGAGGCTATGGGTGCCGAGGTTTCCTGGGATCAGAATTCCAAAAGCGCTTCGGTTGAATTTTCAGAGGATGATGCAGTTTCTCAGATTGTTGCCAATGTGAGCCCGAGCGTTGTAACTATTATCGGTAACTATGCAGGTTCGGGTGCGGGAGCTTATTCAAATCCAACTGCCCACGGCACAGGCGTTATATATAAAACAAACGGATATATTATCACGAATGCTCATGTGGTAAAGGATATAAAAAACCTGACCGTTGTATTAAGCACAGGTGAGCTGTATCCGGGTAATGTGCTGTTTTCTGATGAAGACGCCGATCTTGCAATAGTAAAAATCGAAAGAATCGGCTTAACCGCCATAGACTTTGCAAAAAAGGAAAGCATTCTTTCCGGAAAAACTGCCATAGCTATCGGCACACCCATTTCTCTTTCTATGAGAAATACCGTTACCAAAGGAATTGTAAGCGGAGTAGATGTGGGACTGGAAGGCTCTTACTACAAGCTTATCCAGACCGATGCGGCAATTAATCCCGGTAACTCGGGAGGACCTCTGGTTAATGTGAAGGGGCAGCTTATCGGAATCAATTCAAGCAAGTATGCCAGTGCAAATATAGATAATATCGGGTTTGCAATTCCCGTTGATACAGTTGATTATGTGATAAAGCAGTATGAGACCAACGGAAAAATCTTAAGACCTTCCCCGAAATTCGGTTTATCACAAAGCTGGGAGGCTACTATCGGACTTCCTACAAATAAAGGTCTTACCGTTAAGGGCTCAACCGATACGGTTCTTAAAAACGGTGATACCGTAACCGCCTTCAACGGATACAAGGTTCACAGTATTGTAGACTGGAATGAAGCTATAAAGGCATCATATAACGGAGTCGGTGCCAATATAACATATATAAAAGACGGAGCTGAGATTACCGTTTATATAGAAATGTAAGGAGAAATAAAATGAAAAGAATTATAAGTATTTTAACATTAATTGCGGTTTTAGCATCCTGTATAAGTGTTATCACCTTTGCGGATTCCGATAAGGTGGAAATATCCTTCTGCGTGGGTGATGAAACACTTACCATAAACGGGAACGGTGTAAAGGTTGAAAAACCGTATGTTGTTGGTGCCGGTGTTACCCTTGTTCCTTTAAGAGTTATAACCGAAGCCTTCGGTGCTGTTGTAGGTTGGGAGGGTACAACCAAAACCGTTACCTTAAATTATCCCAATGTTGAAATTATTCTTCAGATAGGCAACCCCATTGCCGAGGTTAATAAAAAAGCCCAGACTCTTCTTGCAGCTCCGGAGCTTACACCAAACGGCATAACAATGGTTCCTCTCCGCTTTATATCCGAAACCTTCGGTGCAATCGTAGGCTATGACGAAGCTACCGCAAGAATAACTGTTACAAAGGGCGCTGTAGAAACAGGAGCTACCGTTCAGGGTGGGATAGAAGCTAAAAAGGTTGGAGACAGCTTCTATCAGTGGACTATGGACAATCCGTCAGAAATGACCGTAAGCGAAAGGGATTTTGACGGAACATATACCGAATTTACCTATGATACCGATGACGGCTTTTGCGTAATCATTGAGAAAAAGGATGAGGATTACTCATTTGACAGGAAATTCAAGGAAATTAAGGAAAGCCTGAGCAATATGACTCTGATTCAGGCGGATAAGGATACCTTTGATGAAAACCGCGAAACCATGCATTTCAAGGCAAAAAATACCGACAGATATATGGAAATCATCTTAATTGAGGGTGGGCTTTACTGCTATGAGATTTTAGTAAGCACAAATGCGGATTCAACCGAGCGCATAAAGTATATCGGAGATATTATAGCAACCTTCACAAATGCTTATGACGGAGTGGATGTCCACGACCTTTCCAATGTAATAAATGATATGAGGGAATATAAATCGGAAAATATGAAGCTTTCCTTCAGAATCCCCGTAAATTACTATCAGTTCAGTGATCCGTCAGTGGAAAACGAGCTGATGTTCAAGTCAAGTGATGAGAAGGACACTGAATCCTATTTCGTTATGGATATTTATTCTGCAAGTCAGGTAGGTACTGCCGAAGAACTTGCGAAAAAGGACTTCGGTTTAAATGCTGAAAGAATAAATAAAAAGATAGTTACCATAAACGAGCATGTAAACAAAAGAGGTTATAAAAATTTCGATGCTTTTGAATATACCTACGAGGTAAAGAGTGAGGTTGTTCACCGTAAGGTGAGGGATGTCTTTTTCCAGGTGGGAGAATATGTTTACAATGTGGCAATTTGTGTTAAGGACCCTAAGATAAATACCGATCCGATTATGGATGAAATAATCAATTCTATTCAGGCTGAACCCTTAAATCCTGAAAAAACCGGTGTTCTTATGAGAAACGACGGGGAGTATGAGGGAACCTTTACCTATAAGGGGGATGAGGGCTATACCCTTACTGTTCCCAATTCCTACGATGAACAGAAGGTGGGAAGTCTTGTCCTGTTTTCAAGAAACGGCGGAACTGCAGCTGTGTCGCTGATCGTGGTTGACTCTCCGCTTGAAAGCCGTTTTGATCAGGAGCTGAGAGCCTATGCCAAATCACTGAGAGCCTCAGTAGCCAAAAAAGAAGGTGTTGACATTACAAGTGATGTAGCGATTCGCACTATAGGAAATTTAAGATGCGCAGAATTCAGATATTCAACAGTTAAGGATACCAACTGTGTCAACACAAGAGCGGTGATATTCCAGAAGGGCTCGAAGCTTTATGTATGTGAGCTTGGTGTGCACGAAGTGTACGATTCGGAATTTATGAATAAAGAGCTTGATGATATACTTACATCATTTAAGTTTGAATAATACGCACTAAAGAACCGACACCGAATGGCTTGTCGGTTCTTCATTCACTTATCGTTGAAAAAAGAATTTATATCATATCGCAACGGAATTAAATGGACTTATACCTAATTTGAGTGAAACGAAAAACACATCATTTTTACAATAGTAAAAATATTGAACAAATTTTATCTTGCATATCGACAAAATCATATAATAGAAAAAAGAGGCATTTGCACGTTTCTGCCCGGGGACAGGGTTGAAATAAAAGCGGACACCTCCTGCGTTATTCTTGAAATAAACGTAAAAGGGGATATGAAGGAGGCAGGCAAGTCTCTTCTTCCTTATTATCTTAATTATAATGATGCGGTTACCTATAAGGAGGACTGCAAAAGTGAAAAAACCGTAAACAGATTTTTACTTAAGCACAGAATCCTTACCGATATCGCAATAGGCAGTGTGGAAACCGAAGGCCCCGACAAGGTAGGGGGCCACAGTATTGTAGACTGGAATGAAGCTATAAAGGCATCCTATAACGGAGTCGGTGCCAATATAACATATATAAAAGACGGAGCTGAGATTACCGTTTATATAGAAATGTAAGGAGAAATAAAATGAAAAGAATTATAAGTATTTTAACATTAATTGCAGTTTTAGCATCCTGTATAAGTGTTATAACCTTTGCGGATTCCGATAAGGTGGAAATATCCTTCTGCGTGGGTGATGAAACACTTACCATAAACGGGAACGGTGTAAAGGTTGAAAAACCGTATGTTGTTGGTGCCGGTGTTACCCTTGTTCCTTTAAGAGTTATAACCGAAGCCTTCGGTGCTGTTGTAGGTTGGGAGGGTACAACCAAAACCGTTACCTTAAATTATCCCAATGTTGAAATTATTCTTCAGATAGGCAACCCCATTGCCGAGGTTAATAAAAAAGCCCAGACTCTTCTTGCAGCTCCGGAGCTTACACCAAACGGCATAACAATGGTTCCTCTCCGCTTTATATCCGAAACCTTCGGTGCAATCGTAGGCTATGACGAAGCTACCGCAAGAATAACTGTTACAAAGGGCGCTGTAGAAACAGGAGCTACCGTTCAGGGTGGGATAGAAGCTAAAAAGGTTGGAGACAGCTTCTATCAGTGGACTATGGACAATCCGTCAGAAATGACCGTAAGCGAAAGGGATTTTGACGGAACATATACCGAATTTACCTATGATACCGATGACGGCTTTTGCGTAATCATTGAGAAAAAGGATGAGGATTACTCATTTGACAGGAAATTCAAGGAAATTAAGGAAAGCCTGAGCAATATGACTCTGATTCAGGCGGATAAGGATACCTTTGATGAAAACCGCGAAACCATGCATTTCAAGGCAAAAAATACCGACAGATATATGGAAATCATCTTAATTGAGGGTGGGCTTTACTGCTATGAGATTTTAGTAAGCACAAATGCGGATTCAACCGAGCGCATAAAGTATATCGGAGATATTATAGCAACCTTCACAAATGCTTATGACGGAGTGGATGTCCACGACCTTTCCAATGTAATAAATGATATGAGGGAATATAAATCGGAAAATATGAAGCTTTCCTTCAGAATCCCCGTAAATTACTATCAGTTCAGTGATCCGTCAGTGGAAAACGAGCTGATGTTCAAGTCAAGTGATGAGAAGGACACTGAATCCTATTTCGTTATGGATATTTATTCTGCAAGTCAGGTAGGTACTGCCGAAGAACTTGCGAAAAAGGACTTCGGTTTAAATGCTGAAAGAATAAATAAAAAGATAGTTACCATAAACGAGCATGTAAACAAAAGAGGTTATAAAAATTTCGATGCTTTTGAATATACCTACGAGGTAAAGAGTGAGGTTGTTCACCGTAAGGTGAGGGATGTCTTTTTCCAGGTGGGAGAATATGTTTACAATGTGGCAATTTGTGTTAAGGACCCTAAGATAAATACCGATCCGATTATGGATGAAATAATCAATTCTATTCAGGCTGAACCCTTAAATCCTGAAAAAACCGGTGTTCTTATGAGAAACGACGGGGAGTATGAGGGAACCTTTACCTATAAGGGGGATGAGGGCTATACCCTTACTGTTCCCAATTCCTACGATGAACAGAAGGTGGGAAGTCTTGTCCTGTTTTCAAGAAACGGCGGAACTGCAGCTGTGTCGCTGATCGTGGTTGACTCTCCGCTTGAAAGCCGTTTTGATCAGGAGCTGAGAGCCTATGCCAAATCACTGAGAGGCTCAGTAGCCAAAAAAGAAGGTGTTGACATTACAAGTGAAGTAACGATTCGCACTATAGGTAATTTAAGATGTGCAGAATTCAGATATTCAACAGTTAAGGATACCAACTGTGTCAACACAAGAGCGGTGATATTCCAGAAGGGTTCGAAGCTTTATGTATGTGAGCTTGGTGTGCACGAAGTGTACGATTCGGAATTTATGAATAAAGAGCTTGACGATATACTTACATCATTTAAGTTTGAATAGTACATTTAAAGAACCGACACCGAATGGCTTGTCGGTTCTTCATTCACTTATCGTTGAAAAAAGAATTTATATCATATCGCAACGGAATTAAATGGACTTATACTTAATTTGAGTGAAACGAAAAACACATCAATTTTTACAATAGTAAAAATATTGAACAAATTTTATCTTGCATATCGACAAAATCATATAATAGAAAAAAGAGGAATTTGTTATGAAATACGGATTTATGAATGTGGAAAATTTTGAAGGTGAAATATTAAAGGGTGAAATTCCTAATGTAGTAACCTCTTTATACAAACTTGATAATAATGAAATAAGAAATTTTGAAGGAAAAGAGGATTTTTCCCGCATTTTCATTATTTCAAAAGGTAATGTAACCGTTAATAATATTAAATTATACGAAAGAGGCATTTGTGCATTCCTGCCTGAGGACAGGGTTGAAATAAAAGCGGATACCTCCTGCGTTATTCTTGAAATAAATGTAAAAGGGGATATGAATGAGGCGGATAAGTCCTTTCTTCCTTATTATCTTAATTATAATGATGCAGTTACTTATAAAGAGGACTGTAAAAGTGAAAAAACCGTAAGCAGATTTTTACTTAAGCACCGAATCCTTCCCGATATCGCAATAGGCAGTGTGGAAACCGAAGGCCCCGACAAGGTAGGGGTTCACGACCATCCGCTTGTGGAACAGCTTTTCTATTCCTTTGAGGATAATGACTGTAATCTGGAAATTGACGGCGAGCTTGTTCCCTTTAAAAAGAACACCCTTTTCCATATCCCCCTGGGAAGCAGTCACGGCGTGGATATCCCCGAAGACGGCAAGGCTCATTATGTATGGATTGACTATATCTTCGATAAAAGAGGGCTGGAGTATATGGATGAAGCACATAATTAAATGCAGAATGCAAAATTCAGAATGCAGAATTCAAAATGCAAAATTCAAAATTCAGAATGCAAAATTATGAGTTCAGAATGAAGAAATAAGGTGGATTGAGTTTTATGGTAGACGGAAATATAATAGAAATAAAAAGTTTTGATTTTGCAGTAAAGATTGTAAATTTACATAAATTATTAGTGAAAGAAAAAAATGAATTTATATTGTCAAAACAATTAGTAAGGTGCGGAACAAGCATTGGTGCAAATATTTCTGAAGCGCAAAAAGCACAAACCCGACCGGATTTTAATGCTAAAATGAATATAGCATTAAAAGAGGCTAATGAGACATATTATTGGTTAAAATTACTTTTGGCAACGGGATATCTTAACGAAAACGAGTTCAGAAGTATAGAACCGGATATTAATGAAATTATAGCAATATTGATTTCTATTTGTAAAAAAACAAACGTATCATCGAAGTAAATCAAAATGCCGGAATTCTGCACTCTGAACTCTGTATTCTGCATTCTGAACTCTGCATTCTGCATTCTGCACTCTGAACTCTGCATTCTGCACTCTGCATTCTGCACTCTGCATTCTGCACTCTGCATTCTGCACTCTGCATTCTGTACTCTGCATTCTGTACTCTGCATTCTGCATTCTACATTCTGCATTTTGCATTCTGCATTTACTATGTTACACAACTGTTTCAGAAAAGTTAAGAAATTTACGCTTATATTTCAATTATGTAAAAACACTTGATTTTTTAAAAGCAATATAATAAAATGACACTACAAACAAAAAACCGAATCTGAAATTCGTAAAAAACAAGTGCAAGACGGAAAAAAATCCGTTTTGTTACAAAAAACCTGTTTTATATTACGAAAAAAGGGCAAAGCGTCAAAACAAATACAATATCATTACAAAATTGTTACAACCATTGACACCCTTTAAAAAGTTTGCTAAAATGGGTACGAACTAAGATAAGGCAATTTGTTTTATCTTGCGCTGAAGGAAAGAATGGCGCAAAAAATTCTTTCACAAAAAAATATTTTTATAAGGGAGGAAACTCAAAATGAAAAACCTAAAGAAAATTGCAGCTTTAGTTATCGTTCTTGCTCTTGCTCTTAGCACAGTAAGCTTTGCAGCTTATACTGATGTTAAAGAAGATGCAAGCTACAGCGAAGCTGTAACAGTTATGTCCGCTCTTGGCCTGTTAAAGGGTTACGAAGACGGTACATTCGGTCCTGACAAGACAATCACAAGAGCTGAATTTGCAGCTGTTGTTGTTAGAATGTTAGGCATGGAAGCTGCAGCTGCTGGTGCTGCTACAGCTACAAACTTTGCTGACGTTCCTGCTACTCACTGGGCAGCTGGCTACGTTAAAATCGCTAACCAGAAAGAAATCATCGCTGGTTACGGTGACGGAAACTTTGGTCCTGATGCTGAAGTAACATACGAACAGGCTATTAAAATGTTAGTATGTGCTTTAGGTTATGCTCCAATGTTTGCTGACGTTAAAGATGCTTATCCAACATCTTACATGGCTCAGGCTAACACACTTGGCATGACAGTTGGTGCACCTGGTAAAATCGGCGACAAAGCTACAAGAGCTACTGTTGCAAGATTAGTTTACAATGCACTTGACGACAAAATCATGGAACAGATCTCCTTCGGTTCTGAAAAAGAATACGGTATTCCTACACTTTATTCAACACCTTTAGCTCAGTACCTAAAGATCGCTAAGGTTGACGCTACAGTTGCTCCTGTAAGCTTCAATGCTGAAGATGCTGCTAAGGTTACTCTTTCTAACGTTGAATACAACGGTGCAGGCGCTGGTATGTACGGCGGCGAATACAGAGATGTTACTATCAGTGACGGTGAATATGATGCTGTTGAAGGTTTAGTTATTCCTAAGGGTTACGCTGTAACAGCTTACGTTGATTACAACGAAGATGATATGGTTGTATTAGCAGTTGTTCCTAAGGCTGGTAAAAACGAAGTTCTTACTCTAACAGCTACTCAGATGGAAGATGGTGTTATCGAATGGGGTACAGCTGGTACAAATGCTACTAACGGTACTTTAGAATACTACAAGACTTCTTCTGCTGAAACAAGCAGAACTGAACAGGTTAAAATCGATGGCAATATCGTTATCTATGTTAACCAGAATACTGAAGCTGAAACTGATACAGATGAAGTTGACGGTGCTAATCAGTACGCTTTAGGTGAAATCCCAACAATGACTCTTATCAACAATGACAGCGATGCTGCTTACGATGTAATGATCGTTTCTCAGTATGTATCCGGTGTTGTTGAAGAAATCTTTGATGCTGATTTCGGTGTTGAAACAACAGCTGGTCAGTTCTACTTCGACGAAGAAGATGAGGAAGTTACATTTGCATTAACAGATGTTAACGGCAAAGAAATCAAGTTTGCTGACATCAAAGTTGGTGACATCTTAAACGTATTTGAATCTAAGGATGCTTCCAACAATACTTTCTATGATTATATCGTATCTTCCGATAAGGTTGAAGGTACAGTTACTGAAATCGATGGTAACGGTAAAGTTTACATCGGTGGTAAAGAATACAAGGATCCTGCTACAGTAGTTGCTGCCGGCGACAAGGGTATCTTCTATGTTGATATCTGCGGCGTAATCCTTGACAAAGAATTAGACGTATCTTCCAGAACATTCGGTATCTACTACAACGCTTATGACGATGTAAACGGTGCTGATACTGAAGCTAAGGTTACTGTTTTCACAAAAGACGGTAAATTCGAAAACTTCACATTCGCTAAGAACGTTGATGTTAACGGAACAAACAAAGTTAAGGCTACTGACCTTGACACAGCTGCTAAGGTTCAGGCTTTAGTTGGATCTAACCCAGGTGTTGTAATGTACTCTGCTAACTCTGCAGGTGCTATCAATGCAATCTACACAGCTGATCAGATTGACACAGCTACAGACGATGATTACTACTATGAAACTAACTACGCTTCTTCTACATGGACAGAAGTTGAATACGATGCTGACGATAGCTCAATCGGTGGCGTAACTGTTGCTGACAACGCTGTTATCGTTACATTCGAAGATGACGTTCTTGCTAACGGCACAGGTGCTAAAGACAAGTACGCTCTTGGTTCAAAGGCTGTATTTGCTCACGAAGAAATGTACAAAGTTGCTTACGTAGCTACAGAAGATGACGAAGCTGAATTCGTAATCGTTTACGGTGCAAAAGCTAAGGCTGACCCAGCTTCTCCTGTAATGGTAGTTTCTGCTGCTCCATCTTCCGGTGAAACAGCTGACGGCGACCCATACTACATCGTTAAGGGTTATGTAAACGGCGAACTTAAGTCAATCAATGTTGACGCTGACACTAACATCTACGCTGCTGAAGATGAAAGCGCATTAACAATCGCTGACATCAACAAGGGTGCTATGGTTCAGTTCACAGAAGGCGACATGGTTGCTGGTTTAAGAGTAATTGCTACTGCTGACGAAATCAAAGCTATCATCAATGGCACAGATGCTGAATGGGGCGTTGACGCTAAGGATGAAGACACTGGCTTCTTCAAGTCCGGTGCAGTTGAAAAGTATGCTTCTTCAATGATCTACTTTGCAGACGCTACAAAGGTTAACTTCAAGGCTGGTACAAAGATCGTTAAGTTCACAGTTACAACTGCTGTAAATGACAATGATACACCTGCTGACGAATCTGACGACTTTGAAGAATTAGTTGTTAACAGAGTATTCGCTGGTTACACAATGGCTAACGCTGAAACCAACGAAAAAGCTAACACAAACAATGCTAACGATGATATCGTTATCACATACAACTTCGATAAAGAATCCTTAGGTGGTATCTTTGTTGACGTTAAAGGCGACGCTAGAAAGTAAGATTAAATCTTACAGATAGTTAATCGTAACAATTTACCCCTCGGGCTTTATGCCCGGGGGGTTTTTGTGTTAAGTAATAAGTAATAGTGAATAGGTAATAAGTAAGTTGAAAGTTGACTTTTAATTTGAAAATGGGTATAATTAAAACATAAAGATGAGGTGATTATTATGAAATGTCCATTTTGCGGTTTTTTAGATTCAAAGGTTATAGAAACGCGTACAGTTGAAGAAACCAATTCCATAAGACGCCGTCGTGAATGTCTGGAATGTCAGCAGAGATTCACTACCTATGAAAAGCTTGAAAGCATCCCTCTTGTTGTTATAAAAAAGGATAAAACAAGAGAAACCTTCGACAGGGAGAAGGTTCTTGCAGGTATTATTACCGCCTGCGAAAAAAGACAGGTGCCCACAGCAAAAATGGAAGCAATGGTTGATGAAATAGAACAGCAGCTTTTAAATTCATTAGAGCGTGAAATTCCAAGCTCTGCAATAGGTGAGCTGGTTATGGAAAAGCTGAAAGAGGTTGACGAGGTTGCTTATGTAAGATTTGCTTCGGTTTACAGGCAGTTTAAGGATATTAATACATTTATGGAGGAATTAAAAAAATTACTTTCGTAATAATGCATATCTGAGATATGCATTATCTCGTTGTGAAATTATTTATTATTTCACAACATATCGAGTTTTGCCAAAGCAAAACATATCGATTTTGCTTTAGCAAAAATATCGAGCAATCGAAGATTGCATATCGACTAAACAATTTTATAAGAGGGAAAAGAAATGTCAGAAAATAAGAATCAGTTGCGTGAAGAAACTCTGGATTTTGCAATCGATGTTTCAAACATATGTGATAATATAAAAGGGTGCAGCATATATACTAATCAATTAATGCGATCTTCATCGTCGATTGGTGCTAATGTTCACGAGGCAAAATATGCACAAAGCAGGGAAGATTTTATACATAAACTGGAAATAGCCTTAAAAGAAAGCTCGGAAACTGATTATTGGCTGGATTTTATGTATAGAAAAAACAAAATAGATGAAGAACAGTATAAAAAACTAAAAAATAACTGTGGTACTATTCGCAGGAAGTTGATTTCATCAATTACAACCGCTAAAAATAATAAATAAAAAATATAATCGTCTTTCCGATATGTTTTGCCAAGGCAAAACTCGATATGTGCTTCGCACTCGATATGTTCCATTGGAACTCGATATGTTTGCTCTGCAAACTCGATATGTTACCTTCGGTAACATGGTTAAGGAGGAAAAAATGAGAAAATATATTGATTTACATACACACTCCACCTGTTCTGACGGCTCTTTTACTCCAAAAGAGCTTATTCGTTATGCTGATGAAATCGGTTTATATGCTATAGCACTTACCGACCATGACAATACCGACGGGCTTTCCGAGGCGGAAAATGAGGCGAAGGGACGGGATATAATTTTTATCCCGGGAATTGAGCTTAGCTGTGATTATGAAAGCGAGCTTCACATTGTGGGGCTTAATATTGACTATAAATGCGAGGCAATGGTCAAAGCCACCGATAAATTCAAAGAGGACCGAAAAATAAGAAATATAAATACCATTAAAAGACTTAACGCTGCAGGGGTGGATATTACCCTGGAGGAAGCATTTAAATATTGCCCGGGTGATGCTTTGGGAAGAGCCCATATAGCGAAGGTTATGGTTGATAAGGGGTATTGCTCAACCGTTAAGGAAGCATTTAAAAAATATCTCGGTAAAGGAAAGCCCGGCTATTCAAATGAGCTTCGTATATCCTCTTATGAGGCAATCGACCTTATAAAAAGGGCGGGAGGAATTTCAATTCTTGCCCATTGCCATTATTTAGGTCTTGAAGGTGAGGATTTTTATAACTTTGTATCAGATTTAAAAAACCACGGCCTTGACGGTCTGGAGGGCTACTATACCGAATATACCGATGAACAGTCCGACTTCTTTATAAAAACCGCAGAAAGCCTCGGTTTAAAAATCTCAGGCGGCACCGACTTCCACGGCGCTATGAAGCCAACCATCAGCCTGGGAACAGGATTTGGAAACTTAAAGATACCTGAAGAGATACTGAGTAAATTACAAATGAATAATAATTAAGATTGAATATGCCGATATATTCAGACATTGCAAAGCAAGCGGGCGGTAATAAACGCCCCTACCGGTACCCTACAAACTCGTTGCCGAAGGCAACATATCGATTTTACGAAGTAAAAATATAGAGTGCGAAGCACATATCGAGTTTGCAAGGCAAACATATCGAAAATCCCGTCAGGGATTTATATTATACCTTTTCAAAAATCCTCCCACCGCTAAAGCGGTCCCCCCTCCTTTAGGCAAGTAGGGCTTTGCAAGGAGGGCTTTCGGGCATCTCCGCTCTTCCGCCATTTGTCATTTGTAATTTATAATTGTTCATTTTTTGTATAAAAATTCATTTTATGCATCAAATCCCGTCTTCCTTTTCATAAATTTTTCTTAAGGTTGCGTTATGAGGCCAGCAATCCTTATTTTTTTTGACACCATGAATATCCACCAGCTTATTTCCCATACTGTCAAGCTCGCTGAAATATCGGCTTTCACTTGTTTTATTAATTTTTCCCATAATCTCATTCTCCTTTTGCTGATACTTTATATCTAATCTTATTTTTAGAAAAAACTTTTAAAATATACTCTTAAAATTATAAAAAGTTCTTGCATTTTTATGCATAATGTTTTATAATTATAAAATATGAAAGGGGACTAATTATGAATCTTGAAAATATAATTGAGTATGATAAAAAATATTATATGAATACCTTCGGGGACAGGCTTCCGGTTGCCTTTACCAAGGGGAAGGGAATAAAGCTTTATTCCACTGAGGGGGAAGTATATTACGACTTTATGGGAGGAATTGCTGTTTCATCATTGGGGCATGGCTATAAGCCATTAGTTAAGGCAATTGCCGCTCAGGCAAAAAATGTTATTCACACCTCCAGCCTTTACTATATAGAAAATCAGGCAAAGCTTGCAATGCTTTTATGTGAAAACTCCTGCTTTGACAAGGCTTTTTTCTGCAACTCGGGTGCAGAGGCGAATGAGGGTGCAATCAAGCTTGCAAGAAAGTATTTTTATAAAAAGGGTGAAGAAAAAAGCGAAATTATAACCTTGAAAAACTCCTTTCATGGAAGAACGGTTACCACAATTTCCGCAACAGGGCAGGAAAAATATCAGAAGCCCTATGCACCCTTAACCGAAAAATTCATCCATGTGGAAATAAATAATTTTGATGAATTAACGGCTAATGTTACCGATAAAACAGGTGCAATTATTTTGGAGCTTGTTCAGGGAGAAAGCGGAGTTCATCCTCTTGACTCAGAGTATATAAAAAAGGTAAGAAAGCTTTGTGATGAAAGAGATATCCTGCTTATTTTCGATGAGGTTCAGACCGGAATGGGAAGGCTTGGTACTCTTTTCGGATATCAGACCTATATGGTTGAGCCTGATATCTTAACTCTTGCAAAGGGGCTTGGCGGCGGTGTTCCCATCGGTGCAGTTTTAGCCAAGGATAAATTCTGCGCCTTTGAGCCGGGAGATCACGGAACCACCTTTGGCGGAAATCCTCTTGCCACCGGGGCAGGCTGTGTGGTAATAGATGAGCTTGTAAATAAAAAGATAATTAAAAAATCAAAAGCCACCTCTGATTATTTCTTCAAAAAGCTTAACAAGCTTAAGAAGAAGCATGAAATTATAAAAGAGGTAAGAGGTCTTGGTCTTATGATAGGAATTGAGTTTAACGAGGCGGTGGGAAAAGCTGTTTTCAAAAAGCTTTTTGAGAAGAAATTCTTAATCGGCTCGGTAGGGGAAACTACCTTAAGACTTTTACCGCCACTAATTGTTACCAAAAAAGAGGTTGATCTTTTTATAAAAACCTTTACTGAAATACTGGAGGAATTATAATGAAGCATTTAATAACACTTAAGGATATAACAACCGATGATTTCAATAATATCTTAAAGCTTGCCATCAAGCTTAAGGATGAAAATAAAAAGGGAATACCCCATCATCTTTTAAAGGGTAAGACTCTTGGTATGATTTTTACAAAGTCCTCTACCAGAACAAGAGTTTCCTTTGAGGTGGGTATGTATCAGCTTGGAGGTCAGGCGCTGTTTTTAAGCTCCAATGACATTCAGCTTGGCAGAGGGGAAACCATTTACGATACCGCAAATGTTCTTTCCCGTTTTTTAGACGGTATTATGATAAGAACCTTCAAGCAGTCGGATGTTGAGGATCTTGCGAAATACGGCACCATCCCCATTATAAACGGTCTTACCGATTTAACTCATCCCTGTCAGGCGTTAGCTGATTTTCTTACCATCTATGAGGAAAAGAAAAAATTAGAGGGACTTAAAATCACCTATGTTGGTGACGGAAATAATGTTACCCACTCTCTTTTATACGCTGCGGCATTATCGGGAATGAATATGTCGGTTGCAACACCAAAGGGCTTTGAATGTGATGAAGAGGTGGTTGCCACCGCCTTAGCTATGGCAAAGAAAACAGGTGCGGTTTTAGAGTTTACAAATGATCCCGAAAAGGCAGTTTCGGGTGCCGATTCCGTTTATACCGATACCTGGGTAAGTATGGGTCAGGAAAGCGAAAAGGCTGAAAAGGTTAAGAAGTTTGACGGCTATCAGGTTAATGAAAAGCTTATGGGCTATGCGAAGGAGGATGCAATTTTCTTACATTGTCTGCCTGCATACCGTGGCTTTGAGGTTTCCGAAGGGGTAATAGACGGAAGATGGTCAAGAGTTTTTGACGAGGCGGAAAACCGTCTGCATGTACAAAAGGCAGTAATGGCAATGACAATGGGGGATAAATAATGGGAAACACTAAAGGGACGAAGCTTTACGGCTTCAGCGTAAAAATGGCAACCGAGGAGGACATTCCCTTTATTCAGGAAATCACAAAGGATGCATTTTTAAAATACATAAGGGAAGCAGAGCTTGATAATATTGAGGCACTTAACGAAACCTATGAGGATATAAAAAAGGACCTTGAGGAAAAATATGTATTCGTTGCCTTTATAAACGGCGAGCCGGTAGGAAGTGTCCGTGTTAAGATAAATGATGACGGCACTGCATACCTATCCCGTTTCGGCGTAAGAATAACCAATCAGAATAACGGTGTTGGTAAAACGCTTATGAGCGTAGTGGACAAGGTTATGAGAGAGCATAAGGTAAAAAAGCTTATGCTTCACACCGCCGCAAAGTTCTTTACCTTAGTTCGTTTCTATTATGGCAGGGGATTTTATATTGATGAAGTGAGAAAAGACAAGGGATATCCAAGGGCACTCATGATAAAGGAATACAGGTAAAAAGCGTGAAAAAAGCGTAAAAAAGCGTTAAAATTCCCCGGACCACGCAAAGCAGGGGATAGATAAAAAAATAATGTGCTTACCGAAAGGTAGGCACATTTTTTTGTAGTGTACATTGTTAAAATAAGGAATAAATTTGCAAGCAAATTTATGAATTAAAATGCTTTGCGTTTTGAACGAATTCAGCCACTCGACGTACCTAAGTACGCCTTCGGGTTTCACCCCTTTGGGGCTGAATTCGTCCAATCCAAGAAATTTTTCCTGCTTTTTGGGATTGCTGATATCAGTAGGGCGTGACGACCTCGGCATGCCAAGCCCTCCTTGCCTAAAGGAGGGGGGACCGCTTTAGCGGTGGGAGGATTCATAGTATAAATCCTTCGGATTTTCGATATGTTTTGCCAAGGCAAAACTCGATATGTGCTTCGCACTCGATATGTTCCTTCGGAACTCGATATGTTGCCTTACGGCAACGAGAAAAGGACGGATGCCGAATGGCATATCCGTCCTATCCTTAATGTTGACATAAGTCAACAATTCATGATTTGTAAAAATCAATTCATGTTATCAAGCTGATAACAATTCATGCACCGCAAGGTGCAATTCATTCTACATTCTACATTCTGCATTCTGCACTCTGAATTCTGCATTCTGCATTCACAATGGTGATTTAAAATTGAAAAAGAAGCCTTTCGGCTTCCTTTTCGTGTGGGATTATTAACCGGAGGGGATTAGTTCCGGTTATTTTTTTGCCGGTTTCCCGGCATGAAGGGTGGGAATTTCTTCCCAAAGGGGTTCTGGGGTTGTAAGGCATTTATTTACCTTACGCTTAAATTATAAAACATAATTATGATGATTTAATGAAAGTAATATGAATAAATTATTAATTCTCTTTATAAATCATCAACATCCTGTACGGGCTTTTCAAACTTTTCTTTCGGGTTTCCCGTATAGCTTCCGTTGGGATCGCACTTTGTAAGACCCGGTGCGGTATAGGCTTTTATAACTTCTTTTGTTTTTTGCGCTATTTTTTCTTTCCTGTTATTTTTGCAAGCATTATTCCCCATAGCTCAGTTACCTTTTTCATCATTTTTCTCATTTTTTTCGTTTTTCTTTGATTTCTTGTTGCTCATTTTAAATCCACTCCTTTCATTTTTAGTATACCGTTAATTCTTTTTTTAATTCATATTGACAGGGTTATGAAAATACTGTAAAATAATAGTTAAGCGACTAACTAATTGGAGGATGAAATGACAGATTTAGATACAATCCTTAATCTTGAAGGAAAAATTTTACAAAACAGGCGTAAGAATTTAAACCGTTTGCTTGAAAAGGAGGGGCTGTATTTCGGTCAGCCCAGACTGCTTAAGCTTTTAAAGGCTACGGGCGGGTGCGATCAGAATACTCTGGCAAAGGAGACCGAATGCTCCAAGGCAAGCATTACCTGCTCCTTAAACCGTCTTGAAAAAAACGGTCTTATAATAAGAGAACCCTCAAAGGAGGATTTGCGCAGAAACCTTATAAAGCTTACTCCCCTTGGTGAAAAAAAGCTTTTGGCTGCCGATGAAATTTTAAAAAATACACTTGCAGGTCAGTTTAAGGGCTTTACCGATACCGAGCTTGATATGATGTTTAAGCTTTATGAAAAGATGCTGAAAAATCTTAAAGGAGAATCAGAATGAAAAGAATTTTAAAATATATTGTTCCTTACATTGGAACGGTGCTTCTTGCAGTTATGTTTATGATTTTTGATGTTATCTGCGTTATGCTGGAGCCTTATCTTATGTCCCGCATTATTGAAAACGGTATTATGAAGGGTAATACTTCCTATATTGTTAATGTGGGAATTCTTATGGTGCTGGTAGCAATATTTGCCGCTTTTTCGGGAGTTATGAATGCAAGATGCTCTGCAAAGGCAGGGGTTTCCTTTGCCGCTGATTTAAGAGCAGGAATTTTTTCAAAGGTTCAGGAGTTTTCCTTTGAAAACATAGATAAATTCTCAACCGAATCCTTAGTTACCCGTATGACCAATGATGTTACCCACATTCAGCACACGGTAACTATGTGTATGCGAATTATGGTAAGGGCGCCGCTGATGTTTTTATTTGCCATTTTTATGACTCTTACCTTAAATGCAAGTATATCCTCAATATTTATCTTTATTGTTCCTATTCTTGCTTTGTCATTAGCGCTTATAATAATAAAATCCACTCCCCTTTTCGGAATTATGCAGAAGGCAATGGATAAATTAAACGGTACAATAAGAGAAAATCTTATGAATGTAAGGGTTGTTAAATCCTTTGTCCGTCAGGAGGATGAAAAGGAAAAATTCAACAAAGCAAATACCCATCTTATGGAAACCTCCTTAAGGGCAATGTATATAGTTATTTTGAATATGCCCATTATGTCCCTTTTACTTAATGTTTCCACCGTGCTTATAGTATGGTTCGGCGGTAATCAGATTATAAATTCAACCATGACTGTTGCCGAGCTATCCGCTTATCTTAACTATATAAATCATATTTTATTTTCACTTATGATGTTTTCCATGATGTTTATAAATATGACAAGGGCAAGCGCTTCCTTTAAGCGAGTAAGTGAGGTTTTCACTACTGAATCAACCTTGAAAAATATTAAAAATCCTATTATCACCGAAAAGCTTTCGGGGAATGTTACCTTTAAGGATGTTTCCTTTAAATATTCAAGCACGCAGAAGGAATATGTTCTTAAAAACGTAAGCTTTGAGGCGAAAAAGGGCGAGGTTATCGCAGTTGTCGGAGGTACAGGAAGCGGTAAGACAACTCTTGTTCAGCTTATTCCAAGACTTTTCGATGTTACCGAGGGTGAGCTTCTCATTGACGGAGTTGATATTAAGGAATATGACATTGATTTCTTAAGAGAAAATATTGGTGTTGTTCTGCAGAAGAACACCCTGTTTTCGGGTTCGGTCAGTGAAAACCTAAGGTGGGGCAATGAACACGCCACCGATGAGGAAATAGAATTTTTTGCCCGTGCGGCACAGGCTCACGAATTTATTACGGCCTTTCCCGATGGGTATAACACCTATATTGACCAGGGCGGTGCCAATCTCTCGGGCGGGCAAAGGCAAAGGCTTTGCATTGCCCGTGCAATGATTAAAAGACCTGCAATTCTTATTCTGGACGATTCCACCAGTGCGGTTGATACTGCTACCGAAAGAAATATAAGAGAAAGCTTCAATACCGTTTTAAAGGATACTACCACCTTTATTATTGCCCAGAGAATAAGCTCTGTAAGAGATGCGGATAAGATTGTTGTTATGAATAATTCCACCGTTGAAGCGGTTGGTACTCACGAGGAGCTTTTAAAAACAAGCGAAACCTACCGCGAAATCTATGAATCACAGCAGGGGGTGAAATAATATGGCAGGACCGATGGGCCCAATGGGTGGGCAAAGACGTCCCGGAGGCGGTCCGGGCAGAGGGGGAAATATGGTTATCCAGAAGCCCCGTGATTTTAAAAGAGCAGTAAGATTTATCTGGCAGTATGTGAAAAAAAGCAGATTTTTAATTATTCTTGCCTTTTTGCTTGTGCTTTTAAATATTTTTGCAACCTTAAATGCTACAAATACTCTTCAGCCCATTATTGACAATTTTCTTGATATGGAGCTTGATATAACCGTAGCCCAAAGAATAGGCGGGCTTATAAAGGGGGCACTTACCCTTCTTTGCTTTTATCTTATTTCGGTTATTGCCCAGTATTTTCAGAGCCGTATTATGATTAAGGTTACCCAGAAAACCATTAAGGATTTAAGAGAGGCTTTATTTTCCCATCTTCAGACCCTTGGTGTAAGATACTATGATACTCACACGAACGGTGAGGTTATGAGCCGTTTTACCAATGATGTTGACACTCTTAACGAGGCTCTTAACAATTCTCTTACCGCTTTGTTTTCAAGTGTTATAACCTTATCGGGTATTATTTACTTAATGCTCAGTAAAAATCCTCTTTTAACCCTGGTTACCCTGCTTATAACCCCTGTTTTGTTTGTTACATCAAGAACAATTATGAAGCACGGAGGGAAATACTATAAGCTTCAGCAAAGAAATTTAGGTGCGGTTAACGGATATATTGAGGAAACCATCACAGGTCAGAAGGTAGTTAAGGTTTTTAACTATGAGGAAAGGGCAAAGAAGGAGTTTTCAAGACTCAATGATGAATTAAGAAGGGCATCAATTACAGCTCAGTCCTTTGGCGGTGCCATGATGCCCGTTATGTCCAATCTTAATAATATAAACTACTCGCTTATTGCTATGATTGGCGGACTTTTCGCCCTTTCGGGGCATTTGAGTGTGGGCGGTCTTGTGGTTTTTTTACAGCTTGCAAGACAGTTCGGAAAGCCTATTAACGAAGCGTCAAATCAGTATAATTCAATTGTTTCCGCAACTGCGGGTATTGAAAGAATATGTGACGTTTTTGACGAAAAGGCTGAGATAAGCGACCATGAGGGGATATATTCATTACTGGTTGAAAATGACAGCTTCTTCTGGGTTTGCGGTGATGAAAAAATCGAGGCAAAGGGTGAGGTTAAATTTATTGATGTTGACTTTTCCTATGTTCCCGAAAAGCAGGTTTTAAAGGATGCCTGCATTGATGCAAAAAGCGGTCAGAAAATCGCTTTTGTGGGATCAACCGGTGCGGGAAAAACCACGGTTACCAATCTTATAACCCGTTTTTATGATATTACCGACGGAAAAATTTTAATTGACGGAATTGAAATAAAGAAAATAAAAAGAGATGATTTAAGAAAAGCCATTGCCATGGTACTGCAGGATACACATCTTTTTACCGGCACCGTAAGGGAAAACATCCGCTACGGCAGGCTTTCGGCTACCGATGAGGAGGTAGTTGAAGCGGCAAAATTGGCAAGTGCTCACAGCTTTATATTAAAGCTTCCCGATGGGTATGATACCATGATTGAGGGAGATGGGGCAAATCTTTCCCAGGGACAGCGACAGCTTCTTAATATTGCCCGTGCCGCAATAGCAAAAACACCGATTTTAATTTTTGACGAGGCTACAAGCTCGGTTGATACCATGACCGAAAAGCTTATTGACAAGGGGCTTGAAAAGCTTATGAAGGGGAAAACCACCTTTGTTATTGCCCACCGTCTTTCAACGGTCAGAAACTCCGATATAATTATGGTTATGGAGGGCGGAAAAATTATTGAAAGAGGCACTCACGAGGAGCTTCTTAAAATGAACGGCAGATATAAAATGCTATATGATGGGGTGATTGAGCTTGACTAAAACAGGTCTTGTATTAGAGGGTGGAGGCCTTCGCGGAATGTATACCGCAGGTGTTCTGGATGCTTTCTTAGAGCAGAGAATCACCTTTGATGTGGGAGTGGGAGTTTCAGCCGGTGCGGCTTACGGGATTTCCTATATCTCCGGTCAGAAGGGGAGAAATTTACAAATCTGCGAAAAATACATCAGGGATAAAAGATATGTTTCTTTAAGAAATCTTTTTAAGGAGGGGGCTTTATTCGGTCAGACCTTTGTTTATGAGGATATTCCGAAAAAGCTTATCCCCTTTGATTATGATGCCTATTTTAAAAGCAAAACCAAATTTTTAACCGGTGTTACCAACATTTTAACGGGGAATGCCGAGTATTATGAAATGAAAAATGACAGATATAAGTTTGATCTTTTCAAAGCTACCTGCGCCCTTCCCTTTGTTTCACCCATAATTCCCATGGGCAAGGGGCTTTATTTAGACGGGGGGATAACCGATCCCATTCCATATAAAAGAGCACTTTCAGAGGGCTGTGATAAGCTGGTTATAATTCTTACAAGGCACAGGGGTTATAAAAAAGAAGCGGAAAAGGCAATGCTTTTTGCAAAGCTTTATTATAAAAAGTACCCCCGTCTTCTGGAGGCAATGAAGAAAAGACATTTAGTTTATAACGAACAGCTTGAGGAAATAGAAAAGCTTGAAAAGGAGGGAAGGGCAGTAGTAATTGCTCCCTCCCGTCCTGTAAAAATAAAAAGAATTGAAACTGATATCGATAAAATCCGCGGTCTTTATTCAAAGGGCTACGAGGACGGATATTTTAACAAAATTCTTTAAAATCAGGGGGTACTATGGGGGATACAAACAAGAGAAGAATAAAAATATACGAGATTGATAAAAAGGATATCCAGTGGGCAATGCATGAGTCCACATTAACCGGACCCTTAGGGGCTTTTGAGGGAATAGGAGATACCTTTGCAATTACGGGGATTTGGGGAACCCTGCTCTGGATGATGACGCAAAACCATAATATAAGCTTTACCAAGGAAAGAAGCAAGGAGCTGTGTTTTTGTATAATGGAGGGGGCCGCTCAGTATATTGCAGGGTGCAAGGCTGCAACCAGGCTTGCCCATCTTATCCCGGGTGCGGGAACGGTTATAGCGATTGTCGGCAGCACTCTTGAAAATGTGGTTTTTACCTACCGTTTTGCCAGGGCGGTTACCAATATACTGTTTAAACAAAATCCCGATCCCAAGTCCTGGGAGGTTTCGGTGGGAAATGTTGTAGATATATTTGCTTTAGATGACTGGATTGAAGATATAAAGGATATTATAGCTATCTATACCGCACCCAACGGATATATAGCCGAGGAGATTGATAAAGGTGCTCTTGAGGTGGTGAGATTTTCCACAAAAATAATAACCTCCAAAAAGTTTATGGAAATGGAGCGCAATGTTTCCGATTTTGTTTCGGACGCATCAGATACAGTGGCAGACGGTGCAAAGTATATCGGAAAAACCATTTTATCGGGAGCCAAAACCACAGTGGAGGCTACAAAAAAGCTGGGAAAATGGCTTAAGGATAACTGGTAGGGGATTACTGATTGGAAATTGACATATAAATGCAGAATTCAGAGTGCAGAATGCAGAATTATATGCCGCATGCGGCATAGTGAATTGCACCTTACGGTGCATGAATTGTTATCTATTCGATAACATGAATTGATTTTAAAAAAAATCATGAATTGTTGACTTATGTCAACATTAAGGATAGGACGGATATGCCATTCGGCATCCGTCCTTTTTTAATACTGTAGGGCGTGGCGACTCGACACGCCGATATAAAATTACCAATTAAACTGTGCAAAGCACATATCGGGCAATTTTAATTGCATATTGAGTTTTGCCTTTTAAAAACATATCGAAAATCCGAAGGATTTATAATCCCGGCTTGCTCAAATTCACAACCATACTTTTCTTCAGTAATTCTTTCCTGTATTTTAAACTCTATCCGCCATAAGAAAAAAAGATTAGCCGTCGGAAAGTTATCCGAACTCGTTTTTAAATTGTAAATTTTTGATATAATATCGTTAAAATCCTCGGTAATATCCGAATATTACCTGCGTTTTTGCCTCATTCTATCTAAAAATTTCCT
>SVKB01000013.1 GCA_015068665.1 Oscillospiraceae bacterium | reverse complement strand
TTCAAAGAGGGTATCCCTCTTTTTTATTTTATTCCCCAGCCGTCTATACCCGACCTTACAAGGGCTCCGAATACCTTTTCCTTTAAATCGGGGTATTCCTTTGAAGTATTTAATATATAATCCTTGATATCCTGCCTTTTCGATTTTCCGTCCATAGGACAGGGGTTAACTATAACAGGTAAGCTGTTTTTAATTGCGGCGCTTCTTACATCATACTCTCTTGCATAAACAAGAGGCCTTATCTGATAAACCTCCTTGCGGTCAAGATAGGTAACAGGGGAGAAGCAACCGATTCTTCCTTCATATAAAAGACAAAGGAAAAAGGTTTCTATAACATCATCAAAGTGATGACCGAGTGCTACCTTTGAAAAGCCCAGCTCCTTTGCCGCCTCGTTAAGAGCACCCTTTCTCATTTTAGAGCATAAGGAACAGGGGTTGGTTTCCTTTCTTATATCAAATATGATATCCTTTATCTGGGTTTTTACAACCTTATAGGGAATACCCTTATCGGCACAAAAATCCGTAACGGGGGAAGGGTCAAATTCACTAAAGCCCATATCCACGGTTATTCCCATAACCTCAAACTTCTTCGGATAAAACCTTTTTAATTCCCACAGGGCATTTAAAAGCACCATGCTGTCCTTACCGCCGGAAACTCCCACGGCAATTTTATCCCCGTCCTCTATCATATTGTAATCATCAACTGCGCGTCTTAAGTGACTAAGAATTTTTCTCATAATAATCCTCTCTCGAAAAAACTTACCGATGACTGTTTTTGCTGTTAATACATTGATTATACAATGATTTTGCTTTTTTTACAAGAATTAAATAAATAAAAAAGTGAATTGCCTTTTTAGAAAACGGAAGAAAAACGGAGAAAATTAAAGAAAAACGGAGTTTGAGTTTTGTATATTAAAAAATATGAAAAAAGTTATTGACATTTTTTAAAAAGTATATTACAATAAATGGCGTTGATAAAAAATATAGGAGGATTTAACTATGAAAAGCACATTTTTAATGAAGCCTGCAGATGTTCAGAAGAAATGGTACATTATTGACGCTGAAGGCAAAGTATTAGGTAGAGTTGCTGCTCAGGTTGCAACTATTTTAAGAGGCAAGCACCGTCCCACATATACACCAAACGTTGACTGCGGTGATAACGTAATCGTTATCAATGCTGAAAAAGCTATCCTTACAGGTAACAAGCTTGACAGCAAGTTCTATTACAGACACACAGGTCACATTGGCGGTATGAAGGCTACAAGCTACAGAGAATTAATGGAAAAGAAACCTGAACAGGCTATTATGCTTGCTGTTAAGGGTATGCTTCCAAAGAACTCTCTTGGCAGAAAAATGCTTACAAACATCAGAGTATACAGAGGCGCAGAGCACGGTCACGAAGCTCAGAAGCCGGAAGTATATAACGGTTAAGAGGGGAGGATATTGTAATGGCTAAAGTTAAAGAAACATTCTACGGCACAGGTAGAAGAAAAAGCTCTGTTGCAAGAGTAAGAATTGTCAGCGGTAAAGGTAATATTACAATAAATGACAGAACAATTGATGATTATTTCGGATTGGAAACCTTAAAGTTAATCGTTCGTCAGCCACTTACTTTAACCGGTAATGAAGGCAAAATCGATGTAATCGCAAAGGTATCCGGCGGTGGCGTAACCGGTCAGGCAGGCGCTATCAGACACGGTATCGCAAGAGCACTTCTTAAGTTCGATGAAAGCTTAAGACCTGAGCTTAAAAAAGCAGGCTTCTTAACCAGAGACCCAAGAATGAAGGAAAGAAAGAAGTACGGCTTAAAGGCAGCTCGTCGTGCACCACAGTTCTCAAAGAGATAATTTATATTATCAACAATTACAGCACTCTCGTATGTGGGTGCTGTTTTTTTGCTTGTATTTAAATAACCTCGCCGTTTTGCTTTTATAAGCTGTGCTCACGGTGCAACTGCTTTTTTGTAATAAAAGGTATTTACAAAGTGCTAAAACTGTGCTACACTGTTCTTGCGACGCAAATTGAATATTTCACCCTACTTTTGCATAGGATAAGTGTACATTTTTATTTTAGATAAAAATGTATGCTCCCTTTTCGTATGCTTATTCCATGTATGGTAGGGTATTGAAATGTTTGCGTCGCGGCTTGGAGCTACGTTTTTTGTGCGTGGCTTCTGCCGCGCACTTTTTGGTTTGGAGGAATACATAAATGAAGTACTGTCAATATTGTCGAGCACAACTCGTTGATGATGCAAAATTTTGCTCATATTGTGGAAAAGAAACTTCTTGCCAATCTCAGCAATCAACGACTAACGGTGAAACTGTTAATCGGTCATTTAATCAAGAAGAACTTGTTAATAAGTTATCTTCGAGGCTTCAAACAAATGGTATTATATGGATAGTTGTTGCGATTATTCAACTTATAATCGGTTTAGGTGGTTATTGGGTTGCTTTGATTGTTGGTGTTTTGAATCTTATTTCTGCAGTTACCGATATTAAAAACAGTAAACTGATACTCTCGAATCAGAATGGTATAGTAAAGGCATATGAATCTCTGACTAATCCTATTATCGCTCTTGTATATAATATTGTAATAGGGGGTGTTATTGGTGTGCTTGGATCTATTTACTACTTGATTTTTGTTCGAGGTTTCATAATGGAAAACAAAATTCAGTTTTTAACAATGGAAACTGATGCTTCTACTGAATTTTATAATACGAGTATACGAAGTGATAAAGAAATACATACCGAAATTCTTCTGACTGAACAAGAAGCATTGAATGGCGCAGAAAAAGAAGTAGTTATTGTTGGATTTGAGCAACCTATCAAAGTAAGTTTTCCAAAAAATATGAAAGATGGTTATACACTTGCTCTTCATAATGTCAAGCTTTCTAAAAAAGACGGACAAACGATAAAAAAAGATGTTTATATAAGAATTTGTGTTAAGCCGATAGGTGAGTGATATTCGGTGCAAATTTGGTGCAACATTCTATGCGACAGCACCAAATATATCAAACGATATGCGATTATACCCTCACAATATCCCGCGATATGAGCGTTATCCACGATATAAAACGCTGTGAAACGCAAATGCAAAAACTCAAAGAGATAATCAGACCTGTTGGTCAGATGCAAAATGCTTCGCTTTGGCGGAGCATTTTTTGTTTTTAAAAATAAAAACTTGAAAAAATTTATAAAAAAAGGTATAATTTAAGTATAATTAGCTATCCGACGGCTAAGTTATCGCGTGAGCGTACATATAGCCTGTAAAATCTATCGGCATAGGGTTTTATAAACTATAAGTTTCGCTTGTCGTCTCACCGTAATTTATACATATCTACCGTTGCCGGCGGTAATGTGTAAAGGAGGTGTCCGACGTGAAAAATCAAAGGGATAGTAAAGCTACGGAAAATAATGTTGTAACCAGACTTACCTGCTTCAGAGCACAAATTACATATTTATGTAAGAATCACCCCAATGTGCATATAGATTTATCTATTGCCAAAAGCAGAAAGAAGCTTGTAAATGTACCTGCTGTCATAACCTCCGTATATCCAAATATATTTTTCGCAACTCTTGACGAGGATGGCATAAAGAGAAACTACACCTTTCAGTATGCCGATCTTCTTACAGGTAATCTGATTGTCAGGGAGCTTGATAATTTAGTGGAAGCATAAAAATAAGCCCTTAAGGTCCGTAAGGATTTTAAGGGCTCTTTTTATATTCCATAGGAGTAATTCCCGTATGCTTTTTATATAATCTGAAAAAATTTGAGTAATTGTTAAAGCCTGCCCTGTGACTGGCTTCATCTATTGTAAGTCCGTTTTTAATCAGGCTGTTAAAATAGGAAATTCTTCGGAAAATAACGTAATTCCACAAGGATATTCCCACATGCTCCTTAAATAAATGAGACATATAGGATTTATCAAGATTGAATTCCCTTGCTATAATATCAACGGTAAGCTGTTTTGTATAATTACCGTTAAGATATTCCAGTATCCTGTTTACGGTAGGATGATCGGTTGACTTTATAAGATCTGTATCGTTCTTGCTCTCAAAAATTTCACAAAGGCAGCCTAAAAGCTCGGCTGTCTTGCAAAGGGTAAGCACTTCATTATGACTGCCGGCTCTTTTGGAAAGGATAAATATATCTCTTATAATCAGGTCAAGTCTGTATTTGCTTACAGTTTTTGCGTTTATGCAGTTATTTTCTCCCTTTTTGTGATTGGTAAAAGGGGAGAGAAGCTTTCCGCATTCCTTCGGGAAGCCTTCTAAAATATCCTCGTTAAGATGAAGAACTATTCTTTCGTGGTAAATATTACTGTCAATACGGCAGCAAAACATTTCCTGAGGATTGAGAAATATAATATCTCCGTCTCCGAAGCGGTAATTCTTTCCCTCAATTTTTATATTTCCTCCGCCTTTTATCATATAATAAAGCATATGTTTCGGAGTTTTGTGCAAATATGAAAGAGTTGAATCTTCAGCCGAGTACCCTTCGGTATGAGTTATCTCGTACCCTAAATTACTCTCATAGCTTCCTTGGTAAAATTTTCGCTCATTTAATCACCTCTTAAGCAGTATTGTACATAAAAATAGCATAAATGTCAATTGTATATTTAATTATGTTAATATATAATTTAAGTAAATTACAAAGTGGCAGATTTTTATGAGTTTACTAAAAATATCCGAAAACGGAAACGGAATAGCGGAGGTATAAAAAATGGTAAATATTGATAACGATTATATAGTTAAATTAAGAAGAGAGCTTCATATGTATCCCGAGGTTGATTATGAACTTCCCAAAACCCTTGCTCTGGTTAAAAGAGAGCTTGACAGTATGGGAATTCCCTATACCGAGGAATACGGAAAGGGAAGTCTGGTAGCTTATATTAATCCGAAAAAAGATAATTTTACTATCGGAATACGTGCGGATATGGATGCATTGAGAATGACTGAAGCCAACACCTTTGAACACCGTTCCCGTCACGAGGGAATGATGCACGCCTGCGGTCACGATGCTCATACAGCCATTCTGATCGCTACCGCCAAAGCTTTAAAGGAAATTGAAAACGAGCTTGCCTGCCGTGTTAAGCTGATCTTCCAGCCAAGCGAGGAGGGTGTTACAAGCGGTGCTATGATGATGATAGAAAATGGTGTGCTTGATGACGTTGATATAATGACGGCACTTCACGTCGGAACGGGAATTGATGCCGGAAAGCTTGGCTTGCTCTCGGGGATGAATATGGCGTCAAGCCGTCACTTCAGAATAGATATAGAAGGAAAAAGCATTCACGCAACTGCCTATGACAGAGGGATAGATGCTTTGGCAATTGCGGTAAAAATGTATAACGGTATTCAGTCGATTTTTGCCGATGAGGTTCCGCCTGACGAAAAGGTTGTCTGCCGTGTAACCAAGCTTATTTCGGGAACTGCTCAGAACATCCTCCCGGATTATGCGCTTATGCAGGGAACTATCCGTACCTTCAATGTTCCTTTAAGTGAGTTTATTCATGAAAGAATATTAAAGCTTGCCGAAACACTTTCTGCTATGTACGGTGTGGAAATAAAAGTGCACGCACCCCAGAAATCAACCTGCGTATATAACAACCCCTATCTTACCGAGCTGATGTTAAAAAGTATGGAAAAGTCGGTAGGAAAGGAAAATATTGAAAAAATAACTGCCACAATGGGCTCTGAGGACTTTTCAAGATTTACCGATATCGTGCCAAGCGTTTTCTTCCGTCTGGGTATAAGAAACAAAGCAAAGGGGATCAGTCAGGTTGCCCATCAGACCGACTTTAAGCTGGATGAAGATGCTCTTATTTACGGTGTAAGGAACTTCGTACAGTTCGTTATTGACAATCAGAACGGAATTGAGCTTGAAAAAGCAAGGGCTTCCGATGAAAGAACTAAATAAAACTGATGTTTTTTTGTTGACATTTTTTTCATTTTAATATAAAATCGTAATAGTGTTATTATGGGGTGATGAAATGCTTGTGTTAAAATATATTGTAAGCGGAATAGGCTTTTTTTCCTCAATCGGCGCAACACTGATTAAGGGAAACACCAAAAAGCAGTTTGCTTTAATGATAATTCTTACCTTCTTTTCGAATTTTTTTACAGCCTTAGGCTATATTTTTAACCCCGAAGGGTTAAACGGTGTGGCATCCTGTGCATTGGGATGTATTATATGTCTTGTAAATTTGTTTTTCAGAAGTAAGGAGCTGCCCATTCCCAAAATTGTTCTTGCAATTTATTACATCGGATTTTTCGTTATAAATATAATAAACCGAAGTACCCTTGTACTAACAACCATCGCGATATTGGCTACCTTTACCTTTGTTGCCAATCTTTCGCAAAAGGGCGGAAAAGGGTTCCGTATATGGAAGCTTGCCAATAATCTTTTGTGGGGTCTTTATGATATTATATCAGGCTCCTACAATCAGCTTATAGTTCTCCATATCCCCATTGCTTCCGTTACCCTTTACAGCATATACCAATTTGATATAAGAAAAAGCAAGTAAAACATAAAAGAAACGAGGAATTTAAAATGATAATCGGAACAACCAAGGAACTTAAAAATCATGAATACCGCGTGGGAATTACCCCCGATAATGCGGCTGCCTTTATTGCAGACGGTCATACAGTGTATGTGGAAACAAAAGCAGGCGAAGGTGCAGGCTTTAGTGATGAAATGTATAAGGAGGCAGGGGCGGTTATATTAAATACTCCCGGTGAGGTATTTGAAAAATCTGATATGATAATAAAGGTAAAAGAGCCCGAGCCCTGCGAATATCTTTATTTAAGAGAAGGACAGATTTTATTTACCTATCTTCATCTTGCTCCCAATCCTACATTAGGTGATGCTCTTATAAAACGCGGAGTAACCGCAATTGCTTATGAAACAATCGTGGATGAAAGCGGAAACCTTCCATGTCTTCGCCCTATGAGTCAGATTGCAGGAAGATTAAGCATCCAGGAGGGTGCAAAATATATTGAGAAAAGCTTTGGCGGACGCGGAATCCTGCTTGGGGGCGTACCCGGTGTTGAAAGAGGAAAAATTGTTATCATCGGCGGCGGTGTTGCAGGTATGTATGCAGCTAAAGCGGCTGTAGGAAGTGATGCTCAGGTAACACTTTTAGATATCAATCTTAACCGTCTTGCATATCTTGAGGATATCTTCGGTGCATCGGTAACCACTCTTTACAGCAGTGAAGCAAATATAAGAAAATCCCTGGAAAAAGCAGACCTTGTTATCGGTTCGGTTTTAATCCCGGGCGGTAAAACTCCGAAGCTTATAAGAAAAGAGCATCTTAAGCTTATGAAAAAGGGCTCAGTAATAGTTGATATTGCTATTGACCAGGGCGGCTGCTGTGAATCCTCTCATGTAACAACTCACGATAACCCCGTTTTTATCGAGGAGGGAGTTGTTCATTACTGTGTAGGAAATATGCCCGGTGCCGTTCCTTATACCTCCACCGTGGCTTTGTGTAATTCCACCTTTAAGTATGCAAGACTTCTTGCAAACCTTGGCGTTGAAGAGGCTGTAAAAGCGGATAAGGGACTGGCTTGCGGAGTAAATATCTATAAGCATAAATGCACAAATAAAAATGTAGCTGACAGTCTTTCCTATGACTTTGTTGAGCTTGAAACTTTAATATAACATGTAAAAAACTTGTGAGTAATCACAAGTTTTTTTATTTTCTTTTAAAAAAAGTATTGACAAATTCAAACTACAGATGTAGTATATAGATACAAACTACAATTGTAGAATGAAGGAGGCAATTATATGACAAAGGGAAAAATTAATATATCTGAGGCGGAATTAGAGGTGATGAAGGTAATATGGAGTAAAAATAAGCCTGTTACTTCACTTGATATTATTGAAGCGTTTGAATACAAGGGATGGAAGAAAACAACAATAGGTACATTTCTCACAAGGCTTGTTGAAAAAGGTGCTTTGTCTGCTGAAAAACAGGGTAAGCTATATTATTATACACCTTTGATTTCTCAAAAGGAATATCGCAAATTTCAAACAAAAAATCTGATTTTAAGTCTTTATAACGGATCGGTAAAGGATTTTGCCGTTGCATTGTTCAAGGAGCAAAAGCTATCTGAGGATGATATTAAGGAGCTGAAAGCAATTTTCGAAGATAAGGAGGTATAAGTTATGTTGCAGGATATATTTAAATCTATACTTGTTACCTCTTTTATCGGTATTCTTTTTGTAATTGTTCTTACATTACTTAAGCCAATTACTAAAAAATGGTTTACAAGCAGTTGGCACTATTATATGTGGCTTGTTGTCTTGATAGTGATGGTTTTTCCTGTGAGGATTTCTTTTCCTGAGACGTTAAATATTACTTCGACAATGGCAATCAATTCGCAATCTGCCGATGAAAGGGAATTAAAAGAGATTAACAATCCGACAGAGGCTTATGAATCGGAAGAACGGCAATCAGATTCTGAAAGCAGTAATTCTTTGATGGATATCCCTAAATATTTAAAAATGCTTGTTCAAGACAAGCTAAATGTTATTTCACTGATATGGTTTGCAATTATGACAGCTCTTTTGTTATATAAGATTACCGGGTATATGTTTTTTCTGTCTGAACTGCAAAAAAAATCTGATATAACAGACTGTCCCGAGCTTATTCAGTATACAAATAAGAAAATCATTGTAAGAAAAAGCAGTAAAATATCCTCACCTCTTATGATAGGTATTTTTAAGCCTACATTGCTGTTACCCGAAACAGCAATAACACCGGAGCAGCTTAAAAATATCCTGTCTCACGAAATGACTCATTTTAAGCGGAAGGATATTTTATACAAATGGTTTATCAGTACGGTAAAATGTATTCATTGGTTCAATCCCGTAATTTATTTTATTAACAAGCAGGTTGAAAGGGAATGTGAAATTTCCTGCGATTTATCGGTTGTAAAAGATATGTCTGATGAGGAAAAAAGCAATTATATTAATACAATTATTAATTTGATTGTTGCAGGTAATTTAAAAGCGTCAGCACTAACAACAAAAATGGCAGGGGATAAAGACACACTTAAGATGAGGTTTAATATGATAAAAAAATTAAAGAAAATAAAAAAATCAACACGGATATTCTCCGTAGTTTTGGCGGTTACCCTGCTTCTTATGGCTTTCTTTGCCAGCGGTGTTTTAGCCACAAAGGTTTTAGAAGAAGACTCCGATATTTTATTTATTGTAAACGGTAAAACGATTGAGTTTGATAATAAGCCGTTTTACGAAAATGAAACCGTTTATCTTCCGTTGAGGGAGGTTTTACATAAGGTTGGTATTATGAATCATAAAAACAGTGGTTTAGAGTGGAACAACGGAAGAATTATTATAAGACTTGCGTATGATGATATGCCCGATAGTTATGACAAAGCTGTTTCGGAAAGAAAAATTGCAAGATACGGCAGTGAAATCAAAACCTTAAATTATTGTTATGCAATCGAAATCGGAAAAGCTGAGTACATACTTAATCCGGAAGATGCGTTGCCATTTAAATCTGAATTATTTGCAAAACATTTCAATAGTAAAAATAAAATGGTAAATGCACCTGTTCTTAAAGGAAACATTACTTTTGTTCCGTATGAATATATTGACAAACTTTTAGAACATAATATGAGCGGGGTCGGGCCTTTTGGCGTTGATGGTCCCTACGATATTACCTGTATTGTGAATTCGGAAAAACCTATTGCGTATGTTTCTCCCTGTTTTTTCTGGCCTGCGCAAAATGATATAGATAATTCAGTCAGCAAAGACTTTGGTGTAAGAGTAAACCCGGCAACAGGTGAAGAAAGCTTTCATAATGGAGTTGATACTGTTGCCGAAGAAAATTCACTGGTTTTCAGTGCAATCAGAGGGAAGGTAACCGAAGTAGGCTTTAACAACGAATTAGGAAATTATGTTATAGTGGAAAATGATTGCAGAGTCTCAACTTTGTATGCTCACTTATCAACGGTTGATGTAAAAGAAGGTGATTTTTTATATAAGAGAGCAAATATAGGTACGGTGGGAAAAACGGGTAATGCAACAGGTGCATTTTTGCACTTTGAAATTAAAATAGACGGTATATACCACGACCCCATGAAATTTTGGAATGAAAATCCTTAAGAATATTATATTTACTGAATTGCCGGCTTCCTTATTGGAAGGCGGCATATTTTTAATTATTTTTTTAAAAAGTATATTGACAAATGTAGATATAACTGATATTATAAGTGTAACTACAAATGTAGATAAAAAGGGAGTGATAAAATGTCAGTAATAAAACAAACAATAACTGATGCCGAATATGAGATAATGTGTGTGTTATGGAATTCGGACGAGCTGCTTACAGTTGCCGATATTATAAAGAAGCTTGATAATAATGACTGGTCAGCATCTACTGTGGCAACCTTTATGGCAAGACTTTTAAAAAAAGAGGTTATATCCTGTGAAAGAAAGGGAAAGGTAAACTATTATTATCCCGTTTTAAAGCAGAGTGAATATGCCATTGATGAAACCGAGAACCTCCTGGCAAAAATGTTTAAGGGCTCTATAAAAAATCTTGTCGCAACACTCTATGAAAACAAAAAACCTTCCAAAGAGGAAGTGGCGGACCTTAAAAAAATGTTTGAATTGGAGTAAGAGGATGAGAGAATTATTTGAAACTGTACTTATTTTAAGCCTGCTTGGATTCTTTCTGGCTCTTTTGTTATTATGCTTAAAGCCCCTTACCGCAAAGCGTTTCCCCGCAAAATGGCAGTATTATGTATGGATAACGGTGCTTATTGTAATGATTGTTCCCGGATATAAGCTTATTCCGGACAAAGAAGTGGAAAAAATTCAGCAATTTACACATATAGAAGCACCTCAAACTGATGTTTCGTCTGAAAATGAGTTTCAGAGTGAAGCTTATGATACCCCACCCATTACGGAATTTAAAATAAATGTTTCTCCGGCACTTACGGTCAGCATATTTGATATATTGTCCCTTGTGTGGCTTGGAGGAATGATAATTTATCTTGTAACAGTTATAATAAGTTATTTTTTGTATCTTTTAAGAAAAAGAAAAAATTCAGTATCAAAAGGGGAATGTGATGAATTAGCCTATGTAAAAGAGATGCTTGGAATCAGACGCAGGATAAGAGTGAGAGCTTCTTACGATACTGCCTCACCGATGCTTGTAGGAGTTTTCTTTCCGGTGATATATATTCCCTTGAAGGAAATTCCTTCAGATATGCTTAAGCTTGTATTTTTACATGAGCTTACCCACTATAAAAGAAAAGATCTTATTGTCAAATGGTTTGCCCTGTTTGTTAACGGGGTGCACTGGTTTAATCCTTTGTCCTATATTATAAGTGCCAATTTAAGTGAAGCCTGTGAGGTTTCGTGCGATATGGAGGTTACAAAGAATATGGATGAAGAGGAGCAAAAGCTGTATATGAAAACCATTCTGGCGCTTGTAGAAAAATAAGGCGGTGAATTTATATGCTTGAAAAGTTGTTCTCTACAAAAATGAGTGCGGATAAAAGAAAGCTTCAACTGCGTTTTTCTAAAATCCGTTCAGGAAATAAAAAAGCTGCAAAAATTACGGCAGTAGTTTTATTTGCCGCAATAATTATATCGGTTATTTCGGCATCGGTCTATGTTGCCGTGGAGCGTTTTGAAAACAAAGTAAGCGATAATCCGAAAATTAACGAATTGTATGCCCTCAAAGAAACCTATATCGGAGACGCTCCGAGGGTAAGAAATATACTGGAGCTGATTTATCCCGGTGAATACGAAATTTCAGGAATTGAGCTGAAAACCGACGTGAAGCCCTATGGTCTTACTGTGAATTTCAAGGTGGATGACCGTGCAAAATTCAGATTCATAGATGAAAATGCCCTTAATAGAATGTCAGGAATACTTTTCAGCCTTATAAAAAATGTTGATGAACTTCGGTATCTTATATATGACAGCTATTCCAAGGGGGACGATGATACCTTTTACGGTGCATATTACACCAGACAAAACCTGTGCGATAGGCTTAAAAATAATATTGTTACACCGTCTTATATAGCATCGGCAACCAAGGATTTAAAAACCTTTGAAGAGTATTATAACCTGCTTAATGCAACCTCGGTTGCAGCTAATGACAGCGAATTTTTGAAAGCGGTATATGAGTTTATCGGTGAAGACTGCGAGATTGTGGTAAACAGCAGTATAGGAGTTGACATAGCTGTGGATAATTTGACCGAAAGCGAAGTCAGGATGCTGGAGCGTATTCTTCGTGCCAACTCGAAAATAGGAAAGTATTACGGAACAGGAATATATACTCACCTTATCACCTATGATATCAGAGATTTTAAAAAGGATGAATATAAAAAGTGTGCCTTTTTATATCACATTCACCCCGATATGGGACTTGTAATAGTTGGGGAAAACTTTATAACTGACAGTGAATTTAACGAGCTTAAAAGCTTTATTGTAAATAAGAGTTTTTAGTAAGGAGCAAAAATTATGCTTGAAAAGTTATTTACTACAAAGATGAGTGCGGATAAAAGAAAGCTTCAACTGCGTTTTTCTAAAATCCGTTCGAAAAACAGTTATATATCCAAGGCTATTGCCATCGTGCTGTTTTTAGCTGTTTTAATTGCAGTTGTATCAGCTTCTGTCTATGTTGCGGTTAATGTAAGGCAGAGCGGGGAAAAGCCGGAAAATATAAAATTTACCTTTAACGGTAAGCCTGTAGCTTTTAAAAATAAACCGTATATTCTTTCTGAAACAATGTCTGACGGATATAAAGGGAACCTTATGGCATTCTTTCCTTTGGAAGAGCTTTGCTTATCACTTGACGCCCAATGCGAAATAAACGGCAACCGTGCATTGATAAAAATTCCCGAAACGGGTTATGCTTATGAGCTTGAAGCGGGAAATAATAAGATATTCTATGATGGCGGAAAGGGTATTTATGAAGCAGCATTCGGACCGGAAATAAGAGATTATATAATTTATATTCCTTATGAGTTTATTGAATATATATGGATTAATTCAAATAATTATAATATTTTTGCAAGCATGCTGTATGAGAACGGGGAGATGAATGTCCGCTTTGAAATTCCAATGTACTGGCTGGGAAAATATATTTGCGATGAAACCGAAGTCAGCAAAGGAGTTATCGTATTTAAGCATAAAAGAATATCCGAGCTGTATGACTATGATGAAATCCTTTTTACACTAAGGAAAAAAGCTGATAAGGATTTTGATAAGCTTTTAAACATAGTAGAAAACCAGACAGTGGTATGGCGAAATCCCGAGTACGGATACATAATAGGCAGACCGACTGACCCTTACTATCAGTTTAAAAGACAAATTAAATACAATGAATTTCTTCATGAATACGAGAATATGAGAAGGGGAATTGACTACATAGAATCAACCTTTTCACTAATAAAGGATGTTAAAACCTCTGTTATAACCAATGCGGAAAATATGTCCTATGCGGCAATACAGGAGCTTCAGAGACAGGTTGACAACGGCCATTTTCCCTGGAGACTTGACTATGAGCAGGTTATAAGGTCGTTTATTTCAGGAAAGGGGTACAGTGCGGAAGAAGGATATCTTGGCTCCTTTGCAGGAGACGGTGAAAAATGCAGCGGTATATTTATCCTTGGCAATTATCGCCATCATATAGAGCTTTTTAAACCTGTTGATAAAAGCGAAAAGGGGATATGGATAGTACGAAGCTATAAGATGGTTGAGCCGGTACAGATAAAGGAGGTCTCCTTTTATAAAATTAACCCTGAAAACAATACGTTAAGTGATGAAAGGATAAAGCTTGATGAGGGTTGGTATAAGCTGCCTGCCTTTACAGGCTCCTTCGTAAACTTTAACGGTGCCGTTCCCGAAACCGTAACCGCATATTTTACGGTAGCAGGAACAAATGCCGAGGAAACAAAAAAACAGGTCGGCTTTGCAAAGGCTCCCTTTAAGCAAATTCCCATATCGGTTGCACTAAACTTTGAAAAGGACGATAATATGGGGCACTTGTATTATGTTTTTGGCTACGAAGACGGCTCAACGGTAAGATCGGATTTATATAATATTCTTATTAATTAGCAAAGGAGCGTGAAAGTGTTGCTTGAGAATTTCTATACTACTAAAATGAGTGCACAAAAAAAGAAGCTGCAACACCGTTTTTCAAAAATAAGGTCGGGAAACGGTAAAAAATCAAAAACGGCAGCTTTGATAATAAGCCTGATTTTAACTGTCTGCGTTTTGTGTGCAACAGTTGCAGTTGCTGTTATAAATAAAAAAAATATTGACTCAAATCCCGATAATACACTTACGGCTCTTGAAACCGATAAACGTATCGGAGATAAATTTAATTTCCTTGTACTTGGATTAGATAATAATAACAGGGCAGATACAATTATGCTTATTTCTTTCGGTAAAAATACAGTAAGAGGCTTTTCAATTCCGAGGGATACTGTATTTACTACTGTTATGGCTGATGGAAAAATAAGAAAAATATCAGATATCCTTTCCGAAGAAAAGGGAGACCAACTGGTTGTTGATGCCATCTGTAATAAGCTTGATATTCCCATTACATACTATATGAAGGTAAAGCTTTCGGCGGTTGAGACCTTGATAGACAGCGTGGGCGGTCTTGAATTTGATGTTCCGATGAACATGAAATACGAGGATTCAAGTCAAAATCTTAATATAAGTCTTACAAAAGGACGAAGAACCCTGACAGGGGCCGAGGTTTGCGGGCTCTTACAATTCAGAAACTATGCAAACGGAGATATTACAAGAATTGAAATGGGGCATGCTGTAATAAAAGAGTTTCTCCGACAAAAGCTCAGTGAAGCAAATATAGAGAAGCTTCCCGAATTGATAGAAATTATAAAAAATAATGTTGTAACTAATTATACTCTTGCTGATTTTTCCGGGGATATAAACAAGTTTAAACAGGTAAAAACTGATATCAGCTTTAAAACGGTTCCGGGAAGGACACTTGTTACAGATACGGGCATTGCTGTTTACGAAATAGATTCGGAAAAATTAAAGGACGAGGGAATATACTATGAATAAAAAAATTCTTTTTGTTATTCTTTGCGTTTTACTTTCAGCCGTCACAACACAAGCAGGCTCAATTGATACCGATATTTCTTTTTATGATGATGCACTGCTTTTTATCGGCTCAGTGGATGATTATGTTATTACGGATAATTCTCCTGATTATCCCGACACGGAATATTCATTAACACTTACCCCTGTTAAGAAAATAAAGGGCGATGTGGTTCCCGGTGAAAAATTAAGCTTTGAAAATGTTCATTCGGGTAAGCTTAAGCTTAAGAAAAATTCAAACTATCTTTTCGGCTGTCTGAAAAATCAGCTTTATATATGGGAGCTTGAATATTATGAAAATCTTTTTGACTGGGAAAGGGATGATTATCATAAGGACAGTATAATACTTAAGGACAGACATAATGATTCAATATCAGGCGGTATGCAGAAAATGCTCCGTGAAGGAGTCTTTGAGAAAGCCGAAGCGGAAAGACTTGATATAGGTAATAAAAAACCTCTTCTTGAGTATGCAAAAAATATTTCAAGGGCTGATAAAATAAGATTTACAATTAACGGTGAAAGTACATACGTAGATAAAGAAAGCTTTCTGGAGATTGCAAAAAATATAAATATTACCAATATAAAAAACAGGACGGTTGAAAACAGTCTTTCCGGAGAGCTTTACGAAAACATTCTCTACATAGATGCACTTAATGAAGCCGACTCTTCATTTGAGGGAGTATTTATAGCTGTTACCCCAAAGGGCGAGGTTGACCGCTACAATATGATTATGAGCAGCCTTATGACGGCTGACTATGAAATGGATAAATCCGACTTGCAAAAGCTGTATTCTCTTTTGCCCGATAATATAGTATATAAGCTTAAGAAAACAGGTGTAATCGGTTTGGATAAAGCTTCTTTTAATCCCTTGTGGGTGGTTTTGCCGCTTGCTCTTATCGGTATTATTTTAATAACTGTAAAGTTATTCCGAAGGAAATAAAAAAATGTTTTGCAAATGCAAAACATTTTTTTAATTGATTTCCACATCGTCAACCGAATTTTCCAGGATGATGTTTATAAGCTCGTTTCTTGAACGGTTACTTTTATCGGACAGTTCATCGATTTTCTTTAAGGTTCCTTCCTTTATACGCACCGATATAACCTTGTACCCGTCATCGCCTTTTTTATTTATTTTTATAGTTCCCTTTGCCACTTAAATCACCTCATATTATAATTATATTATTTTTATATTCATAAATATATATTATAAAAATATTCAAAATATATTCATTATATATTGACAATTATGCAGGGAAGTGATATTTTAGAAACGGAAAAGAGGTGAAAGATTTTATTGTTACAGGTTTTCTTATTTGACTATTTACCGCTATGGTGGTATAATTCTAAAAAAAGGTGAAATGAGGAAAAAATATGAATATACCAAGACCTGAATATCCCAATCCCCAGTTTGAAAGAGAAATGTGGTTAAATCTTAACGGTGAATGGGAATTTGAAATTGATAAAAGTGCAAGCGGCAAGGCTCGCAGACTGTATGAAAAGGAAAAGCTGGACGGTAAAATTATTGTTCCCTTTTGTCCTGAAAGCTCTTTATCGGGAGTGGGGGAAACCGATTTTTTAAATTCAGTATGGTATAAAAGAAATATCAGCATAGATAATAAGGATAAGCTTATTTTCTTACGTATCGGCGCCTGCGATTATCTTACAACCCTTTATGTAAACGGTAAAGAGGTTGGCACCCACAAGGGTGGATATACCTCCTTTTCCTTCGATATAACCGACTATGTTAATATAGGGGAAAATACCATTGTCATCAATGCTTATGACGATACCGTAAGCCCCTTACAGCCTTCAGGAAAGCAATCGCAAAAATATGAATCCTACGGCTGCTACTATACCAGAACTACGGGAATATGGCAGACTGTATGGCTGGAATTCATTCCGAAAAGCCATATAAAGAATTTTAAGCTGTATCCCGATTCTGAAAACGGCAAGCTTTATCTGAAGGGTTTGGTAAGAGGAAAGGGAATATTAACAGCTTCAGCCTTTTATCAGGGAAAAAATGTGGGCGAAACAAGAATAACTGTTAACAGCGAAAGCTTTGATGCTGTTATTGACCTTAGCGAAATACATCTTTGGGAGGTTGGAAACGGTCTCCTTTATGATCTTGTTCTTACCTTCGGTGAGGATAAGGTGAAGAGCTATTTCGGTTTGCGAAATGTAACCCTTGACGGATATAAGTTTTTAATTAACGGTCAAAGTGTATTTCAGAGACTTGTTCTCGACCAGGGCTTTTATCCTGATGGTATTTATACCGCACCAAGCGAGGAAGCTCTTATAAATGATATTAAGATTTCTCTTGCTGCAGGCTTTAACGGAGCAAGACTTCACGAAAAAGTATTCGAGCCCAGATTTTTATATCATTGTGATAAAATGGGATATATTGTATGGGGAGAATACGGAAACTGGGGCTTTGACCATTCCGGATATGACGGAGTATGTGCTTTTTTAAGTGAATGGCTTGAAGCGGTTGACCGTGATTTCAATCACCCCTCAATTATAGGCTGGTGCCCCTTCAATGAAACCTGGGATATAGAAAGAAGAGCCCAGAAGGACGGAATTTTAGAAATAGTTTACAAAGCTACAAAGGCTGTGGACACCACCCGTCCCTGCATTGATACCAGCGGTAACTTCCATGTTATAACCGACATCTTTGACCTTCACGATTACACTCAGGATGTAGCTGAATTTAAAAAGAGTATTGAGAATTTTGAAAAGGACGGCTCTTTAACCGGCGGTATTGAAAAAAGAGATACCTTAAAGGGAAGACAGTTCTATAAGGGAGAAGCCTCCTTTATAAGCGAATACGGCGGAATTAAATGGGATATTGAAGAAAATTCCGAAAGCTGGGGCTACGGAAATGCTCCTGAAACCGAAGCGGATTTTTTTGAAAGGTACGAGGGTCTTACAACGGCAATTCTTGATTGTCCCAAATTCTTCGGCTTATGCTATACTCAGCTTTATGATGTTGAGCAGGAGAAGAATGGCCTTTATACTTATCACAGAAAGCCTAAATTCGATATGGAAAAAATAAAAGAAATAAACATAAGGAAGGCGGCAATCGAATCCTGACCTTCCTTATGATAACAAAAGAAAGGACGATAATATGAAAAAAATACTTATAATAACAGCTCTTGTTTTTATGCTTATTACCAATACGGTAATGGCAAGTGATGTAAATATCAAAGCATTTCCCGGCGAGGATGTGACCTTTAATTTTTCTTTTACGGAATCAGAAAAAACAGTTACCTCCGATTTTTTAATCAAGCCTGTGGGAAAAACTGTCCTTAATATAAGCTTTAAGGGAATGGATAAGGATTTTACCGCAACCTTAAAAATTATCGATAAAACCGCGGAAAAGGAGATATACAGTCAGCCTGCCAATTTTTTATATGTACCCGAGGATGCAGGTGTAGACTATTACAGTTATTTTGTTATCTATCCTGCCAAACTTACCGTTGATCACGAGTATTTTATAGAGGTATCCGACCCCGACAGGGAAAATGCATCGGGACAAATTGAAATTTCAGGTAACGTGAAAATGCTTACCGACCTTGCAAGGCTTAATAATATGGGAATAGGAAATCATATTGAGCAGGGTCCCTTTAACGGTGTAACCAGAGCGGAATTTGCAAAGCTTATTACCCAGGCTATGAAAATGGAGAATATTCAGTCCAATTGCACCTTTTCAGATGTTGATGAAAAAACTCCTTACTATAATGATATAGCTGTAATTCAGAATATGAAGTTTGCTGACGGTAACGGGGAAAATATGTATCTTCCCGAAAAGCTGATTTCTTATTACGAAGCGGTTAAGCTTACCGTATGTATGCTCGGATATAAAAATGAAATAAAAACAGAAGGTTATCCCAAGGGATATATGAAAAAGGCAAACGAATTAGGACTTATTCTTTATCCTGATATTGAAGACAGGGTGATTACTCTTGAGGAAATTTCCGAAATACTTTTCAAGGCTCTTGAAACACCTGTATTGGAGCAGAACGTATTTGGCTCAGAAGCGTCTTTTACTAACGGAAAAACCTTCAGTGAAAAATACAGACAGTAAAACATCTTCATATAATTAAAGGCAGAAACGATTGATTTCGTTTCTGCCTCTTTTTATTTTTCTATAACGCAAACTGCCATCTTAACAAACATTTCCTTTAAGACAGGAAGCTTTGCCAGGGGTGCTACAATGCTTCTCAAGGGCATTTCAGTGTAATATATAGGCTTGATATCAAGCTTCTTTAAAATACTCTTAAAGCGTTTTATTGTCATTTTATTTATATATGAAAAATACTCTTTTCCGTTTTCATCCTTGGAAATTCTGAAATTGATTCTGGATTCGCCGTCAGGTAAATCCTTAACCAGCTCTTTATAATCTCTTATAAGAGTTTTTTCCGAAAAGAACAAATGCACCCATGGGATATTTATTGCATCACTTAAGTGAGCTCCGAATGGATGATTGTAGGGGGGGAAGTTAATATAAACCCTGCCTCCCTTGGTAAGCACTCTTAAAACTTCTTTAAGCACTGCTTCGGGTTCTCCCACATGCTCCATGGCATCATTCATAATTATGGTGTCAAAGGAGTTATCGGGATAGGGGAGATTTTTTGCGTCTGCATGGATAAAGGTAAATTGCTCCGAAAGATTAAGAGTCTTTGCAAGAGCCTCGCTTTCCTCCTTATAAGATGCAACAACATCGACCCCGTAAACGTGCTTTGCACCGAGGGTGATATAGTAAAGGGATTTTCCGCCTGCACCGCAGCCGATATCAAGAACGGTTTTACCCTCAAACATTTCCTCTTTTGTGGCACAGCCCATATAGTTTTTAATGGTATCTGCACCCTTTTCAAACTGCCACATAGCATAGGTCTTAACCCCGTCGTTATTAAGATTAAAGGGATGAACCACCGGTTTGAAAAGCTTGTTTATTTTTAAAAGAAAGCTCATAAAAGCACCTCAAATCTATAATTATATATATATAATATCATACAAAAAATAAAAAATAAAGTTTTTTTAAAAAATATTGAAAATTTCCGTTGAAAATGTTATTATATAGTATAATGCAATTATTATAATCAAAAGGAGGCAATATCAATGAAAAAATTTGAAGAAGAAAAGAACAATGTTGTAATCGAAGCCGGTGAAGTTAAGGTTTCTGAAAATGTTGTTGCGTCCATTGCAAAAAATGCTCTTATGGAGGTTGAAGGAGTTTACGGCCTTATAGGTGACGATGCGGAAGCTAAGGAAGGGGTTGCAAAAATCCTGGATGCTATTTCCAATAAGGCAACCGGTAAGGATAAGGGTATTAAGGTTTATACCAAGGATAATGAGCTGTATCTTGAAATATTTGTTATACTTAACTACGGCACCAACCTTATAAATGTTTCCAGAAAGATTCAGGAACAGGTTAAGGATGCTGTCGAAAGCATTGTCGGTCTGCATGTTGTAGATGTGGATATTTATATCGAAGGCGTTCACGCTGAATAAGGGAGAAGCTATGAAAAGACAGGACTTAAGAAAATATGCGTTTCTTATAACCTTCGGAAGAAGCATAAGCTTTGATTCTCCCGAAGAGGCTCTTGCAAATTTCCTTGAAACCTTCAGGGATGATTATGAAAAAGAAAACGGTAAGTTTTCTAAAAACAATCTTGAATTTGTAAAGGATATCATATTCGGTATTCACAAGAATATTGAGGTTATTGATGAAACAATAGTGAAATACGCGAAAGGCTATACCCTTGAGAGAATTTCAAAGGTAGCACTTGCGGCACTTCGTGTCAGCATTTATGAAATATTATTCAGAGAGGATATCCCGAATAAGGTTTCGGTTAACGAAGCTGTTGAAATCGTCAAAACCTACGAAGGGGAAGAAACCAAAAAATTCGTAAACGGAATTCTGGGTAATATGTTAAGAACAGAGGAAAAATAGTATGGTTATTTCCGTAAGCGAGCTTAATAAGCTTGTCAAAGATTTTTTTGACCTTAACCCCATGCTTCAGAATCTTTATGTAAAGGGCGAAATATCCAATTTTAAAAGACATTCCTCCGGGCATTTATACTTCAGTCTTAAGGATGAAGCGAGTGTGATAAAGGCAGTAATGTTTAAGTATTCTGCCTACAGTCTGGAATTTGAGCCTGAAAACGGAATGAAGGTTATCGTAAATGCGCGCCTTTCCTCTTATGAGCGGGACGGTGTGTATCAGCTTTATGTAAACGAAATGCAGCCTGACGGGGTAGGAGCTCTTCACATTAGGTTTGAGCAGCTTAAGGAAAAGCTTTCCAAAGAAGGTCTCTTTGATGAAAAATATAAAAAACCCCTTCCGTCCTTTCCTTCCTGTGTCGGAGTGGTAACCTCACCCACAGGAGCGGCGGTAAGGGATATTATAAATGTAATAAAAAGACGTTCTCCCTCAACGGATATTCTTATATATCCGGCCTCGGTGCAGGGGGAGGATGCCTATAAAACCGTAGTGGCAGGAATTGAATATTTAAATTCCGAAAAGGTTGATGTAATGATTGTGGGCAGAGGCGGAGGCTCTATTGAGGATTTATGGAGCTTTAACGAAGAAGCGGTTGCCCGTGCGATTTTCAAATCCTCCGTTCCCGTGGTTTCGGCGGTAGGCCATGAAACCGATTATACAATTTCGGATTTTGTGGCGGATTTAAGAGCACCTACTCCGTCAGCGGCGGCAGAACTTTGTGTGCCCGATACGGTGGCGGTTAAGGAATTTATCTTAAATTCCCGTAAAACAATGTATAACGGTCTTATGAAAAACCTTTCAATTTTTAAGGAAAGAGTTTCCTCTTTTCGTAAAAGCGGTGTGCTTGCAAGCCCTGCGCGTTTACTTGAAGGACGTGTTCAGGATGTTGAAGTTCTTAAAAACCGGTTATGTACAGCTTTTTCAGGGGCATTGAGCCAAAAGAAGGAAGCCTTTATAAAAAATATTGCCAAGCTTGATTCCTTAAGTCCGCTTAAGGTTTTAAAAAGAGGTTATACCTTTGTTGAGGATGATTCGGGTAAGGTAATTGACTCGGCAAGGGCGGTAAAGGGCGATGATTTACTTTCCCTAAGATTTTCTGATGGAAGGGTAGAATGCAGGGTTCTTTCCAAAAAGATGCAACAGGAGGTATAAAATGGCTGCATTTGAAGAAAAACTAAAAAAACTTGAAGATATAGTTTCAAAGCTTGAAAAGGGCGACGAGCCCCTTGAGGAATCCATAAAAATGTTTGAAGAGGGCATCAAGCTTGCAGGCGAGCTTGAAAAGACACTTGATACGGCAGAGGGAAAGGTAAGAGCCGTTATGGCGTCCGGTATTCAGGATTTTGAAAATAAGGAGTAAGCTTTTGATGACTGAATTTTTAAAAGAGCTTGAAAACAAAAAAAGAATAATTGAAGAATATATGGAAAAAGACCTGTCCGAAGGCGGACTTTCCTACAACACCGTTATTTCGGCAATGAAATACAGCTTAAGTGCAGGCGGAAAAAGAATACGTCCCATCCTTATGATGAGCACCTATCTTCTTTTTAAGGAGGATGTTTCGAATATACTTCCCTTCGCGGCGGCAATTGAGTATATACATACCTACTCACTTATTCACGATGATTTGCCTTCAATGGATAACGATGACTTAAGGCGCGGTATGCCGACCTGTCATAAAAAGTATACTGAGGCAATGGCAATCCTTGCCGGGGACGGGCTTTTAAATTATGCCTTTGAAAAAATGCTTGACTGCGAAATTCCTCACTCCCGTGAAGCTGCAAAGTATATTGCAGGGGCTTCGGGGAAGGACGGTATGATAGGCGGTCAGGTAATAGATATTGAAAACGAAAATAAAATTATCCCTTTAGAACTTTTAAATGAGCTTCATTCTCTTAAAACGGGCGCACTTATAAAGGCGGCCTGTGCTGTCGGTGCAATTTTAGGCGGCGGAAGCGAAGAGGATATCGAAAGCCTTGCAAAGCTCGGAGCTCTTATCGGTATGGCTTTTCAGATAAGGGATGATATGCTGGATAAAATTTCCGATAATGAAACATTGGGAAAACCTGTAGGCAGTGATGAGAAAAATAATAAAACAACTTATTTAACCTACTTCAGTCTTTCCGAATGTGATGAAAAAATCTGCGAGCTTACCTTGCAGGCTGAAAAAATTCTGGATACCTTTGGTGAGAGAGGCGAATTTTTAAAGAAGCTTATCAGATACCTTTCCTCCAGAAATAAATAGAGGCTTATATGAGTTATATAATTGAATTTTTTAAAAATGAAATAATAGTTGCCTGTCTTATAAGCTGGCTGATTGCCCAGGTTTTAAAGGTTATACTTGTTCTTATAACGAGTAAGACAATTGACCTTTCAAGACTTGTAGGCTCGGGCGGTATGCCAAGCTCTCATTCCTCTTTAGTGTCAACTCTTGTATTTATGACAGGCAGAATTTCAGGGGTTTCCTCTCCCGAGTTTGCCGTTGCCTTTGCTCTTGCGGTAATTGTTATGTATGATGCGGCAAATGTCCGTCGTGAGGCAGGGGAGCACGCAAAAATTATAAATATTATTATTGACCAATGGGTTGAAAATGACAATCTTAAAATAGATAAGGATTTAAAGGAACTGCTGGGACATACTCCCTTTGAGATAATAATCGGTGCTATACTCGGCTCGATTATCGGTGCCTTTTTCCCGGTATAGGTCTTTTGAGGACGACAAATTAAAAAGATTAAAAAATAACAAGTTTAAGGCATAAGGGGTTCATAGGAGAATAATATGTATCTGGAAAATATAAAAACCTCAGGCGATGTAAAAAAACTTAATATTGCTGAGCTTAATGCTCTGTCAAAGGAAATACGTGAGTTGCTCATCGACACTGTTTCAAAAAACGGCGGTCACCTTGCATCCAATTTAGGTGCGGTGGAGCTTACTCTTGCCATGCACAAGGTTTTTGATTTTCCTTCCGACAAGGTTGTGTTTGATGTGGGGCATCAGTGCTATGTCCATAAGCTTTTAACGGGAAGACAAAAGGATTTTTTAAGCTTAAGAAAAAAAGACGGTCTTGCAGGCTTTCCGAAAATCAGGGAAAGCGAGTTTGACTTTTTCAACAGCGGGCACAGCTCAAATTCTCTTTCGGTTGCGTTAGGGCTTAAGAGAGGTTCACTTTTAAAGGGTGAAAAAAATAATGTTATTGCTTTTATAGGTGACGGCTCCTTCGGAGGCGGTATGGTTTATGAGGCTATAAACGATATAAGCAATGATAATTTGAGAGATAATATTATAATCATTTTAAATGATAATGAAATGTCAATTTCGAAGAATAAAAGCAGCATCTCAAGATATCTTGAAAAACTTCGCCTTAACTCATCCTATATAAATGTCAAGGACAAGCTAAGAGAGTCCTTAAGCGGAATACCCGTTCTTGAACGGGCTGCAAAGGGGATTAAAAATATTGCCCGTAAGGCAGTATCCGGCGGTGAAATGTTCGAGGGGCTCGGTATAAAATACTACGGTCCTGTTGACGGACACGATTTGAATGAGCTTATAAGAATTTTTGAGGGCGTTAAGCATATAAACAAACCTGTGCTTATTCACGCTGTTACCAAAAAGGGTAAGGGCTATCCACCTGCTGAGGCAAATCCCGAAAAATTTCACGGAATTTCCCCCTTTGATATAAAAACAGGCGAGGTTACAGGCAAAAAAAACGATTTTTCATCAGTGTTCGGAGAAGCCTTGCTTAAAATTGCAGGAAGTAATGACAGGGTAGTGGCGGTAACTGCGGCAATGCCCTCGGGAACAGGACTTTGTAAATTTGAGAAAAAATATCCCGAAAGATTTTTTGATGTGGGAATATGCGAAGAACATGGAGTGTCCATGTGCGCAGGGCTTGCTCTTTCGGGTATGATTCCCGTATTTGCAATATATTCTTCTTTTTTACAAAGAAGCTATGATCAGCTTATTACCGATATATGCGCAATGAATCTTCACGCGGTATTCTGTATAGACCGTGCCGGAATAGTAGGTGCGGACGGGGAAACCCATCAGGGGATATTTGATATTTCCTATCTTAATTCCATTCCCGGTATGACAGTTCTTTCGCCTGCAGATTTTAAAGAGCTTGAGGCAATGCTTTTCTATGCGGTTAATGAGCATAAAGGGCCGATTGCCATAAGATATCCCAGAGGCGGAGAAGGCGCATCGGTTTTAGATTGTCCTCCCGTTGAGTATAAAAAGAGTGTTCTCTTAAAAAAAGGTGAAGCTCTTACAATTGTGGCGGAGGGAAAGATGGTAAATACCGCACTTGGTGTGGCAGACCGTCTTTTAAAGCTTGGAAAATCCTCTGATGTTATAAACATACGCTTTATAAAACCTCTTGATACAGATAAAATAAAAAGCTCGGTTGCAAAAACCGGAAGGCTTCTTGTTATCGAGGAGGGATTGAAAAGCGGTGGGCTTGGAGAAAGTATTCTTTCAGCTCTTTCGGGAATGAAATTTGAATTTATCGGTAAAGGGATTTGTGATACCTTCGTTGAGCATGGTGAATACGGAGAACTTATTAAATTGCTCGGTCTGGATGAAGAAAGTATATTTGAAGAAGTTAAAGAGGTGTTTGGCTTTTGAGTGAAAAGCAAAGAATAGATGTCCTTATGTTTGAAAAAGGACTGGCTGAAAGCCGCGAAAAGGCTAAAAGTCTTATAATGGCAGGTGTTGTTTATATAGATGAACAAAAGGTTGATAAGCCGGGAACAAATGTCAGCTGCGATTCCAATATAATAGTCCGTCAGGGCGCAAAATATGTAAGCCGCGGCGGTTTGAAGCTGGAAAAATCCATGGAGAAATTTGACCTTGATATAAACGGAAAGGTTTGTATGGATATAGGTGCCTCCACCGGTGGCTTTACCGACTGTATGCTTCAGAACGGTGCTAAAAAGGTATATTCGGTGGATGTGGGCTACGGTCAGCTTGCCTGGAAATTAAGATGCGATGAAAGAGTGTGCAATTTAGAGCGTACCAATATCCGTCATCTTGATAATTCTCTTATTACCGATCCTGTGGACTTTATTTCCATAGATGTTTCCTTTATTTCCTTAAAGCTTGTGCTTCCTAAGGTTAACGAGCTTTTACAGGAAGACGGAGACTGTGTTGCTCTTATAAAGCCCCAGTTTGAAGCGGGCAGGGAAAAGGTTGGGAAAAAAGGTGTTGTAAGGGATATTGGTGTACATAGAGAGGTTATTACCAATGTATTTGCCTTTACGAGAGAGCTTGGATTTAAAATCGTGAATCTTGATTTCTCACCCATAAAGGGACCTGAAGGCAATATAGAATATCTGATGCATATAAAAAAGGCTGACTCTTCAGAGGTGCCTGATGAATTAATTGAAAAAATTGTTGCGGATTCGCATTCGGAGTTGTAGAAATGGATATTAAAAGTATTGGTCTTGTTCTTAAGAATGTAGAAGAAATTAATATTAATATTGTTGAAAAGGTCTGGGAAATTCTTTCTGCTAACAATATAAGTGTTTATGCCGAGGAAAAATACGCGCAATATATTAAGCTGCCCTTTATCTTTGCAAAAAAGGAAGAGCTTTTTCAAAAGACTGATGTTATTCTTTCTCTCGGAGGAGACGGAACCCTGATTGCCGCTGCCCGTAACTGTGCAAAATATGATAAGCCGATTATGGGTATTAATTTAGGGCATCTCGGCTTCTTATCCGAAATGGAAAAGGACGAGCTTCACGGACTTAACAAGTTGTTATCCGGGGACTATACCGTTGATGAAAGAATGATGATAACCTGTGAATTTACCGATACCGAAGATAAATTCCACACTTATCATTGTCTTAATGATATCATAATATCCCGTGGCTCATATCCGAGAATGATTGATATAAATTTAGAGATTAACGGTGAAACCGTAGAAAACTATACTGCAGACGGTCTTATTATCTCTACCCCCACAGGCTCTACCGCATATTCACTGGCGGCAGGCGGACCTGTTGTTGAACCGGGTGTAAAGGGAATGATTGTAACTCCTATCTGCCCCCATTCTCTGGAAAACAGAGCGATTCTTTTCTCTGATGAAAGAGTTCTTGAAATATCGGTAAATGAAAAATATAATAAGAAGGTTTTTGTTTCTCCCGACGGGCATGATTCAGTCGAGGTGAAGGGAGTTATAACCGTTAAAAAATCTCCCTATACCACTAAGCTTTTAAGAATTAACAATAAATCCTTCTATTCCATACTTAACGATAAATTATCCGAAAGAGGTGCTAAAAAGTGAAGCAGAAAAGACAAAGAGCGATTCTTGAATTAATTGAAAAGGAAGAAATTTCAACTCAGGAGGAGTTAACCGAAAAGCTTAAAAAAATGGGCTATAAGGTTACTCAGGCAACCGTATCCCGTGATATCAAGGAGCTTAAGCTGCTTAAGGTTCATTCGGATAAAAAAGGAAATAAATACAGCCATGTATCAAGAGAAATGTCCAAAAATTCCACCGGCTCAAGCACTAAGCTTTTTACTATTATAACCGAGGCGGTTACTTCGGTGGACTATGCCAATAATATCGTAATAGTAAGAACTCTTCAGGGAATGGCACAGGGAGTGGCATTTGCCATTGATAATCTTCACGAAGAGGGAATAATGGGTTCTATTGCAGGTGACGATACCATTATGGTGGTTACCAAAACCGAGGAGCATGCAGCAAAGCTTGTAAGCGCAATAAAGAATATATGAGAGGAATAAGAAATGCTAAAAAGCCTGTCAATATCAAATGTTGCCGTAATTAAAGAGGCAGTTATTGATTTCGAAAGCGGACTTAATGTTTTAACCGGGGAAACCGGTGCGGGTAAATCAATAATAATAGATTCACTCAATTTAATAACAGGAAACAGAGCTTCAAAGGACATTGTGCGTACCGGTGAAAAATCGGCACGGGTTGAGGCTTTGTTTGATATTGACGATGCTATGATAAATACTCTTTCGGAGCTTGGAATTGATGCTTCTGACGGAGAGCTTTTAATATCAAGAGAGGTAAGTGTTGAGGGGAAAAACAATATCCGTATCAACGGCGGTCTTTCTACCTTAGCCATCCTTGGTAAAATTGGCAGGGAACTTATCAATATTCACGGCCAGAATGAAAATCAGGAGCTTTATAACAGCGATAAGCATATAAAACTGCTTGATAATTTCGCAGGTTGCGGTGAGCTTTTAGAGGAATACCGTGCCGAATTCAGGGATGCAAAAAGAATAAGTGATGAAATAAAAGCTCTTGATACCGATGAGTATGAAAAGGAAAGAAAGCTTGAGCTTTTAAATTACGAAATAGAGCTTATAGAAAATACCAATCTTAAAGAAGGGGAATATGAGGAGCTGCTGGAAAAAAGGAAGATAATAGCAAACGGAAAAAAGATTTCCGATAATCTTTCCTCGGCTTACGACCTTATTAAAAAGGGCTATGGACACCCCTCTTGTGATGAACAGCTTTCCGACGCTATGAAGGAAATAGGTGAAATTGCCTCCTTCGATAAAGGCATTGAGGAAATACATACTAAAATAACCGATGCCTATTATGCCCTGGAGGATGTCTCCGAAGCTCTTCGGGATTATATGAATTCCTTCAGCTTCAATGAATACGAAATTGATGAAATTGAAAAAAGAATAGACGAAATAAATGAATTAAGACGCCGCTTCGGTAAGGATTATGAAACCGTAATGGCTTACCTTGATAAAATAAAAAGAGAGGCGGAGGATATAATTCTTTCGGATGAAAGAATTTTAATGTTTAAAAAAGAGCTTGAAGCAAAAAAGGAAAAGCTTTTAAAATTAAGTACAAAGCTTACTGAAAAGAGAAAACAGGCTGCCGAAATTCTTAAAAAGGATGTAATGACTCATCTTAACGAGCTTAATATGAAAAATGCTCTTTTTGAGGTTTTGGTTACCAAAGAGGATAAATTCACCAAAGACGGTGTGGATAAGGTTGAGTTTTTGTTAAGCGCCAACGCAGGCATGGAAGCGGGAAAATTAAATAAAATAGCTTCAGGCGGTGAGCTTTCAAGAATTATGCTCGGTATAAACTGTGCACTTTTAAAAACCAATACAGTTCCTACCGTAATCTATGATGAAATTGATACCGGGGTAAGCGGACGTGCAGCCCAGAAAATTGCGGAAAAGCTATGGTATGTTTCAGGTGACCGTCAGGTGCTTTGTGTTACCCATCTTGCCCAGATTGCCTCAATGGCGGATACGCATTTTCTGATTGAAAAACAGGTTGAGGAAAATACCACGCATACAAAAGTGATAAAAATGCAAAGAGAAATGAGAATAAATGAGCTTGCCCGTATTATCGGCGGTGCCGTTATTACCGAAAATACAGGTAAAAGTGCCGAGGATATGCTCAATCAGGCGGAAAAATACAAAAAGGGTGAGACTTTATGACAAGCAGCGGACTTGTGATTGATATAAAGGATAATAAAGCTCTTATAAGATTTATCCGTGAATCAGCCTGCGGAGGAAATTGTGCCTCCTGCGGCGGTTGCGGAGCAAAGCCTTTAGATGTATGGATAAATAACACGCTTTCAGTTTCAGTTGGTGAAAAGGTTGAAATTGAAACCGAAAGCTCGAAAATTTTATTATCCGCATTTATAACATATATTTTTCCTTTGCTTGTATTTTTAAGCTGTTATATGATTTTTACGAATACTTTCGGAAAACCGGCAGGTATCATTTCGGGAGTAATCGGATTTCTCGGTTCGCTTATAGCAGTAAGACTCTACGGAAAAAGACTTAAACTTGATTATAAAATGCTAAGAAGGATTGACTGATATGGACAGAATAACGATTTTTGTAGGCCACTACGGAAGCGGGAAAACCGAGGTGGCAGTAAACTATGCAATAAAATTAAAGGAAGAGGGAAACGATGTAATAATCGTTGACCTTGATATAGTAAATGCTTACTACAGAACCAAGGATAACGAAAAAATGTTAAATGAAATGGGAATTGAGGTAATATCTCCCACCTATGCAAATACCAATGTGGACATACCTTCTCTTCCTGCCCATTTGCTTAAGGTTTTTGCAGATAAAACCAAGAAGGTTGTCTTTGATGTAGGCGGTGATGATGCAGGTGCAACAGCCCTTGGAAGGTTTTTTGGTTATTTTTCACAAGAAAAATACCAAATGTATTCTGTAATAAATACTAAAAGACCATTGACTGACAATAAAGAAAATATTATAATGATGATAAGGGATATCAATATAAATTCCCGACTTGAAATAACAGGCCTTATCAATAACACCAATCTTTCCTATGAAACATCCTGTGAGGATATTTTAAAGGGTGAGGAGATTGTGTTGTCGGTAGCCGAAGAAATCAAGCTGCCTTTTATATTTACATCTCTTCTTGAAGAGAAGGTTTCTGAATATAAGAAAAAAACTGACAGTAAGCTGTTTCCTCTGAAGAAATATCTTAAACTGCCATGGCAAAATTAGAATGGGAGGTTTTCAAAATGGCGAAGATTACAATTAACGAAGAATTGTGTAAGGGTTGCGGACTTTGTACAACCGTCTGCCCGAAGAGTCTGCTTGTTCTTTCCAAGGATAAGCTTAACAGTAAGGGATACCATCCTGCACAGATGACAGATGAATCCAAATGTATCTCATGTGCATTCTGCGCAACAATGTGCCCTGATTGTGTAATTGAAGTAAGAAAGGATTGATTATAATGGAAAAAGTTCTTATGAAGGGTAACGAAGCAATTGCTGAAGCCGCTATCCGTGCAGGCTGCAGGCATTTCTACGGCTATCCTATAACACCTCAGACTGAGGTATCTGCATATATGGCAAAAAATATGCCAAAGGTTGGCGGCTTGTTTATGCAGGCGGAAAGTGAAATTGCCGCAATAAATATGGTATACGGCTCTGCTTCTGCAGGTGTTCGTGCCATGACATCCTCATCAAGCCCCGGTATCAGCTTAAAGGCTGAAGGGATTTCCTACATAGCAGGTGCCGATTTACCTTGCGTTATATTAAATATAGTTCGTGGCGGTCCGGGCCTTGGCGGTATTCAGCCTGCACAGTCTGACTACTTCCAGGCAACAAAGGGTCTGGCTCACGGTGATTTTAAATTAGTTGTTTTAGCACCCTCCTCAATTCAGGAATGTGTTGACCTTACAATGGAGGCCTTCGACATTGCCGATCAGTACAGAATGCCCGTTATGATTATGGGTGACGGTATGCTTGGTCAGATGATGGAACCCGTAACCTTCGGTTCCTACGAGGGAAGAAAGCTTCCTGAAAAAACCTGGGCAACTAACGGAACAGGATTAAAAAGAGCTCACAATGTTATCAATTCTTTATATATTGATCCCGATACATTAGAGAAAACCGTTCTGGACAGAGATAAAATGTATCAGAAAATCAAGGAAACCGAGGTTAAGTACGAAACCGAGAATATTGAAGATGCTGATATTATAATGGTTGCATACGGAACAATCGGAAGAATTGTTAAAAATGCAATGAAAAAGGCAAGGGAAGAGGGCATAAAGGTTGGTCTTATAAGACCTGTTACCCTATGGCCATTCCCTGAAAAGGTTATAAATGAAGCGGCTGACAAGGCAAAGGCATTCATATCGGTTGAAATGAGCACCGGTCAGATGGTTGAGGATGTTAAATTAGCCGTTAACGGTAAAGCTAAGGTTGACTTTTACGGAAGAACAGGCGGAGTTATTCCTTCTCCTGATGAAATTTTAGCAAAAATCAAAGAAGTTGCAGGAGGTATAGAATAATGAGTGTAGTATTTAAAAAACCACATGCCCTTGCAGATGTACCCTTGCATTACTGTCCGGGCTGTACCCACGGTATTGTGCACAGACTTGTTGCAGAGGTAATTGACGAGCTTGGTATAGAAGGAAAAACAATTGGTGTCGCACCGGTTGGTTGCTCGGTATTTGCATATAACTACTTTAACTGTGATATGGTTGAAGCGGCTCACGGACGAGCTCCGGCAGTTGCAACCGGCGTTAAAAGAGCAAATCCTGATAATATAGTATTTACTTATCAGGGAGACGGTGACTTAGCCGCTATCGGTACTGCGGAAACAGTTCATGCAGCAGGCAGAAGTGAAAATATCACTATCATCTTTATTAACAATGCAATTTATGGTATGACAGGCGGTCAGATGGCTCCAACCTCACTGGTTGACCAGGTTACCCAGACCACCCCATACGGAAGAAAGCCTGAAACACAGGGCTATCCTATCAAGGTTTGTGAAATGCTTTCTGCTCTTGACGGTACAACTTATGCGGAAAGAGTTGCTGTTAACAATGTTAAAAATATAAGAAATGCCAAAAAGGCTATAAAGAAGGCATTTGAAAACCAGATTAATAAAAAAGGCTTCTCAATTGTTGAGGTTTTATCAACCTGTCCTACAAACTGGGGCCTTGCACCAACCGAAGCTTTAAAATGGGTTGAAGAAAAAATGATGCCCGTTTATCCTCTTGGTGTATATAAAGATAGGGAGGATGTATAATTATGAATCATGAAATAATTCTTGCAGGCTTCGGCGGTCAGGGAATCCTTTTTGCCGGTAAGCTTCTGGTATATACAGGTATGATTTTCGATAAGGCTGTGTCCTGGCTGCCTTCTTACGGTCCTGAAATGAGAGGCGGTACCTGTAACTGTCATATTATTTTAAATGATACCGCTGTTGGTTCTCCTTATGTTGTAACCCCTACAGAAGCAATTGTTTTAAATAAGCCCTCCTTTGAAAAATTTGAGGGAAGCATTGTTTCAGGAGGAAAGCTTTTCTATGACAGCTCTCTTTGTGATAACGAGCATAAAAGAGATGATATCGAGTATATCGGTATCCCTGCTACCACAATGGCTTATGAGCTTGAAGCTGCTCAGCTTGCCAATATGGTAATAACAGGTAAGGTTTTAAAGGAAACAGGTATGTTTGAGCTTAACGATGTGTTCACAGCGCTTGAAAAGCTTATCCCGCCAAAAAGAGCCCAGATGCTTGATATCAATAAAAAGGCTATAGAAGCAGGCTTTAACTTTTAATCAAAAAAGCTGTAAAGGTGATTAATCTTTACAGCTTTTTTATTATTTATTGAATAAGCGTCTGAATTCAGAAGGGGACATATTTGAGTTTTTCCTAAACCATCTTGAAAAATAAGCCCCGTCCTGAATTCCTATCGAAGCCCCGATTGCTTCAATAGGTAAATCGGAATTAAGAAGAAGCTCAACTGCCTTATGGTACTTCATATTACCGAAATATGCCATGGGCGGTATGCCGAAAGCCTTTTTAAATTTTCTTATAAGATAGGTGCCCTCAATGTGAGCAATATTCTCAAGCTCACCTAATGTAATGCTTTTGTCAAGATTATCCTGCATATAGCCTATAAGCTTTTCGTAAATTACAATATCCTTGTGAGTATAGGAGTAATTTGCTCTTGCTGTCTCGGTATAGATTTTAATAATCTCTAAAAGGTTGGCAGAGCAGGTCAGATGAAAAATCGGATCCTTGTCAAGCTCCTCACGGTGTGCGGTAATAAAAAGCTCGGTCAGTCTTTTGTTATCGGCTATACTGACAACAAAATTATTCTCGGTAACTCCAAGTGTTTCCATTAAATTTTCATCATCTATTTCAGCCTCAAAGCGAGCCTCATACATAACGAATTTATCGGATACCTGAGTGTATTTTCTAAGCTTTCCCTTAGGTAAAAAGGCAAGCTGTCCCGATTTGACGCAAAAGTATTTTGAATCTACAAAAAGAATAATTTCCCCTTCAATAACATAAAAAAACGTATCATATTTTCCTATATGCCCTTTAGGATCTCCCTTCCAGGAGCCCGGAGGAACGTGGAAGGAAATATGAACCGGTTGAATACTTATTCCTTTTGAAGAGAAATTTGGATTTTTTAACACAACATACCTCCAATTTTATCCAGGTGTATCCAATTTAATACAAGTTTTATAAAAAAACAAAGTTCTGTCAACGATTGATTAAAAATAGAAATTTAAATATTATCCAAAAAAAGCAAAATAAGTCCATTTACAATCAAATGTTATCATAGTAAAATGTAGGTGTCAAGAGAAATTTTATTAATGTCAAAAGGGAGTTGATATTTTGAAAAAATACGTTCTGGTAGGCGCCGGTAACCGAGGTGTATATGCCTATGCAATCCCGATGGTTAAAAACTATAGTGATTATGTCAGTCTGAGCGGCGTATATGATGTTAATCCCAAGCGTGCTACCCTGGTTAGTGAAATAACCGGAGCTCACATTCCCGTTTATGATGATTTTGAAAAAATGCTGGATGAGGTAAAGCCCGATTCGGTTATTGTAGTATGCCGTGACTGTGATCACGATTACTATATAATTAAAGCTATGGAAAAGGGCTGTGATGTAATCTCGGAAAAACCTCTTACAACCACCTTTGAAAAAGCCCTTGCCATAAAGGAGGCTAAGGATAAATATAAAAAAGACCTTATTGTTACCTTTAATCTAAGATTTCAGCCATTCTTCAGGCAGATAAAGGAGCTTATTAAATCAGGTGAAATAGGGGATATTTTAAGTATTCATTATGAATGGATGTTAAATACCTCCCACGGTGCTGACTATTTCAGAAGATGGCACAGAGAACGCAAAAATTCAGGAAGCCTTCTTATCCATAAGTCAACACATCATTTTGACCTTGCAAACTGGTTTCTGGAAGAAGACCCTGTTGCAGTAAATGCATTTGGCACAAGAAGATTTTACGGAGCGCAAAGGGAAGAAAAAAGCGAAAGATGTTTAACTTGTCCATATAAAGACACTTGTGAATTTTACTTTGATATTGAAGCGTCAGATAATGATAGAAGACTGTACTATGAATGTGAAGACGCAGATGGATATTTCAGAGATAAATGTGTTTTTTCAGATGAAATTGATATTGAAGATAGTTTAAGTGTCAGCGTTGAATATTCAGGTGGAGCTATAATGAGTTATTCACTAACTGCTCATTCTCCGTATGAGGGGCTTAATATTTCTATTAATGGTACAAAAGCAAGAATGGAAATTAAGAAAACATTTAAAAAAATCGATGGCTACAGTGAAAATGCCGAAGAAAGCATTACTGTATTTACAAGAGATGGTAAAGCTAAAAAAATTCCTGTCGTTGAGTCAACATCCGAGGGGCATGGGGGAGCTGATGAAAAATTAAGAGATATGCTCTTTAAAGAAAAAACAGATGATCCTCTTTGCCAGATGGCTGATTTAAGAGCAGGTGTTATGTCTATCGCAATAGGCATGGCGTCAAATATTTCATTAAAAGAAAAACGCAGAGTTTTAATAAAAGAATTTTTAAAGGATATATAAGGAGAGTAATATGGCTATTCCAAAGCTTTCAGAGCTTACACTTCGTGAAAAAATAGGGCAGACTTGTATTTTTCACCATCAGGATCTTATGAAACTGGATAATCCCAAAGAGTATTTTAAAAATAATCCCATCGGAGCCGATTGGGTAAGCACTGAACCAAAAGAAGTTTATAAGGTGATTGAAACAGAACTCGGAAATCCTGAACTTAATGGAAAAAAGGAAGATATGTTTATTAATTTTGTAAACTATATTAATAAATGTATGAAAATTCCTCTTTTGCCTGCGCTTGATGCAGCTCAGGGAATTCCGCAGAATAAATTTGAGGGCCACGCAGCACTTCCTACGGGCACAGGCCTTGGTGCAACAAGAGATCCTGAACTTGCATACCGATATGCCAGATGCCTTGGAGATGATATACATTCAATAGGTTTCAGATGGGTGTGGAGTCCGGTTGCCGATAATTCTCAAAAAGGAGCAGATTTAAGGCAGTTAACTTCTGATACCGAAATTAACTGTAAAATGCTTACTGCATTTATAAAAGGAATGCAGAGCGCAGGCGTTGCAACCGGTGCAAAGCATTTTCCGGGTCAGGACCCTGATGAAACCAGAGATTTTCACTTTTCAACTGCTTCATACAGAGGAAGTCTGGAAGAATGGGAAAATACTCAGGGAAGAGAATTTATGGCATGTATTGAAGCCGGGGTAGACAGTATTATGGTAGGCCATACTACCTTTAAAGCAGTAGACGACACTTTGGTAAACGGTGCGTTATTGCCATGCTCACTATCATATAAGGTTGTAACAGAACTCATAAAAGGAAAGCTTGGTTTTTCAGGTGTATGCCTTACTGACGATTCTGCTATGAAAGCTATGCAAACAATATATCCGAGAAGGCAAATGTATGTTGAGGCAATCAAAGCCGGAATTGATATGATAATCAATCCTCAGGATCTGGATTACATAGATATTCTTGAAAATTCCGTTTTGTCAGGTGAATTGTCGGAAGACAGAATTGATGATGCATGCCTTAGAATATTAAAGCTTAAAGAAAAATACGGTATATTTATTGATGAAGAGGTTCCGCATCCAACGGAAGAAAAAGTCAAAGAAATATCTGACAATATTCATAGGGTAACCCGTGAAATAACAGAAAAAGGGCTTACTCTTGCCGCAAACAGAACAAACTTTGTACCTGTTGATCGAAATAAAATTAAAAAGGTAAAAATATTCTATATCGGCTATTCTCAGCTTTGCTGTGAAAAAGTAGAAAAATATATAATCCCTGCATTTGAAAAATATGGAGCCAAAGCAGAATTTCAGGTGGGATACACACCGGAAGATGATGATACCCTCAATAATTATGATTTAATAGTATATGCCACATATATCGGATTTCACGCTCCGGCCGGAGCACCATATTTCTTTGGCAAGGAGATTTTTATGATTTCCAGAATTATGAGAAAATGTGTTGAAAAATCTGTCGGCATTTCGTTTGGAGATGTTAATATATTTTATAATTATTTTACTGCAGCACACACTTTTGTTAATTGCTACAGTTACACCGAAGAGGCTATTGAAGGATTTGTAAGAGGACTGTACGGAGACCTTAAATTTATTGACTATTCACCATTTCCGTTAAATCCTGTTACAAAAACAAATGATGTTTATTAAAAAAATTACATAAAAGGAGAAATGAAAAATGGAATTAAGAATTTGTAAAAACCCCGATGAATTAGGCAAAAGTGCCGCAGCACATACAGCTGCTGTTTTAAGAGAGGTAATTGCCAAAAAAGGCTATGCAAGAATTGCGTTGTCAACAGGTGCTTCTCAGTTTGATACAATCAAGCACTTAGTTACTGAGGATGTTGACTGGTCAAAGGTTGAAATGTTCCACCTTGACGAATACGTAGACCTTCCCGAAACTCACCCCGCCTCCTTCAGAAAGTATTTAAAAGAAAGATTTGTTGATAAGGTTAAAAATTTAAAGAAGGCTCACTTTGTTGACGGAACCGAAGAGGGTATCAAAAAATTAACGGAGGAAATAAGAGAGCTTCCCATTGATATCGGTCTTATCGGTATCGGAGAAAATGCCCACATCGCATTTAACGATCCTCCGGCAAACTTTGAAACAAAGGAAGCATATCATATTGTTGAGCTTGATGAAAAATGCAGAAAGCAGCAGCTGGGAGAGGGCTGGTTCCCTACCTTTGACGATGTTCCGAAAAAAGCTGTTTCAATGACTGTTTACCAGATTATGCAGTGTGAAAGAATTGTTTCCTGTGTTCCTTATCCTGTAAAAGCATGGGCAATTGAAAAAACCGTACATACTAAGGAGCTTACAAATATGATTCCTTCAACTATGCTCAAAACTCACAAGGATCTGATAATATATGCCGATTTAGACTCTGCAAAGGATATTTTAAAGTAATTAATAACCGAAAAAGCATCGTGAATTCTTATTCGCGGTGCTTTTTTATGCATTTTTTACTAAAAAACACAATCTGTAGTGTTTTTTTTATAAAAAAATCATAAATAAATGACAGTTTTTTCTTGAATTTTACTATAGTGTATGATAGAATATTATTATAAAAATAAGTTTTCTTAAGGAGGAACTCAAATGTTAAAGAGAATTATTTCATGTGTACTTATTTTTGCTATGTTATCAGTCCTGTCCCTGGTGGCTTTTGCAGCTAAAGGTTTTGCTGATGTTGATGAAGAAAGCTATTCATGGGCAATCGAACAAATCAACGATATGGCTGATAAAAAGATTATCAGCGGTTACCCTGACGGCACCTTCCAGCCTGCAAAGGGAATTACCAAAATCGAAGCAATGCTTCTTATTTCAAGAATTCTTGGTAAAAATGATGATACATACGCCGATTCTTTGAAGGATATATATAAAATCTATGAAGAAAAATTAGAAGATCTTGATATTCAGTACGGTGAGGAAATTGCATTTCTTATCTACAAGGGCGTTTTTGCTCTTGGAGAAATCGAAGAGCTTGCTGAAGAAAATGAGCTTAACGAGCCTCTTTTAAGACACGAAGCGGCAATGTACCTTACAAAGGTAATGGATGCAGATGCAGATTTATCTGATGCTGATACAGGCTTTGAGGATGAGGATGAGATTCCCGAAGCTTCAAGAGCTTATGTAAAATATGTTAAAGAAGAAGGAATTATGCAGGGTATGACTGCTACAACCTTCAATCCCGACGTTCAGGTTAACCGAGCTCAGATGGCAGTTATGCTTTACAGAGTAATGGAAGCAAAAGAGCTTTTATTCATCGAAGGTGAGCTTGACAGAATCATTGGAAGTGAAATTACAGTTTCCTTAACAGCAGGAAGCGGAAGCTATGATATTTCCGAAGCTGAGTTCTATATGAACGGCGAAGCTTGCGAAGCATCCGATTTAAAGAGTGGCTTTGATGTTACCTTGGTATTTGAGGATGCAACCTTAAAGAGAGTTGAAACCATCTATTTTGCACCCGAGGTTGTTAAAACCATCGTTGGTCAGATTACTGAAATCGTTTTAACATCAATCAAAACAGTTAAGATTGAAAACAGCGGCACAAACAAAACCGAAATCTATTCAGTTGATCCCGGCTGTGAGGTTTATGTTAATAACGGTATGGCAACCCTGTCCGTTTTAAGAACCAAGGACAATGCAAGACTTCATCTTGATAAAAACAATGTTGTTACAAAAATTGATGTAATTGATACAAATGTGGAATTTTCAGACGGTATAATCAATAAGCTTGATTATGACGAGCACAAGGTTGAAATTTTAAGAAAAGACGGTACAGTTGAAACCTACTATGTATCTGACGATATTATCGTTACAAGAAATAAAAAGAACTCAAATCTTTCAAATCTTCTTGCAGGTGATAAGGTAAGCAAATGTATCGTAAGATATAATAAGATTGATTCACTTCAGGTTACAAGTGATATCGGAAGCACAACCGGTACAATTACCGAAATCTTAATTGCAAAAGAAGCCTCCATCGTTATAACCAAAAACGGTGAAGATACAAGATATCCTATGACCAAGGGTATTAAAGTGTTCCTTGACGATGAAGAATGTGAGGTTTATGATTTAAGACTTGATATGTCCGCAGAAATCACTACTGACAGCGGTGCGGTTTCTGAAATCAGAGTTACCTCCGCTCAGGAAATTGCTCAGATTTCCGGTATTGTTGAAGTTGTAAACCCATCTTACGGATTTATCAATGTCAAGACAACTACCGGTCAGTCCCAGCAGGTATTTGTGTCCGATTCCACCAAGATTACTGCTGACGGTGCAATTACAGGTACCAAAACAATCAAAAATATCCGTGAAGGTGATTATGTGTTCGTTATCGGAAAGATGGTAAACGGTGCTTTCCAGGCAACCACAATCGTTATAGTTGATAATAATTAAAGGGAGGATATACCTTATGAAAGATTATACTACTCAGGCAATCAGAAACATCGCACTTGTTGCCCATGGCGGCACAGGTAAAACCAACCTGGCAGAAGCAATGCTTTACAATGCCAAGTTGATTGACAGACAGGGAAAGGTTAGTGACGGAAATACCGTTATGGACTTTGACCAGGAAGAAATTAAAAGAAAGATTTCAATCAATGCATCTTTGGCAAGCTTTGAAGCTAATGATTGTAAGATTAATATTATAGATACACCGGGATACTTCGATTTTGTTGGCGAAATGATTGAAGGTACATCAGTTGCCGACGGCGTTGTTATCATGGTAAGCGGTAAGTCAGGCGTTCAGGTTGGTACCGAAAAGGCATGGGCAACTGCTGAAAAGAACAATATTCCGAAAATTATCTTTGTTAACGAAATTGACGAAGAGGATGTTGACTTTACTTCTGTTGTTAACAGTCTTAAGGATGCATTCGGAAAATCCATTGCTCCTTTATACATACCTATCAGAGAAAACGGTAAGGTAATAGGCTTTTTCGATGTTATCCGTGGAGAAGCAAGAAAATATATTACCGGCGGAAATGAACCAATGGCACTTCCTTCCGAATATGAGGAAGAGGTTAAGGCTAATACTGAAATGTTAAATGAAGCTGTTGCTGAAACCAGTGACGAGCTTATGGAAAAATTCTTCAACGGTGAAGAATTCACCAAGAAAGAAATCTTAGGTGCTGTAAAAAGAGGTATTGACGAATGTTCAATCGTTCCCGTACTTTTCGGTTCAGCTCTTAAGAATATCGGTATCAAAGCACTTGTTGATGCTATTACCGAATATTTCCCTGCACCAAATGAAATCAAGCAGAGAAATGCATATAAACCGGGCACAGAGGAAATCATAGAAGTGAAAACTGAAAATGATGCACCTTTATCCTTGTTTGTGTTTAAAACACTTGTTGACCCGTATGTTGGTAAATTAAGCTACTTCAAGGTTATGTCAGGTACTCTTAAGCCGGATACAGTTCTTAAAAATATAAGAAAAGGCGAGGATGAAAGAGTTTCAAGACTGTTTACCATGTGCGGTAAAAAGCAGATTGAGGTTAAAACCCTTTCAGCTGGTGATATCGGCGCGGTTAATAAGCTTGCTATTACAAAAACAGGTGATACCCTTTGCGATGCTAAAAATCAGGTTGAATTTGAAGCGTTGAAGTTCCCCAAACCTGCACTTTCTCTATGTATCGTTCCTAAGGAAAAGGGCGATGAAGAAAAAATCAGCTCAGGTCTTTCCAAGCTAAGACACGAGGACCCAAGCTTTACCTTCTATAACAATACTGAAACTCACGAGCTTATCATCTCCGGTATGGGTGAACAGCATATTGATGTTATTATCAGTAAGCTTAAATCCAGATACGGTGCGGATGTTACCTTAAAAGAACCAAAGGTTCCTTACAGAGAAACCATCAAGAAGAAGGTTACAGCTGAAGGAAAGCATAAGAAACAGTCCGGCGGTCACGGTCAGTACGGTCACGTTAAAATCGAATTTGAGCCGGGTGCTTCAGAGGGTCTTGAATTTGCAGAGCAGATTTTCGGCGGAAGCGTTCCAAAGAATTATTTCCCTGCAGTAGAAAAAGGTCTTCAGGAAAGCATTGAGCATGGCGTTCTTGCCGGCTATCCTGTAGTTAACCTTAAAGCAACATTGCTTGATGGCTCCTACCATCCCGTTGACTCATCCGAAATGGCATTTAAGATGGCTGCTCACCTTGCTTATAAGAGCGGTTTAGAGCAGGCAAATCCTGTTATATTAGAGCCTATCGGAAAATTAGTTGTTATCGTTCCCGATCAGTATATGGGCGATATTATGGGTGATGTTAATAAACGTCGAGGAAGAATTCTTGGTATGAATCCTATCGGCGGCGGACTTCAGGAGGTTGTTGCAGAAGTTCCTATGGCTGAAATGCATAAGTATGCTATTGACCTTCGTTCAATGACTCAGGCAAGAGGAAGCTTTGAATTTGATTTTGAAAGATATGAAGAAGCTCCTAATATGGTTGCTGAAAAAATCATTGCTGAAGCTAAGAAGTAATTAAAACCTTGGGGGTGTAAAGTTATTTACATCCCCCTTTATTTTTGTAAAAATATGGAGGAAAAAATGACTTATATACCGGATAAAAACAGATATATAAAAATGCCCTATAAAAGATGTGGTGACAGCGGACTTAAGCTTCCTGCACTGTCTTTGGGATTATGGCATAATTTCGGAAATACCGGAGACTTTGAAAATATGAAAAAAATGTGTTTCACAGCCTTCGACTCAGGTATTACTCACTTCGATCTTGCGGATAATTACGGTCCGCCTGAAGGCTCGGCGGAAATAAATTTCGGTAAAATCTTAAATTCCGATTTGAAAAGCTACCGTGATGAACTTGTTATAAGTACAAAGGCAGGTCATCTTATGTGGGACGGCCCCTATGGTGATTTCGGAAGCAGAAAGCATCTTATATCAGGGCTTGACCAAAGCCTTAAAAGAATGAATATTGACTATGTTGATGTTTTCTATCACCACAGACCCGATCCCGAAACTCCGTTAGAGGAAACCATGCTGGCACTTTCCGGGATTGTAAAAAGCGGTAAAGCTTTGTATATAGGTCTTTCAAAATATCCCCCCGATTTATTTAAACAGGCAACAAAAATTTTAAATGAGCTAAAGGTTCCTTTTATAATCAGTCAGAACCGCTACTCCATTCTCGACAGGACCTTTGAGGAAAGTAAGGCTTTAGAAACGGTTTGCGAATGTAAAAAGGGCGTGATTGTTTTCAGTCCTCTTGCACAGGGACTTTTATCGGGAAGATATTTAAACGGAATTTCTTCCGACAGTCGTGTGAAAACCGACGGAAGATTTCTTAAAGAAGCTTCAATAACCGAAGAACTTTTGGTTAAGCTTAAAAAGCTTAACCTGATGGCGGAAAAAAGAGGGCAGACTCTTGCCCAGATGGCACTTGCCTGGATTTATTCCAAAAAGGAAATAACCAGCGTGCTTATAGGTGCATCAAAGCCCGCCCAGATAACTGAAAATATCCGTATGCTTGAAAATATATCCTTTTCAGAAGAAGAACTTACTGAAATTGATAATATAGTAAAAAATAACAGAGGGTAGATATGAAAATAGTAATTGCAATAGATTCATTTAAAGGAAGTCTTTCCTCATATAAGGCAGGAGAGGCAGTAAAAAACGGAATAAAAAGAGTATTTGAAGACGCTGAAATTATTGTTCGTCCTCTTGCTGACGGTGGGGAGGGAACGGTTGAGGCTCTTACCGAGGGACTTTCGGGGAAAATTACATTTACTGAAGTTTCAGGTCCCCTCGGAGAAAAGGTAATTGCCATATACGGAATAGCAGGCGATACGGCCATAATGGAAATTTCTCAGGCAGCAGGACTAACCCTGGTTCCTCAAAACAGACGCAATCCTCTTTATACCACCACCTACGGAGTGGGTGAAATGATAAAGGATGCAATAAATAAGGGAATACGTCACTTTATAATAGGTATCGGCGGAAGTGCAACCAATGATGGCGGCGTGGGAATGCTTCAGGCTTTAGGCTTTGGCTTTTTTGATGAGGATAATAATCCTGTTCCCCGGGGCGCAGACGGTCTTAGGGTGCTTAAAAGAATTACTGATGATAATGCCATGCCCCAGCTTAAGGAGTGTACCTTTGGTATTGCCTGTGATGTAAGCAATCCTCTTTGCGGAGCCCTTGGTGCAAGTAGAATTTATGGGCCTCAGAAGGGTGCGGATGAGGAAATGACAGGGAAAATGGATTCCTGGCTTTATGAATATGCTGAATTAACTAAAAAGCTTTATCCCGATGCCGATGCATCATATCCCGGTGCAGGTGCGGCAGGAGGACTTGGCTTTGCTTTTATGAGTTTTCTTGGCGGCAGCTTGAAGAAGGGAAGTGAGCTGATCCTGTCTGAAACTAAGCTTTCCAACTATCTTGAAAATGCGGATTTTGTTATTACCGGGGAAGGGAGACTTGATTCGCAAAGCGTTATGGGTAAGGCTCCGGTTGGTGTGGCAGCTCTTGCAAAGGAGAAAAACATCCCGGTATTAGCTTTTTCAGGCTGTGCAACACCCGATGCAGGCATCTGTAATCAATACGGAGTTGACGCATTTTTCCCGATTTTAAGAGAACCTGTTACCCTTGAGGAGGCTATGGAGCCTGAATATACATATAGAAATTTATCCGATACAACCGAGCAGGTATTCCGTGTTATAAAGATTTTTAATAAAAAAGTGTAAAAAAACCGTATTTTTGTTTATTGACAAACTGTTGTTTTGTGATACAATATAAAATAGATTTTTTAAAAAAGGATAAATAATAATGAACAAAACAAAATCTTTACTTTTTACAGTTTTAGGAACTATGATAACAGGTATGGGTGTTGGACTTTTGCTTACTCCCTATAAAATAGTAGGAGGCGGTGCAACCGGTCTTGCAACTATTTTGCATCATACCTTCGGCTTTATGCCCGGCGTAAGCTTCTATGTTATCAATATAATATTTCTTCTTATCGGCTTTAAGCTTCTGGGAAAGAGCTTTGTATTAAAAACACTATTCGGAACTACTGTGCTTTCGGTTTTTGTTGAGCTTTTTTCACTTATACATATTGAGATTGAAAGTCTGCTTCTTGTTACCCTTTACGGCGGAATTCTCTACGGAGTCGGTATTGGCTTAAGCTTTGCCGCAGGGGCTTCAACGGGCGGAACGGATATAATCGGAAGAATTATTCAGATAAAGTTTCCCCATATTCCCATAGGCAAGCTGCTGCTTTTTGTGGACGGATTGATAATACTGATATCCCTTGTGCTTTTTAAAAATATTGAGCTTGTTTTATACGGCGTTCTTGCACTTGGAATTTCAAGCTATACAATAGACCTTGTTATCAGTAAGCTTAATGTTTCAAGACTTGCCTTTGTAATAACCGATAAGGGTGAGGAAATATCCGAAAAGCTTGTGAGCACCTCGCCAAGAGGCGTAACCCTGATTAACGTAAAGGGTGTATATACAAAAACCGATAAAAAAATGCTCTTCTGCGCACTTAAGGAAAGTGAAGCGGAAGCATTTCAAAAGAAAATTCTTGAGATTGACGAAACTGCCTTTATAGTATTCTCCGAATCTCAGAGAATAAAGGGTAACGGCTTTTACCTTTATAAGTAATTATGAATAATTTGTGAAAAAATGCAATCCCGTGTTGCATTTTTTTAGTGTTTCAAGTATAATAGAAAAGATGTTGAATTTTGAGGTGAAAAAATGATAAAGAAACTTTCAGCCCCCATTGATTTAACAAAGGGGACTCCGTGGAAGGGAATTGTAAGCTTTACTCTTCCGATGCTTATAGGTAATATTGCTCAACAGCTCTACAGTACGGTTGACAGTATCGTGGTAGGTAAATATATAGGCGATAATGCACTTGCCGCAGTAGGAAGCGCTATGCCTATTCTTAATATGCTCCTTGTTCTTTTTATCGGAATTTCCGCAGGTGCAACCATAATGGCATCTCAGTATTTCGGAGCTAAAAACAGAGAGGGACTGTCCTATACAATAGGTAATTCCATTACCATTACCTTTATATGCTGTTTAGGTCTTATTTTTATTATGCTTCCTTTTATAAGGCCTGTACTTGTAGCTCTTAATACCCCGGAAGCTATTTTGGAGGACTGTGTGGGATATTTAAGAATTTCACTTATCGGTATTGCGGGAATGGCATATTATAATATTTTAAGCGGTATTATAAGAGGTCTTGGTGATTCCTTTACCGTGCTTATCTACCTTCTTGTTGCAACCGTCATTAATATCTTTCTTGATATTTATTTCGTAGCATCTTTAAGACTTGGTGTTCCGGGAGTTGCTCTTGCAACCGTGATTGCCCAGATTGTTTCCGCAACACTGTGCTTTATAAAGCTTTCAAAAATGCGCGAGCTTTTTGATTTTGGTATAAAGTTTATGAAGCCTGTAGGGCATTATATGTTAACCATAATAAAGCTTGGTATCCCATCAGGTCTTACCCAGATGATTATGTCATCTGCGATGATTGTGGTTCAGTCTCTGACCAATCAGTTCGGTGAACTCTTTATTGCAGCAAATGTAATTATAATGAGAGTTGACGGCTTTGCCATGATGCCCAACTTCTCCTTCGGTATGTCTCTTACCACTTATGCAGGGCAGAATGTGGGAGCAGGGCTTTATGACCGTGTAACAAAGGGCGCAAAGCAGGGAACCTTTATTGCAGTTTTATGCTCAACTGTTATAACCTTAATAATCCTTTTATTCGGTAAATATTTAATGGCAATATTCACTGATACAAAAGAGCTTGTGGAAATGAGCTATTATCTTATGACCATCCTTGCCGTAGGCTATATCGCAATGGCAGTAACCCAGAGCCTTTCGGGAATTATGCGAGGTGCAGGCGATACCGTAACACCTATGTGGATATCTTTGATAACAACTGTTTTATTAAGAGTTCCTCTTGCATACGGAATATCCTATTTCACAAGAACACCTCAGTTTCCTATAGGAAATAAGGAATGTATTCAGATTTCTCTTGTAATAACCTGGCTTATGGGTGCACTTATAACCTTTATATTCTATAAGATGGGCAAGTGGAAAAATAAAGCAATTAAATAATAAAAAAACCAAGTGAAAATTCACTTGGTTTTTTGTTGTAGAATTTAGAAATCAACTTCTGTACCGTAGAATGTGCATTTGTAAAGCTTTTCCATCTGTTCAGGATCAATTGCTCTTGGGTTAGAACCGGTACAAGCATCTGCAACAGCGTTTGTAGCAATGTCCTTAACCTTAGCTAAGAATTCATCCTCTTTTACGCCGAATTCCTTGATTGTCTTAGGAATACCAAGCAGTCTGTTGAATTCTTCAATCTTTTCGATTAATGCGTTTACGCAAGCCTTGTCAGAGCCCTGAGCCAGACCGATTCTTCTTGCGATATCAGCGTATCTTGCAAAAGCAACCTTATCGTGAGCGTTATACTTGATAACATAAGGAAGATAGATTGCATTGGCACATCCGTGAGGAATATGACCTGTTGAGAAAGCTGCACCTGTCTTATGAGCCATTGAGTGAACGATACCCAAAAGCGCATTTGTAAATGCCTGACCTGCCAGGCACTGTGCATAGTGCATCTGTTCTCTTGCTTCCATATCACCCTTGTAGGAAGCAGGCAGATAATCAAATACCATTTCAATAGCCTTTATAGCTAAAGGATCGGTAAATGGTGAGTTAAGAGTAGAAACATAAGCTTCAATTGCGTGAGTTAAAGCATCCATACCTGTGTATGCAACCTGAACGGGAGGCAGAGTCTCAACTAAAGCAGGGTCAACAATCGCAACATCAGGTGTGATTTCGTAGTCAGCAAGAGGATATTTAATACCCTTTGCATAGTCGGTTATAACTGAGAAGGCAGTAACCTCTGTAGCAGTACCCGAAGTAGATGGGATAGCACAAAATTTAGCCTTTGTTCTTAATTTCGGGAAATTGAAAGGAATGCATAATGCTTCGAAGGTTGTATCGGGATATTCATAGAAAGCCCACATTGCCTTTGCAGCATCAATTGGGGAGCCACCGCCGATTGCAACAATCCAGTCAGGCTGGAAATCAGTCATAGCCTGAGCACCCTTCATAACCGTTTCAACGGATGGATCAGGTTCAACACCTTCAAATAATGTAACCTCCATACCGGCTTCTTTAAGATAATCTTCAACAAGCTTTAAAAATCCGCCTTTTCTCATTGAGCTTCCGCCGGTAACGATAATTGCTTTTTTACCGGATAGGTTCTTAAGCTCAGCTAAAGCGTCTTTTCCGTAGTATAAATCTCTTGGTAATGTAAATCTTGCCATGGTATAAAACCTCCTTAATTTAATTTCAGCTTTATTCTATCACAATAAAAATCAAAAGTCAACAAATGTTTGATATTTTTTTAACAAAGTTTCGCCCGTAGGAATAATGTATGTCAAAATCCCCTAAAATATTGCAAAATCATACTATATGTGATATAATGTTATTATTGGAAATTGTAGCATAAATGCTGTGAGCCAACATTGGAAGGAGGGCTTATATTGCAAAGAATAAAGGCAGTAATTTTTGACATGGATGGAGTTATATTTGATTCTGAGTCGGTATGGAAAATTTTATTTGAAATTGCCAATAAAAAATACGGACTAGCCCTCACTGAAGAATACCGCAAAAGCATTTGCGGAAAAAATGAGCTTTTGATAAGACAGGAACTTAAGGAAATACTTCCCGGGACGGATGTGGATGAATATCGTGACTTTATTATAACCGGAGTAAGAGAATGGATAGAAAAAGGCTGTTTTGAAGTGAAACCGGGTTTTATGCAGCTTATGGATTATCTTAAAAAAATGGGGTGCAAAATTGCCCTTGCAACCTCTTCGGAACAAAAAAGAGCGGAGCAAATGTTTAATGTAAAAGGACTCGACTGTACCACTCTATTTGATACATGTGTGTTTGGTAACGATGTTGGTATAAAGTGTAAGCTGGATCCTTATATTTTCACTCTTGCCGCGGACAGACTTTGTATAAACCCTTGTGAATGTGTTGTTATCGAGGATTCGATAAACGGAATACAGGCAGCTGTAAACGGCGGATTTATTCCTGTAATGGCGGTTGATCTTATAGAGCCTGACAGCTTTTGTTATGAAAAATGCAGTTGCATTATAAGAAGTCTTGAAGAATTTAATTTATATATCGGAGAACTGAAATGAAAAAAATTGATATTTCCACATGGAAAAGAAAAGAAACCTATAATAATTTTATCGGATATACCAACCCATCCTTTGCAATGGGAACAAGGCTGGATGTTACCAAGCTTGTTAACTTTTGTAAAAATAAAAAGAAAAGCTTTTTCACCTGCTTTTTATACCTTGTAACCCGATGTGCCAATGAAATTGAATCGTTCAGATTGAGAATTGACGGCGAAGATGTCGTATTATATGATACGGTAAGCCCCAGCTATATAGTCATGCTTAACAATGAAGAACTTGCAACCTGTCTGACTGATAGCTGTGAGGATTTTGTCAGCTTTTATGGCAATGTCCGTGAAGATATAGAAAGAGTTAAGAATAACAATAGTCCGGAATTCAATAAGGTACCTGTTCTTGATTGTTTATACATTTCCTGTGTACCCTGGACTGATTTTACATCTGTAATAAATCCCTATGATTTTAATAATCAGTCCCGAAGCAGTATTCCCAGAATTACATGGGGAAAATATGTTGAAAAGACAAAGGGATGTTTTGAGATGGCGATTGATGTATCAGCACATCATAGCCTTATGGACGGTAAGCATATTGCAGAGTTTTACGAAAAAATGCAAAATATGCTTGATGCTTGGGAGAATTTACTGTAAAGGAGAGGGAAGTAAATGAAGGATAGAGTTTTTATTATCTGGAGCGGTGATAATGAGGCTGCAAAATGTGTAAAGCAGATACTTGAAAGGGATTACAGCTATATATGTGTAATAGGTGGAAATAACGATAACAGCTCAAGCTATGCATCTATAAGCGATACTGTTATTCAGCAGATGCGCACCTGTAATCAGGCAATTGTTATTTTCCAGAATAAACAAAATGGAGCTGTAAGCGAAAATTTGTTTTTTGAGTTGGGGTATTCTTTTGCATCCTACGGTGCAACGAAGGTACACTGTGTAAGGAGAAATGATGATAAAATAAATCTGCCCTCTGATTTTGATAACAGCTTTGTTTATCCCATAACGTGCGAGGACACAGTTGAAGCCTTTGCTGAAAAGATTGTAGACTATTTTATGATAAGGCAGAAAATGTCTGTTAATGAGAATAAAATGTTTTTGATAGATAACAGATATATGATTCATGAAAAAATTGTTTGCCACTATTCTGAAATGGGGTCACAATGTTCTGATTATGAGCTGGCGCAGTATATTCTTTATTATATGCAGGCAGCTATGATGTTTAACGATATTGGCCAGATACATAAGGAAATACTTGAATTTAAAAGGAAGTATGCATATAATTTTTCACACGAGCTTGAGCTTTCTGTCAATATTTGTCTGTCTTTCTTTAAATTATGCTTAAATATAAAGGAATACAGGGATACCCATGATGTTTATATTGATGAGGATACTTTTTTTGAAGCAAAAAAATCCTATAAGCACTATTTAAAGCTTATTAAGGATGATGACCTTGGAATTTTTGATGAATGGGCTAAGGCCTTTGTATCCGAGCATCTTAATTATATATATATGCTTTTCGGAAACAATCTTGATATTGCTCCGGATATCAGAGCTAATGCATACAGTTCTTGTATAAAATATGGAAAAATTGCACTTGAAGATATAGAAATGCTTAGAAAAATGAAGCCATCCAAGGAGAACCATGATGATAGAGGACTTCTGGCACTTTTAAAATCCTATGTTACGAGAAATATGTATATAAGCAAAAAATATTTAGGGGAAGAGGATGCCATTGATTATTTAAAGGAATCCATAGATGAACGTGAGTTTCTTAAAAATAATTACGGTAATGGTATCATTGATTCTCAGATATACAACATTTTTTGTATGGAATATTATCTTGCTCTTATCAGCTATATTGATGAAGTAGGAGAGGATGAGCTTGATGAGTTCGATATAAGTATGTACAGGAAAAAAATTCTTGCCTATCTTTCGGTTGTTGAGAAAAACAATAATAAAACAGCGTATTTACATAAGCTGCGTATGTGGTGCGAAGAATAACTTATATTTTAAAAGGGGATAAAAATGGAAAATATAATTTTAAAGCTCTCTGCTGAAGCTTTTATGCTGATAACAGCCGTGTTTTTACTTAAATATCACCGTAAGCTTGATGAACAGCCGGGGTATAACATTTTAAACGTAATATACAGCATATTTTTCACATTTATAACACTGGATGCGGTAATAACGGTTTTTGAACATTTGAATGTATCCGGTTTACCTTATATTTTGATTGTTTTACTGTATAAACTGATTTTATGTGTATTTGCATATTTGTGGTTTTGCCTGTGTCAGGCTGTAACTGAAAAATGTCTTTATAAAAATACGGGGATCATAATCTTTTCGGTGCTTTCCATTATAATCAGTATAATTCCCGCAGATTCTTTTGACGGTTCCTCTCTGATTATGTGTATTATAGCCTCCTTTGGTGCAATCCTTTCTGCATTATACGGGATGAAGGGGCTGTCCTTACGGGAGAGAAGACTTCGCTGTAATATTATGCTGATGTCTTTAATAATCATACTGTCAGGAGCCCTCCAGCTTATAACCGAAGGAAAAGCTCCGGGGATGCTTTTCGGAATTATACTTGTTCTTTTAATTCATAATTTATATACCATGCACGGTAAGATTACCACCGACCGCCTTACCGGGATAAAAAACCGTTACGGAATGGATGAGGAGCTTGAAGAACAGCTAACTCAGTACCGTAAGGATAAGACTGACTCCTTCTATCTTATCACCTGTGACCTTGATGACTTCAAAAGCATTAATGATGAGCATGGCGGACATGAGGAAGGGGACAGAGCTCTTACTCTTGTTGCAGGTATCCTTACCCGCGTAACCGAAAAAAATGATGCAGTTGCCTTCAGAAACGGAGGGGACGAGTTTGTTATCATAACCGATAAAAGTGATGAAGCTGTTACGAAAAAAATATGCGCCGAGCTTGAAGCGGAATTTGAAGCCCTGCATTTTCGTGATGACTTTAAAATAAAAATGAGTATAGGCTATACCTTGTTTGACGGTAAGGCCGATATAGGTGAGCTGATGGCTCGCGCCGACCAATTTTTATATGATGAAAAGCAGCGAAGAAAAAAGCTTGAAGACTAATTTTGGAGGTTTAATATGAAATCCGGATTTGACTTTTTAAATGAATTTTATCCTGAATTATATTTACTTGGGGTTGAAGCGGAAAAAAACATAAATTCCGAGCCCGAAGCCTGCAAAATATCCCTTCTTACGCTTGCGGTAAAAATCCTTGATATTATCTGCGAAAAGAAGGAGATTGATAAAGAAGGCTTAAGCTTTTTAAAAAAGCTTGATAAAGTAAAGGAAAAGGGTGCGGCATCCGAAGAAATTATATTTCTGCTATCCCTTATTGAAAATGAGAGTGAGCAGGCACAAGGAGAGGCACTTACAGCTTTAATGGAAAATGCCGTTGCACTTTCCTCATTGTTTATAGATGAGTTTGAAAAGATGGACTCTGATCCTTCGGGTAGTGAGACTTCTCCCGAAGAGGAGGATTTATCACCCGACCCAATGCTTTCCATGAAAACGGATATCAATTCCGTTATTAACTATGCCCTGTGGATAAACGGTATTCACACCGTAAGGGGAATAGATATAATGAATTCTTCGAAGGATGCTTACGAAAATTTAGAGCTTGTCATTGATTCAAAACCACAGGTGTTTTTACCTTACACCGCTAATCTTTCCTACCTTCCTGCCGAAAAGAATTACAGAATAAATAATATTCCCGTTGAGCTTAATTCCGATTATCTTGCAGGGACTACCGAAAAGGTAAAATGTGCTCTTACCGTAAGCCTTGTAAAAAATGAAAGAGTTCTTTGCAGGGAGACTGTTGATGTAACTGTTCTTGCCTTTGATGAATGGCACGGCTACGGCTATTACCCCGAGCTTCTTACCGCCTTTGTAACTCCCAATCATCCCTCTTTGGGAAAAATCATATCCAGAGCCTCTGAAATATTAAAGGACTGGACGGGCGACCCTTCTATGGATGCATATCAGACTAAATCCACCGGACGTGTTATCCATCAGGCAGCATCCGTTTTTGAAGCTATCAAGGAGGAGGGGATTGTATATAATGTTGCTCCCGCAAGCTTCGAGGAGGTAGGGCAGAGAGTTCGTCTTTGCGATGTTTCCCTTAATACCAAAAAGGCAAATTGTCTTGATTTTACTCTGCTTTATGCATCCTGCCTTGAAGCAATAGGTCTTCATCCCGTAATGATTATAACAAAAGAGCATATATTCCCGGGGCTGTGGCTTGAAGAAATGTCCTTCCCGGATTCCGTTATTTACGACCCGTCTCTTATCACCAAAAGACTTGTTGACGGTGTAAATCAGATTGCAGTTTTAGAAAGCACTCTTATGGCGAACGGAAAAAATGCAACCTTTGACGAGGCATTAAAGATTGCCGAGCATGCTATGACCGGTGTAAAGCCTATAGAATGTGTGATTGATGTGTTCCGCGCCAGAGTTACGGGAATTGTACCCCTTCCGCAAAGAGTATTTTCCGATGATGGCTGGCATATAAAAAAGGATGATACCGATACACCTCAGGGCGGCTATATCCCACCCGAAATTAAAAAAAGCAAGGTGGATATAGATGATATTCCCGACAGTGAAAAGGAAATAAAAATAATTCAGTGGGAAAGAAAGCTTCTTGATTTAGGTTTAAGAAATACTCTTATAAACCTTCGTCCCTCAAAAACTCTCGTTCCCGTATTAAGCACCTCTCTCGATGAACTCGAGGACGCCCTTTCGGGAGGCGCTGAGTTTTCCGTGCTTGAAAGACCGGAGGACTGGAATATAAGCGATACAAAAATTGACTTTGAGAACGCCCACGATTTAGGTAAATTCAGCGAGGTTTTAAAATCTGAATTTTCCAATAAGCGTCTGAGATCGGTTTATACAGAGGGCGAGCTTAACAGCGCAATGAAAGGGCTATACAGAAGCGCCAAAAGTTCACTTGAGGAAAACGGTGCCAATACCCTGTATCTTGCAATGGGTATTTTAAGATGGTACGAAACGGAAAAAAGCACAAAGCCCAGATATGCACCCTTAGTGCTTATGCCTGTGGATATTATAAGAAAATCTGCAAATCGTGGCTATACCATCCGTCAGCGTGATGAAGAAACCCAGATGAATATAACCATTCTTGAAAAAATCAAGCAGGATTTCGGCATAACTATTTCAGGTCTTGAAACTCTGCCTGTTGATGAATCGGGAGTGGACATCCGTAAGGTGCTTACAATTATAAGAAACGGAATAATGGAACAGCATAACTGGGATGTTCTGGAATCCTCTTATCTTGGAATTTTTTCCTTCTCTCAGTTTGTTATGTGGAATGACCTTCATAACCGAACCGAGGATCTTATGAATAATAAAGTGGTTAAAAGCCTTGTTGACGGTAAAATTTCCTGGGATGCAAAATCCTTTGATGCCTCTCAGACTGTCAATGAGGACGAGGTGCTTTTACCTCTTCCGGCAGACGCTTCTCAGCTTCTTGCAATCGAAAAGGCCTGCGAAGGAAACAGCTTTGTCCTTCACGGACCTCCGGGAACAGGTAAATCTCAGACTATTACCTCTCTTATTGCAAATGCACTTGCAATGGGAAAATCAGTTTTATTTGTTGCAGAAAAAATGGCAGCCCTCGATGTGGTTAAGAAAAGACTTGAGGCAGTCGGAATCGGTGCCTTTTGTTTAGAGCTTCACTCCAATAAATCTAAAAAAAGAGATGTTCTTAATCAGCTTCAGCGTGCTACCGAGATAACAAGAAAGAAATCTCCTGCACAGTATGCAAAAAAAGCAGAGCAAATCAAAAAACTCCGCGAAGACCTTGACAGATATGCAACCGAGCTTCACAGACTGCATAAAACAGGCTATACCCTGTACGGTCTTATTGATGAACTTGAAGGGTATACACAATATCCGGATATAACACCGTTTTCTGCTGATTTTGTCAATTCCCTTGATTCTCTTATGATATCCGACCATAGAATTTTAATTGAAAGACTTGTGGCGGCAGGGAAAAATGTGGGAACACCACACGGTCATCCTCTTTCAAGGGTAGGTCTTAAAACATATTATCAGAAGCTTAAAACCGATGCTGTTGCAGGAATTGAAGAATATAAAAAAGCAATTACCGCCTTTTCCGAGGAGGCTTGCGAGTTCCTTTCTCTTGTTCAGCCCGATGCGGTAAAAAGCTTTGATGTTTTTGAGAAAATCTACCTTGTTGCCAATGAGCTTCTTAAGTGGTATGATGCCCCCTGTGAATTAATTGAATGTGAAAGCTTAAATGTAGCCCTGGTTGATATTGCAGAAATGGCACAGGCATTTATAACTGCAAAAAATCTGAGAGAAAATCTTCTTGTTGACTGGAAGGAAGCTCTTCTTTCCATGGACGGTCAACAGCTTTTAAACGAGTATAACCTTATTTTAAATAAGGGCGTTATATCCCGTTTTATAGGTAATTTAAGCTTTATGGGTAAAATGAGGGGCTTAAGTCGAAATGAATTCAGTAAGGATAGCCTTCTTCATACTCTTACCGCACTTTGTAACTGTCAGGCGGCAGAGAAAAAGAGCGAAAAGCTTCTTGATAAATATAAGGAAAAACTGGGATATTTATATAACGGTGAAGCTACCGACTGGCAGAAAATCCTTGAGCTTTCGGCTTCTTTAAAGGAAAGTGAAGAAAAGCTTTTGGGGCTTACAGGCTCAACCGCTGTAAGAAAAGAGCTTGGAGGCAAGTCTGAGTATAAAGAGCTTATCGGAAAATATATAATATCCTATGAGCATCTGGCTGAAAAGAAAAATACCCTTTATAGCTTACTTGAAATGGATGAAGCCCAATTCGAAGCAGGCTGGCTTGCTTCGGAACTTTCGGAATGTGATGTTGTTCTTTCCGCTATTGATGAAATAAGAGAATGGATTGCCTTTAATGTGGTCTGTGCCGATGTGGAAACGGCAGGACTTTATAATGTGATAGAAGCCTATAAAAACGGCCTTGAGCCCGAGCTTCTTTTCGGAGCTTATAAGAAAGGCTTCCTGTATACTCTTATATGCGATATTATTGATAATAACCCTGTTCTTAATACCTTTGCAGGTACGGTGTTTAATGAAAAAATAGACCAGCTTAAAAGAATTGATAAAGAGATGCTTGAGCTGACAAAGGAGGAAATATATTGCCGTCTTGCAAGCAGAATTCCTGACTTTGTTGAAGAAGCCGCATCCAGCTCTGAGCTTGGGAAGCTGCAAAAGGTAATTAAAAACGGAGGCAGAGGGGTAAGCATAAGAAAGCTTTTTGAGGATTTACCAACCCTTCTTCCGCGTATATGCCCCTGTATGCTTATGAGTCCCATTTCTGCGGCACAGTATTTAGATACCAAGCGTGCACCCTTTGACCTTGTAGTCTTTGACGAAGCCTCTCAGCTTCCGACCTGTAAGGCAGTGGGGGTTATTGCAAGAGGTAAGGATGCGGTAATTGTAGGGGATCCGAAGCAGATGCCGCCAACCACCTTCTTTGCAACCAATACCGTCGATGAAGAAAATATAGAAATTGAGGATTTGGAAAGTATTCTTGACGATTGTCTTGCTCTCAGTATGCCCGAACTTCATCTTTTGTGGCATTACCGAAGCCGTCATGAAAGCCTTATTGCCTTCAGTAACAATCAGTTCTATGATAATAAGCTGTTTACCTTCCCGTCGGTTAATGACCGTGAAACCAAGGTGTCCCTGGTTGAGGTTGACGGTGTCTTTGAAAGAGGTCATAAGAGAGTTAACCGTAAGGAGGCAGAAACTGTTGTAGCCGAGCTTATAAGAAGATGCCATACCCCGGGTCTTTCGGAACAGAGTGTTGGCGTTGTAACCTTCAATATATCCCAGCAGTTCTTAATTGACGATTTGCTTTCTGAAGCATGTGCAACCGATTCCGAGCTGGAAAAATGGGCTTACGAGTCGGAAGAACCCCTGTTTATCAAAAACCTTGAAAATGTTCAGGGGGATGAAAGGGATGTAATCCTGTTCTCCATTGGCTACGGTCCCGATGAAACAGGTAAGATTTATATGAATTTCGGTCCTCTTAACAGAGACGGCGGCTGGAGAAGACTTAATGTTGCAGTTTCCCGTGCCCGTCAGGAAATGGTTGTATTTTCAACCTTAAAGCCCGAGCATATAAATCTTTCCAAAACAAGCGCAAAGGGAGTTTCGGCTCTTAAGGCTTTCCTTGAATATGCAGGCGGAAATGCTCTTTCGGTGGATGAAAACTCCTCTGAAGGCTTTAAAATTAATAAAAACGGTATAATCAATACAATTTGTACCTTCCTTTCAGATAACGGTTATAAAGCCGATGTAAATGTAGGGCACTCCGAATACCGTGTGGATATAGGCGTTATTGATCCTGAACATGAGGATAAATATATTCTCGGTATACTTCTTGACGGTAATTGCTACGGTAACTCCAAAACCACAAGAGACCGTGAAATCGCTCAGATAGGAGTATTAAGCGGTCTTGGCTGGACCTTAACCAGAGTATGGACAATGGACTGGTGGGATAATAAGGATAAGGAGCTTGCAAGAATTCTTGCCCTTTTAAAGTCGGAAACATCCGAGCCGCCCGTGGAGGAACCCGCCTCTCCTGTAGAAGAGGAAGCTGACTTACCTAATGAGGAGGAACAGCAGGTGTCGGCTGATGAGGGGGAAAACATAATTCCATACTCCTTTGCAGAGCTCGATACCCTGTTTCTGACAGCCGATGAATTTGTTTCGGGAGAATACGATAAGGATATTTTAAATAATATAAAAACCGTAGTTGATACTGAAGCACCGGTTGCAAAATCCCGTCTTTATAAGCTTATTATAAACAGCTTCGGAATAACCAGAGCCGGTAACCGTATCTTACAGTATCTGGACTTACTTATTAATTCAACCGATTATAAAATAACCAATGAGGAAGGGGAAAGCTTCTTCTGGAAAGGGGAGCAGAACCCTTGTGAATATACTCTTTTGCGTACCTCCGGAAATGATAAAAAAAGAGATGCCTCTCATATTCCTTTACGCGAAGCGGTAAACGGCATTTTATATGTCCTTAAAAAGCAGTTAAGCTTAAATAACGACGACTTAATCCGCGAAACCGCTAAGCTGTTCGGGTATACAAGAAAAGGTGGCTATATCGATGAATTGTGTGAAAAAGCAATCATCTCAGCCTGTGAAAATAACCTTATAACCAAAAATCCAAATGAAAACTGGATAATTAATGAATAAGAAAAACTCCTTCCTTTTATAAAAGGGAGGAGTTTTTAATGTGGATATAACTCCATTTCCAAAGAGGCTGCTGTAATGAGAAAATACAGGGATAAGTTAATTGAATTATCTGCTGTATGGGATAAAATGTTAAGTGAGTCTACTGCGCGTAATCAGGAAATGAAAAAGAGTGGAGCATTTAAGAATACTGATAATAGTAGTGTGGTAAAACAGGCTAAAGAAGTTGATAGTTTTGGAAATTCACAGAGGTTTATGTTTTATTTGCTACAATGAAAAATGGGAATAAACTTGTTCCTGTGCAGTTTGAAGTAGAACAGTACATAAATGAAGAAAACCATTTATATCTTTCGGTAGCATTAACAAAAATAGAGACTGGCGTCAAGGGCAATACGGCTCCTGATGAACAGAAGGCGACAAGCCTGTTACCAATCTCTATTAATAGTATATCCGAAATCTTTTCAAAAAACAACCCTAATGATAGAAAATTTTTGAAATATGTTCCTAATCAATTCCTTAATGAGGTGCAAATCAGTGAAAAGAACGTAGCTTTAGAAATCGAAAGAAAAAAATATGCCGTTGGAGTTTATTCTGATAAGGATATTTCCACTATAGGTATGGAATCCGTTGGATTATGTTTCTAATCCTGACGCCATTCTTAAAACTGTTTCTAAAAACAAAAATAACGAAGATGTTATTAAGTTAATTACATTGGTTTCTATTCCTATTAAATCAGGCGAAGCCCTTGCCTAAATTGAAATTAATACGCTCAAAGACAAAGGTGAAGGTGATGAACGATACAATCTTGTTGTTACTTTTTTGGTTATAAGGAAAATTACTTGCGAAACCTTTTTGTAAAATATGGTGCTAAAATAAAATATAAAAAAGAAACACTCTCACAAGATAACCCCAAACTGCATAAGTGGTTTGGCACTATCAAGGAAAGTGTTTCTAACAATAGTATATTTGATTCCGATAAAAACGTCAAGGATAATTTTCCTGATAAGTTACTACAAGAAAAGGCTGTGCTTGATTTAAGAAAAGCAGAAGCTTCGAAGGAATTGCATTCAGATGAGAAAAATGTTTATAGTGAGAAGGATTATCCTATTGATTTAGAAATAGAGAAAATGGTTGAGAATGCTTTAGCTAATTCAAAGAGTGAGATGCATTTTTTAAGCAAAATAACATCAGACTTAAACAAAGAAATAAATCGATTTATTATGACCGCAAAAAATGATTTTTATAGGGGAAAATACACCGGTGGAAGCTATTTGTTTTCAGATGATGCGATAAAACATACTATGGCAGAACATGGGGATTTTTTGAGAGAGGGATTAAGAGCACAACTGCCAATGACAAAAGAGGATATCGCAAGACATCTTTCTGCTATTAAAGACAATAAGATTCCAAAGGATATACAACCAGCGAAAACAAAAAGAGGAACACCTTCCATTATTACTTCTTATGAGGTGAATGGATATACATTATATGCCGAAGAAATAACAGAATCACTTGGACAAAATACTCCAAGTGATTTGATAGGGCTTACAATGTATAAAGCACCTACTTTGGCAACGGCGGCATTCTACACAACAAGTGTGCAGACTCAACCGAAACGGCAAAGTATGATGCCATGTGAATATCATACCACAAATAGCAATGATTTGTCAAGAGGTACATTCGTTTCTAATGAAAAAGGAGAACCTGTTAAGCTTTGTTATATAATGACAGGAAATAGCCAACCAAAGTACGATGAAAGAGCAGGAGGTCTTATAGCATTATCATCTAATCCTTCTAATTTTACAGCCAATATCTCCTCAATAGGTGAAGGATATATAGTGTGAAAGAAACTATTTTATATTACACATGATAATAGAGTCTTCAGCAATTCTGAAACAAATGTCTCTGAAAAAATAAAGGAATTGAAAAAAAAGGTTACGATTGCTTTGATTGACAATGATTTGGATGAATATATGAGAATCGGTAAGACGCTGCATACTCGTAATAAAAAACAACGGATGCTTGAGGCGGGGAAAAAACCAATATTGATTTCTTCGGGAGATATCAAAACGTTTATACACAATATTATTCACGGCAAAGCACCCGGGGAAGTGAGAGCGTTCGGAAAAGTGGGTAAAAGACTTGCTGATGTTATTCACGATAAAAAGGACTCTCTTAATCTTTTAAATAAGTATTTGGAATTAAATTCAGATGATTTAAGAGAATCATATAAAAGACATTCTACCCCAAAAGAAATAGGAGATATTCCGCTAAGTGAACAGGATTTTGAAAAAATTCCAGAATACTTAAATGAATTCGATGGAGTACTTGCAGTGAATACATACAATAATAAAGTTGAAGCACATATTTATAAACAAACTGATGATGGATATGTTAGAATTTTAACTGTTGTATCAAATGAAAGAGATTCTCTTCAAGTAACAAAGTTGATTGGTGTTTCAAAAGAAAAGTTTGAGCAAAAATACGACAAAATAAAAAAAGGAGACACTGGTAGTCCGAGGGGGCTATCAAAAGCCTCGAACCCGTCGAAGACGGCTCGGCTCACCGCTGGTGTTCCTTCTGAAAACAGTATATCACAACCTGATACCACTGTCAATAATAATTCTATGTAGAATATTGAAAATAATCCGAAAATAAGTAAAATTATATCTTCACTTTCCGGGATAATGGGTGGGGCAGAAGTTTCTGAAGCTGATATTGAGTCTTTAATACAAAACCCTGAAATTTTTGAAGCTTATACAGGGATTATAATTAGGGAAAAAATGATTGGGATAAGTGGGTTGTGTATATTCAAGAAAAAAACAAATCTGTATGGGAAACAACACTTCATGTTGCTAATACTACAAGTGGAGAAAAAATTTTATATGATATTGACCCAATAAAAAAGGTGGAGGGTCCTGTAAAATCAGGTCCAACTACCACCAAAAAGAATATACCATATCAGGCATCCATTGTCAATACTAATTCTATGCAAGATACAAAAAAATATTCCATTACGAAGGAAGTTGAAGTTTCATCTTCTGAAAAGGTTTCTGATACTGATATTATGATTGATAATGCTGTAAAATACGGAGAACAAAGTTCTTCAGCCGTTACAAGAGATCTGGCAGCACAGGTAAAAGCTGATAAGGAAAACGGTAACCTGAAGGATAAAAAGTTAGGTAAGCTTATAAGAAGCATTGCATCAAAGGATGTTAATCTTATGAAGGGACCGGGAGAAAGTGAAAAAACCGGGGTTGAGCTTATCTTATCTACCCTGTCTAAGGGGATGGGCGGTGCCGAGCTGTCCGATTCCGAGCTTAGCCTGATTTCATCTGCTCCGGAAGCATTTACCGCCTATACAGGTATTAAGCTTAATGAAAACAAGGATGAACAAATCAAAGCCTTTTTTGATAATGCAAAGGAGAAGAATAAAAGAGCTAATTCTATCATAACTGCTATTTCCGAAAAAACAGGTCTTGCATTTGATTATGACGTAACCTTGCCGGCTAAAGTAGCGGGTACATATAATCCCGAAACTAAAAAAATAACCTTGAATCCGGGAAGCCCAAGGGCTCTTGATTACGCAGTAGTGCATGAGCTGGTGCATTTTGTGGAGAATAAAAAAGGTTTTACAGGTTTTCAGAACGGACTTATGAAATCCAATTATTATCTTAATGAATTCCTTGTTAAAAATAATTATCAGGATGAAGCTGCCTTCAGGGCTGATATGGCTGAAACCTATAAAAAGGCTTATGCTAAATTAACTCCTGAACAGTTTAATGAAGCGATTGACTATGAAATGACTGCTAAGGTAGCAGAGAATTTAATAAATTCCGATATTAAGGCTCTTGAAAGACTTGCCAAAAACGATACCGGCTTTAAAGCGGTAATTCGTGAAATAGTTGAGTTCTTTGAGGAAATATATCATAGCTTGAATGGTGAATCCGAAAAGGCTTATGCTCTTAAAAAGGCGAGGGAGTTAAGGAAGTTAACAACGCAAAATGATGCCATGAAAGGTAATGATTATATTAGATATTCTATTCATAATATTAAAGGTTTTGGCAATATAGTGTTCCTTGATAAAAAACTTATAAATGCAAGTAATTTTAATTCACACAAAAAAGCAATAAAAAAATTCTTTGTAGATAATCTTAAAGATAAAGAAATTACTATTTTAGAAAGTAAGGACATTGTAAATATCGACCAAATTGGCAAATATTTATATCCAGGCGAAAAAGTAGAAAGATACAGTGAAAAGTTAACTGCAATAGAAATATTAAGCGATATAGTGAAAATAGGGAAAAATAAAAAACATTCAAAAGATTTAATAGTAGATGGAAAAACAAAAAAACATGCAGGATACGATGCGTTGAATGGATGGGATTATTATGAAACCAATTTTTGCTTAGACAATAGCGGAATAGTTTATGGGGGGACGATTGTCGTAAGAAAGAGTAAAAATGGAAAGGACTATTTTTATGATTTAAATAATATAAGAGAGGTTGGCTATCAGGACGAGTTGAAAAACTATCCTGTAAAATACGGCCAAACCTCTCTTAAGGACAATATACCACAAAAGCAATCTATTGTCAATACTAATTCTATGCAAAAAGATAAAAAAAATTCCGGAAAACATATATCGGAAAGTGCTGGAAAATTGACATATGATGCTGAGCGTGTTATACTCAAATATAAAAGCAGTGATAGCTATAAAATCAATGAAAAATTATATTCTTGTAAGCCTCTTTCTACTTCGGAAAAAAGTTTTGTCGAAGATTTGAATAAGGCACTGGATAAAATTCCCAAGTTTGCAGGGAAAGTATATAGAAATATAACTTTTTATTTTCAGGGGAAGGAATTTTTTGACGAATTTGTAAACAGCCATATTGTTGGAGAAAAAAAGTGTTATCATGCTTTTGCCTCTGCATCTAAAACTGTTGACGGTTATGAAATTGATGCTGATTTAACTGTTCATTTTGAGATTGACAGTGTATCGGCGGCAGATATTGAACAATACGGTCTCGTTGATGAGCGGGAAGTTTTGTTTAAAACTACTGTTGAGTTTGATGTCTTAAGTGTAGAAAATCATGGCAGCTATGCTAATATAAAATTAAAGGAAGTGTCTGAAAATGTTGGATATGAAAAAACTGATTCCGCTGGCAATGACGGAAAAAACCAGGACGGCTTTAAAACAACTGGTATGGGAGAAGGATATAATGGAAACGGAAAAGGAATATATCACAAGACTCCCATTGTTCGAGAAAGAGGGAATTCAAATGATAGAATTCTTAAAGAACAATCCCCAGGCAACAGCGGAAGATATGGAAACAATAATAGAGGATATAACCTTGAAGGTAACCCGGGAATTAGGGATGACAGCATCGGAGAGAGACAGGCTGTACGGAAGGTAGAAGATATTGAAAAATTATCTATTGAAGCTGATAGACAGGTTGTATTCGGTAATACCAAAAAGGAAATGTCTAAAAATATAGAAAAGTATATAAATACTCTCTTGGACCAAAATGGGCATCTTGAAATAAAAGCAATGGATGGTTCGGAAATACTGATAACCGAAACAACTGCATGGAAAATAGCAGATGTAAAAAAATCGGTTAACAACAATAAAATTGAAATGTCTGACGAAGAATTTGCGGTAAAAGCACATGCCGGTGCACATATTGATGAGCTGTTAAAAGTGTCTAAAGACCAAGAAAAATATACAGTTGATAAAAAAGACCATTATTACGCTGATTACTGGGGATATAGAACTGTATTTTTCGAAGACTGTGATGGTGGTTTTTATGAACTTGATTTATCCATAGGGATTACCCCTGAAGAAGGGAATAAAGCATATAATATTGGAGATATAAAAAGTGGAACTAACAAAGTAATTGGTTCTTCTGCCCACTCGCCAGGCAGATTGACCGAAAATGTTAATTCCACTATTGACAATATACCACAAAAGAAGAGACAACCCCGGATTTTGTGTAAAGTCTTTACGAAGCCTCCAAGATGATATATAATAAAAATATTATTTTGGAGGTTTTTAATATGCCAAGGTACAAATTAAGTCCCGAAGAACGGGCAGCTGAA
>SVKB01000012.1 GCA_015068665.1 Oscillospiraceae bacterium | reverse complement strand
AATGGTCTCGCATATCCATTATAACAGACATTTTGAATTCTGGCGAGTATGTTTTGTTTTTTCTTCCTGTTTTACCCATAAAAAATATGCACCTCCAAAAGTGTCTAACTTTTGGGGTGCATATCATTTTTGGTGCATCCTGTTTATTAATATAAGTATAGAAAATAAATATATTTAAGTTGACTTAATCTGTCAAAAATGATAGAATAAAATGAAAGATTATTTTTGGGGGTATATTATGAAAATACAGTATCTTGGAACCTCTGCAACCGAAAGAATACCTGCTATGTTCTGCGAATGTAAGGTGTGTGAGAATGCACGAAGCAAGAAGGGAAAATGTGTAAGAACAAGAAGTCAGGCACTTGTTGACGATCTTATTCTTATTGATTATCCGGCAGATTCCTTCAAGCATTTTGCGGATTCGTCCGTTCCTTTTAAAAATATAAAAACCTGTCTTATAACCCATTCTCACCTTGATCATCTTTACACAGAGGATGTAATTGTAAGAAAAAGAAGGTTTTCTTATGTTTATGAAAATCCCGAGCCTCTTGTTTTCTATTCGGGAAAATCAGGGTACGAGCTTATTGAAAATATGAGAAAGCGCTGTAATATCCCCGAAGAGGATTTTCATGCCCTGTGTGTAACCCCCTTTGAAGCCTTTACGGCTTATGGGTATGAAATAACCCCTGTAAATGCAATTCACGCCGAGGAAACCTGCCCGGTTCTTTACATAATAAGAAAGGGCGGTAAATCCTTATTCTATTCCACCGATACAAGTGAATACGGAGAGGATACAATGAGCTATCTTTCAAAGCTTGAAAAGCCTCTTGACCTTATAACCTTAGACTGTACCTATGGTAACAGTAAAACCGATGTAACAGGGCACATGGATCTTACAAGATGCACAGCCCTTAAGGATAAGCTTATTTCAATCGGTGCGGCGGATAAAAACACAAAATTTGTGCTTACCCATTTTTCCCATAACGGGGATAATGTTGACTATGACGAGTTCGAGCCTCTTGCAAGAGAAAAAGGCTTTATAACTGCCTACGACGGATTAACAGTTGAATTTTAAGGAGGAGAAAATGGATTTTACACCTTTAAAAGAATGTCTTGACAGGATTGTCTCTTACTATAAATCTCCCGGTGTTGACTGTATGGTTTATAAAAACCATCAGAAGCTTTTCCGCTACTATACCGGCCTTGCGGATATTGAAAATAACATACCCATGAAGGGAAATGAGCTTTATCTTATATTTTCCATGACTAAGATGGTTACCTGCGTTTCCGCCTTAAGACTTATGGAGCAGGGCTTGTTTTCCTTAGACGATAAGCTTTCCGACTATATTCCTGAATTTGAGAATATGAAGCTTGAAACAGGAGATTGTAAAAAACCGATACTGATACGTCATCTTTTTTCAATGAGTGCAGGCTTTGACTATAATATTTCTGCACCCTATATTGAAAGAACAATAAAGATGGGTAAAACCTCTACTTTGGATATAGTAAAATCCTTAAGTGAAACACCTCTTTCATTCGAGCCGGGCACCAATTATAAATACAGCCTTTGCCATGATATTCTTGGTGGCCTGATAGAGGTGATAACAGGCAAAAAGCTATCCGTTTATATGAAGGAAAATATCTTCGAGCCTCTTAAAATGAAGGAAACCTTTTTCGGACTTACCAAGGATAAGGATAAGCTTTCAAGGATGCCTGCAAGATATCAGTACAATGAAAACCGTATCCCCGTAAGGCAGGAGCTTTTCTGCCCTTATAACTTAACCGAGGAATACGAAAGTGGCGGCGCAGGGCTTTGCTCTACCGTTTGTGACTATGCCCCCTTCCTTGATGCCCTTGCATCGGGAGGCGTAACCAAGGATGGCTACCGTCTTTTAAAGGAAGAAACCGTAAATCTTATTAAAACCAATCAGCTTTGTGATGAAGGGCTTAAAAGCTTTCAGACAAAGGTTAAAACAAAGGGCTACGGCTACGGCTTAGGCGTAAGAACTCATATAAACAGTAAAGAAAGCGGAAGCTTAAGCCCTCTTTATGAATTCGGATGGGACGGTGCCGCAGGCGGATTTTCCATGGTGGATACCGAGAATAAATTATCCTTAACCTTCTTTCAGCAAATCCACCGTTGGGATCATAATATTCAGAATGAAATAAGAAATGCCCTTTACCTATCTTTAAAATAAATCAGGAGAAATATATGTTAAGTGTAATTTTCGATATGGACGGAACCTTGCTTGATACGCAAAGAATAGGTATAACCGCCTGGAATCATGCAGGCAGTCTTCAGAAGGTGGAAAATGTGGGTAACCACATAAAACACGTTTGCGGAATGAACGAAGCAGGGTGGACGGCGTATCTTTCAGAGCATTTTCCTTCCCTTGACATTGAGCTTTTTAAAAGGGAAGCAACAGAATATATTATTAAAAACGGAAAAATCACCTATAAAAAGGGTGCCAAAAAGCTTCTTGGCTATCTTAAGGAAAAGGGCATAAAAACCGCCCTTGCATCCGGCTCCTCAAGTGAGGTTATAGCCTATAATCTTAATAAGCTTAACGGACTTGAGCAATTTGACGTAATTGTGGGCGGAGAGGAAGTAGTAAACGGAAAGCCTGCCCCAGATATCTTTTTGCTGGCAGCAAAAAGGCTTGGAAGAAAGCCTCAGGAATGTTTTGTAATAGAGGATTCAAAAAACGGAATTCTTTCGGGATCCCGTGCAGGTATGAAATGTATCGGTATTCCCGATGTAGCCGAATTTGATGAAGAGGCAAAGTCCTTGATGGTTGCCGAGCTTTCATCACTTGATGAAGTGATTTCGATTATTGAAAAGGAACTTTAGTAAATCTCACCGGGAGAAAGAATATGTTTGTTTATTTTGATAACAGCGCAACAACAAAAACCTTAAAAAAAGTAAATGAAGAAATGCTTTTAATGCTTGAAGAGGATTTCGGAAATCCTTCCTCCTTGCACTCAATGGGTTTAAGGGCGGAGAAAAAGCTTGAGTTTTCAAGAAAAACTATAGCCGAAGCGATAGGTGCAACCCCGGATGAAATATATTTCACATCAGGGGGAACCGAATCAAGCAATCTTTGTATAACAGGATATCTTACAAGAAATAAGCATGCAGGGAAAAAGATTATCACCTCTTCGGTAGAGCACCCCTCGGTTATGAGTCAGTTTGATTATCTTAAGGAAAAAGGCTTTGATGTAAAGGTTATTCCCTGCACGATGGAAAAAGGCTTCGACTATGATGCCTTTGAAAAAGAGGTGGATTCCTCGGTTTCATTAGTAAGTATTATGCATGTAAATAATGAGACCGGCTACATATTTGATATAAAACGGATTAAAAAGATTTTAAAGAAAAAGGGCTCCGGGGCACTTCTTCATTGCGATTGTGTCCAGTCATTTATGAAAATCCCCTTTACCGTAAAAGAGCTTGGTGCGGATTTAATATCCTTAAGCTCCCATAAAATCAACGGCCCCAAGGGAGTTGGTGCCGCTTATATAAAAAAGGGAACACTCCTTTCCCCCTTAAGCCTTGGCGGCGGTCAGGAAAAGGGGCTGAGAAACGGAACGGAAAACACAGTTGGAATATACGGCTTCGGAGTTGCCGCAGCAGAGCATCTTAAAACTCTTAACGAGGATATCGGTAAGATGAAAAAGGTAAAAGAATATCTTTATGAAGGCTTTTCAAAAATGGATAAAACCGTTGTAAATACCGATATGGCAAATTCCGCTCCCCATATACTCAATGTATCCTTTTTGGGCATCAGGTCGGAAATTTTACTCCACACCTTTGAAAAAAAGGATATCTATGTGTCCAGCGGGTCAGCCTGCTCCTCCAATCATTCGGGGAAAAAGAAAATCCTTGAGATAATGGGATGTGACAGAAGCGTTTTTGACAGTGCTATCCGCTTCAGCTTTGATTCCTTCTCAAGTCTTGAAGAGGCTGAATATGCCTTTTCGGTAATTAAAGAAGAGGTTGAAATTTTAAGAAAGAGGTTAAGAGTTTAAAATGAAGGAAGTTTTGATTATAAAATACGGTGAGATTATCTTAAAGGGTCTTAACCGTCACCTGTTTGAGGACAGGCTCCTTAAAAATATAAGATACAAGCTTAAAGGAATGGGCGAATTTAAAATCACCAAATTCCAGGCGGCAGTTTATGTGGAAAGCGATGATCCTGCTTTTGATTATGACGAAGCCCTTGAAAGAATTTCCAAGGTGTTCGGAATTTTATATATATGTAAGGCAGCTTGCTGTGACAAGGAAATTGAAGCTATCAAAAAACAGGCTCTTGCCTGCTATGAGGAGGCATACCTTCCGGGTAAAAGCTTTAAGGTAGAGGTTAAAAGACCGGATAAGAAATTTCCCTTAAAATCTCCCGAGGTTCAGAGAGAGGTTGGCGAATATATCTTCTCGAAGCATTTTAACAATGCAAGGGTTGATGTTAAAAATCCCGATATAACAGTTATGGTTGAAATAAGGGAAGAAGGGGCTTATGTGTATGCCTCTAAAATTCAGGGACCCGGCGGACTTCCCCTTGGTATTAACGGAAAATGTGCCCTTATGCTTTCGGGAGGGATTGACAGCCCGGTTGCAGGCTATATGATTTCAAAAAGGGGAGTGGACTTAATCGGTGTCCATTTCCATTCCTATCCCTATACCTCAGAGCGTGCAAGGGAGAAGGTTATAAAGCTTGCTGAAATTTTAAGTGACTATACGGGAAGGATAGAGCTTTATGTTGTACCCTTTACCGATATCCAGCTTCTTATAAATGAAAAAGCCCAGAACGATATGCTGGTGCTCTTAATGAGAAGATATATGATGAGAATTACCGAGCGCATTGCAAAGCTTCACGGCGCAAAAGCTATTGTAACAGGTGAAAGCTTAGGTCAGGTTGCATCCCAGACTATAGAAAGTATGACCGTTACCAATGACGTGGTTGAAATGCCGGTATTCCGTCCCCTTATCGGTATGGATAAGGAGGAGATAACTAAAATCTCAAGAAAAATCGGTACCTTTGAAACTTCCATTCTTCCTTATGAGGACTGCTGTACGGTATTTGTGCCCAAGCATCCCAAAACCAAGCCTCAGCTTGAAGAAATAAGAAACGAGGAGCTTAAGCTTGAAGGAATTGATGAACTGGTTGAAAAGGCAATTGAGGAAACCGAAAGGCTTATTGTAAATATCGGAGGAAAATAAATTGATTTGTGAAATTATTTCGGTAGGAACAGAGGTTGTAACAGGTGATATAATTGATACCAATGCCCCCTACCTTTCAAAAGAGCTTATTTCCTTGGGAATAGATGTGATGTTTCGCGTCAGTGTACGTGATGATGATGAAACCATCCGTCAGGCACTTACGCTTGCAAAGGAAAGAAGCGACCTTATAATTACCATTGGCGGACTTGGTCCCACTTATGACGATTTTACCAAGGAGGAGGTTGCCTCTGTAAACGGACTTAAGCTTGTAAGGGATGAGAAAATCGCCCTTAAAATAAAAGACTATTTCGAAAAAACGGGAAGGGTAATGACTGAAAACAACTTAAGTCAGGCGGATATAATCGAGGGAAGCAATCCCATTGATAACGATAACGGTACCGCCCCCGGAATACTCCTTGAAAAGGACGGTAAAACCTTTATTCTTCTTCCGGGACCTCCCAATGAATTAAAGCCTATGTTTGAAAATAAGATAAAGCCCTATCTTATAAATAAAACAGGAAAGTTCATCCTGGAGAGAACGGTAAAGCTTTCGGGAATAGGTGAGTCCTTTGTTGAAAATGACCTTAAGGATCTTATTTTAAAGGTTAAAAACCCCATTATTGCCACTTATGCCAAAACAGGGGAATGTCATGTGAAGCTTACCGCTGAAGGAAATACAATGGAAGAAGCTCAGAAAATCCTTGCCCCCTATCTTGAAAAGGTGGAAATAAGATTTTCTAAATATATATACGGTTACGATTCGGATACTTTGTCGGGAAAAGCAGTAGAGCTTCTTAAGAAAAAGGGAATGAAGGTTTCCTTCTGCGAATCCTGTACCGGTGGGTTTATTTCAAAAACAATAACTGATGTTCCCGGGGCATCCGATGTGTTCGATTGCGGAATGGTAACCTATTCAAATGAAATGAAATCCCGACTTGTGGGCGTTTCTCCCATAGCTTTAAGTAAGGTGGGTGCCGTGTCCGAGGAGGTTGCCCATCAGATGGCTAAAGGGGTAAGATGTCTTTCGGGTGCAGATATCGGAATCAGCGTAACTGGTATTGCAGGCCCCGGCGGAGGAAGCGATGAAAAGCCTGTCGGACTTGTATATATGGGATTTTCCACTCCCACCTCAACAGTCACCAAAAGATTCCATTTCAGAGGTAACCGTGAAAAGGTAAGACAAAGCACAGTGAACGCCGTGCTTTCGGCATTAATAAATTATTTAAAATAGAAGGAAGGTATTAAAAATGGCAGATGTTGAAAAGAAAAAGGCATTGGATGCTGCACTTTTGCAGATAGAAAAACAGTTCGGTAAGGGCGCTATAATGCGACTTGGTCAGAATTCAGCTATGAATGTTGAGGTTATCCCGACAGGTATTTTATCAGTGGATATCGCAACCGGTATCGGAGGTATTCCAAGAGGAAGAATTGTTGAGCTTTACGGTCAGGAATCCTCAGGTAAAACCACAGTTGCCCTTCATATAATCGCTGAGTGTCAGAAAATGGGCGGTGAAGCAGCCTTTATTGACGCAGAGCATGCACTTGACCCCGTATATGCAGAGCAGCTGGGGGTAGATATTGATTCCCTGCTTGTTTCTCAGCCGGATAACGGTGAGCAGGCTCTTGAAATTGCCGAAGCTTTAATAAGAAGTAATGCGATTGATGTTATTGTTATCGACTCGGTTGCAGCTCTTGTTCCAAAGGATGAAATTGACGGTGAGATGACCGATATCAAAATGGGTCTTCACGCAAGACTTATGTCCAAGGCTATGAGAAAGCTTACAAGCGTAATAAGTAAAACAAAAACAGCTGCAATCTTTATCAATCAGCTAAGAGAAAAAATGTCTACAGGATTTTCCTACGGTCCTACCGAAACCACCACAGGCGGTAAGGCTCTTAAATTCTATTCAACCATGCGAATGGAGGTTAAAAGAATTGAAGCCATCAAGGATGGCGGTGAGCTTAAGGGTAACAAGGTTAAGGTTAAAATGGTTAAGAATAAGGTTTCTCCTCCCTTTAAGGAAGGCGAATTTGACCTTATGTTCGGTCAGGGCGCTTCTAAATCAGGCTGTCTTATCGACCTTGCCGTTAAGGAAAATATTATTCAGAAGAGCGGCGCCTGGTTTAATTACGGCGAAACTAAAATAGGTCAGGGCAGAGAAAATGCCAAAAGATACCTTGAAGAAAATATTGAAATCTTCAGTGAGGTTGAAGAAAAGGTTAAGGCTATATATCTGCCGGGCAAGAATGATGCCGAAGAAGATATTAATGAATAGTACATTATAATATTATATACATATATAAAGATGTACCCGTCCCTCTGTAAAAAGGTGGGACGGATACTCTTTAAAAAAATGCAAAAAAATAGAAAAAAGGTATTGACTTAACAAAAAAACTGTGTTATACTCTACTATGCCTTAGCGAAAAAGGTCTTTTTTTTGTTATGCCCTTTTTGCTATTAATAAACCGTTGGAGGTGTAAAACTAATGAGAGTTAAAATTACATTAGCATGCTCTGAATGTAAACAGAGAAATTACGACAAAATCAAAAACAAGAAGAATACCCCGGACAGATTAGAGCTTAAGAAATACTGCAGATTCTGTAAAAAACACACACTACACAAGGAAACAAAATAGTTTGTGTTCCACTAATTATGTAAGGAGTGTATGAAAATGATGAACAAAGCCGGAGCTAAAAAAGAAAACAAGCTGGTTAAAGCTTTCAAAGCTACTAAATCAGAATTCAAAAAAATAGTTTGGCCTACATGGAAACAGGTTGCTAAAAACACAATGATTGTTATTGCTGTTGTTGTTTTGTTCTGCGCGATAATTGCTTTGCTTGACTATGCGTTCAAGTTTGGCCTTATTCAGTGGGTTACAAAATAATAAGGAGGGGCAGTACTTTTACTGTGAGTTATTATGGAAAATGCTAATGCAAAATGGTATGTAATTCACACTTATTCCGGCTATGAGAATAAGGTGAAAACCAACATAGAAAAAACCGTTGATAACCTTGAGCTTCACGATAAAATTCTTGAAGTGCGTCTTCCTGAGGAGGATGTTGTCGAGGTTAAAGAGGATGGCACTCAGAAAGAGTCCAAAAGAAAGCTTTTTCCCGGTTACCTGTTTGTTAAAATGGTAATGGATAGTGAAACATGGTATATTGTGCGTAATACAAGAGGCGTGACAAGCTTTGTCGGCCCCGGTTCAGAGCCTGTTGAATTATCCGAAGAGGAAATTGCAAATCTAAGCCTTGACAGTGCTTCAAATAAGGTAAGCATTAAGGTAGGGGATACAGTGCGTATCACCGAAGGTTTATTCCCCGATTATATCGGAGAGGTTCAGTCCGTTGATGAAGAGGAACAGGAAATCACAGTTAAAATACTGATGGGCTCCAAGGAAGTTTCTATCCGTGTTCCTTATACTGGAGTTGAGCTTAATTAATCAGTTAAATATGCTCATTTTGAGCGTGTTTATAGAAGGTGCATTTTCAAGAGGAAAATGCCGTGGGAGGGTTTTAAATTCTACCCGAAATTTACCACAGTTTTTAATGGAGGTGTGTTATCGTGGCACAGAAAGTTACGGGCTTTATTAAGCTTCAGATCGAAGCAGGAAAAGCAAATCCTGCTCCACCGGTTGGTCCTGCTCTTGGTCAACATGGTGTTAACATTATGCAATTCTGCAAAGAGTTTAACGAAAAAACAAAGAACGACATGGGTCTTGTTATCCCTGTAGTTATTACAGTATATCAGGATAAGTCTTTCAGTTTTATCACAAAAACTCCACCGGCTGCAGTGCTTCTTAAGAAAGCATGTAAGATTGACAGCGGTTCTGGTGTACCTAACAAAACAAAGGTTGCAACAATCAGCTCTGAAGAAGTAAGAAAAATTGCTGAACAGAAGATGCCTGACCTTAATGCTGCAAGTATTGAAGCTGCTATGAGTATGATCGCAGGAACAGCAAGAAGTATGGGCATTGTTGTCAAAGACTAACAGTCGAAAAGTGGGAGGGTAAAATCCCGAATTTTAACCACAAGGAGGTTTTAAAAATGAAAAGAGGAAAGAATTATCAGGAAAGCGCAAAGCTTATTGATTCTGCAAAGCTTTATGATGTTGATGAAGCTTGTGCATTAGTTGTTAGCGCAGCTAAAGCAAAATTTGATGAAACTGTTGAAGCGCACATTAAATTAGGTGTTGACTCACGTCACGCTGATCAGCAGGTTAGAGGTGCAATTGTACTTCCTCACGGAACAGGTAAGGTTCCCAAGGTATTAGTATTTGCAAAGGGCGATAAGGCTAAGGAAGCTGAAGAAAACGGTGCTGACTATGTTGGTGCTGAAGAATTAGTTGCAAAAATCCAGGGCGAAAACTGGTTTGATTTCGATGTTATCGTTGCAACTCCCGATATGATGGGTGTTGTTGGTAGAATCGGTAAAATCTTAGGTCCTAAGGGTTTAATGCCTAACCCAAAAGCAGGTACAGTTACAATGGACGTTACTAAAGCAATTGCCGAATTAAAGAGCGGTAAAATTGAATACCGTCTTGACAAAACAAACATTATTCACTGCCCAATCGGAAAGGTTTCCTTCGGCGGCGAAAAAATTGCTGAAAACTTTACCGCATTAATTAATGCAGTTGTTAAGGCTAAGCCTGCTGCTGCAAAGGGTCAGTATTTAAGAAGTGTTGCTATTGCTTCTACAATGGGCCCCGGTATTAAAATTAACAGCGCTAAATTTACAAATTAATCTTGACAAATAGAGATTGATTTGCTATAATCATAATGTTATCAGTCCGAAGACGATAGGTGGCTATGCCGTAAATCCTATTGAGGAATGGTTTATTAGTGGTGAACTTATAACCCTTTCCGTATGCTTCGGAAAGGGTTTTTAATATTTATGTCGGAGGTGAAATATAAATGGCAAGTGCAAAAATTATTGCTGCAAAACAGCAGGTAGTTGCAGAGCTTAAAGAAAAAATCGCAGCTGCAACAGCAGGTGTCCTGGTTGACTATCAGGGTCTTTCTGTTGAAGAAGATACAAAGCTTCGTAAAACCTTAAGAGAAGCAGGCGTTGAATATAAGGTTATCAAAAATACTCTTATCAGACGTGCTGTTGAAGAAACAAATCTTGACGGTTTATGCGTATGCTTAGAAAAGCCCACTGCTCTTGCATTGGCAAATGACGAAGTAATCGCTGCAAAAATCATCGGTGACTTCGCAAAAACAAACGATAAGCTTGAAGTTAAAATGGGCTTCTTAGACGGTGAGGTTATGTCTAAGGAAGAGGTAGTTGCTTTAGGTAAGATTCCGGGCAAAGATACTCTTATCGCTCAGGTTGTATGTGGAATCAATTCTCCGCTTACAAAGCTTGCGGTTGTTATTGATCAGATCGCAAAAAAAGCTGCTTCTGAAGAAGCGTAATAAAAAAGTAATTTAAAAAAATAAAATATTTGGAGGTAAAGAAAAATGAGTGAAATTATCACAAAAATCATGGATGAAATCAAAGAATTAAAAGTATTAGAATTAAACGAATTAGTAAAGGCTTTAGAAGAAGAATTCGGCGTAAGCGCTTCTGCTATGGCTGTTGCTGCTCCTGCTGCAGGTGATGCAGGCGCTGCAGGTGCTGCTGAAAAATCTGAATTCGACGTTGTTATGACAGCTTTCGGCGACAAGAAATTAGACGTTATCAAGGTTGTTAGAGAATTAACAGGCTTAGGTCTTAAGGAAGCAAAAGAAATGGTTGAAGGCGTTCCTGCTACAATCAAAGAAGGTGCTTCTAAGGAAGATGCTGAAGCTATCAAAGAAAAGCTTACTGCTGCAGGCGCAACTGTAGAATTAAAGTAATTTGATACTTAAAGCTAAAAAGCTTTCGGAATTATTCCGAAAGCTTTTTTTGTTGGGTGGACAACGCTTGATATAAATCCCTGCGGAATTTTCGATATGTTGCTCTTAGCAACTCGATATGCAATTAAAATTGCTCGATATGTGCTTTGCACTCGATATGTTCCTTCGGAACGAGAAAAAAGCAGAAATAGTAAACAGGATTGACGAATATAAATATTCGAGTTATAATGAATATGTAAGAGATGGTATTGAATTAATAGGTAAAGAATTTATATATGGAATGATAAATAAAGAAGGATTTATCGTATACAATAATGAAAAAAATGACGATAAATGTTTGGATTCAGAAGGCTTTGTATTCAGAATGAGTGATGAAGATGCAAAGAAGATAATAAAGAAAATAACCGGATGTGATAATACAACGGAATTGCAATTATTCGGACAAGATGAACGAAATAAATGTATAAAGAAAATGAAACATAAGGGATTATCAATAGGACAAATAAGCAGGCTGACGGGAGTTAGCAAGGGGATTGTGGAGAAAATATAGCAAGACAACAGAACCGTCCCCTTGTCTTTAGAGAGGGTGTTAATATGAAGAAATTTGTTTTTTGGGTTTTAATAATCTCATTATTAATTGGGCCATTATTAAATGTATATGCAGAAGATTATTCCTTTAGAAAAATAAAAAATAAGTTAATAGAATTAAATATTATGAATGAAGATTATTTTTCTAATTCTAGTACAGTTACACGTAAAGAATGCTTAATAGCAATAATGAGATGTATAGGATTAACAGATCAGATAATTTCACTATTTAATGGAGCTGATTATACGGCTTTTGTTGATACACACCCATATTCGTATTATGGATGCGCATATCGTGCTAAAATTGCATACGGAGAAGAGTGTATGGTTGACTATCCTACTTACAGAACATCACATACAGGAAAAAATACTGATATTTTCTTTTTTCCAGAACGAAATGTAAGCGTTAAAGAAACTTTAGCATTTATGGTCAGATGTCTAATCTCTGATGAATTGGAGTATGATGGTACAATTGAAAAAGCAAAAGCGTATGAATTGATATATGAATATGATAATTTTGTTAATGATGAAAATGCTTTTATCAGCCCAGAGAGTTTTTTAATACTGATAAACAGATTTGTTCATCAAGGCAGATATAAATACTATGACAAAATCGAGCAACATTATGATATGAATGGATGTATAGACGAAGAACGAAGCATGACATATTTGGAGTTTTTGTCTCTTCGCCCTTAGGGCGAAAGACAAGGGTGAAGACAAGGGGACGGTTCTCCTGTCTTGAAACGAGTGGACAATAGAACCGCCCCTCGTCCTTAATCCAGGACATGGAGGTTAAAATGAAAAGATTTGTTGAGATAATAAAAAATCCTATAAAATATATTAAAAGTATTAATAGCATTTCTTATGATTTTAACCTTTTTAATACATTTTATTTAACATCTTCACTTCTTGGTTCAGTTATATTATTTTTTAGATTTCCTTTAAATGGTATTATGCTTTTCAATATATTTTTCTCTTTTTTAATCTTTAGATTAGAACATACAGTTTATCGAGATTTTCTAAATTTGATAATTGAATTTATATGTGTAGAATGTATATATAAAGAGCAAATTAATATCTTGTTGTTACCATTCATTATATTAAAAAACTTTATATTAATGATCATTGGTATTATATCATGGATTGTACCAATTAAGCTTATTATAATTGCAGGAATTGCTTATAGTATCTTTATAGCTTATATATTTCTTGTTATAAAATATAAATTTAAAATTGGCTTTATAAAAAATTGTACTGTTCTGGCCTTATTTATATTAACTATAAGTTTGTATTTTAGTATTTGTATTTTATTTTTAACTATAATAACAAAAACAAAAAGTGTAATACGACGTTACTAAACACAAGTGAATATTCAACACAGGGGGATGGTTCTATTGTGCTATGAAAAAGCAACACAACATCTCTGGCCCCTTGTGTTACTGTCTTGAAAGTGGTGAGTCTTATGAAAAAAATATGTAAACTAGCAATTCTTTTTTTGTTACTTTTAATTACTCTATGGTCGATTGTATATTTATATCCAGCTTATAGAAAAAAAGCATTTGTCAATGACTTTAGCCAACGAGTAGAAAACATTCAAAAAGAAGATATAAAGGAACTTAAGTTGGAAATTTATTATACAGATCCTTATGTTTTTACGAGACATCCTTGGAGTTTGGAAGACTTAATTTGCTGCTGTGATGAGAAAAGAATTGTAGAAGGAGATAAATTGGAAGAGTTTATCAAAAAATTATCTAAGATTGACTCAGACAGTTTGTCACTTGTGTCAGAAAGGACATATCCTAATGCCCGCATAGCATATGTTCTTAAAAATCAGAAGAAGGAAAAACTACTGGAAGTTATATTATGGGCTTGGGGAACAGAAAAAGACGATTTTGTTTATGTTAACGGTATACCGATACAAGAAGAAAGGTTTTTTTATAACTTAATCGAAGACTATATACCGGAAAACAGGTATTCAACACAGAGGCATAAATATTAGCGTGTCATTTGGAAATGTTAGTTGTCATTTGGGGACGTACATTATTTGTCATCTATTAATTGTGACACAAGAGACGGTTCTATTGTGCTATGAAAAAGCAACACAACATCTCTGTCCCCTTGTGTTTCTGATAAATCATGGTGGAGATTATGGGGAGGAGTGTCATATTGAATAAAATTTATAGAAAATTATTTATATTTATTTTTATTCTATTTTTTTTAACAATTACTTTTTACACTCTATGTAACAAATCAAATGAAAAAAATGTCAATGTAGATTGTGTTCCAAATGAAAATGTTGCAATAAACATTGCGAAAAATATTATATTAGCTGTATATCCTGAATTTGATTATGATAAATATAATTGGGAGTGTTTTTATAATAAAAATAAAAATGATACCTTTGACGAAAATGTTTGGGTTGTTTTTTGTTCTGAGGACAGTACGACGTTAGGTGGAGGACTGCCTGAAATACATATAAAAAAAGATACCGGAGAAGTTGTGTTTATCGGATTAATGGCATGAAACACAGGGGGACGGTTCTATTGTGTTGAAAAAAGGGAAAAACAGATTAACACTGAAGTTAAGTCTTTATAGGAGGGCGATATGAAGAATAAATATAATAATATATTGACTTTAATTACATTTTGTGTATTCATTATCGCATTTATTTATATTCAAAATATAGTTATGCATGATTTCACAAAATATAATTATCGATATTCAACTACTCGGGCTGTTCTTATTGCATTTCTCATACATACAATAGGGAAACTGTTTATTAAAATATACTTAAACTATTCAAGGAAAAAATATAGTAGCAAGAATAAGGCAAAGGTAAGTGAATTGTTCAAGGACTGCACTCATGAAGTGATACTAGCAATACTCTCTCTTGTATTGTTAGTTTCTATTTAACACAGGGGGACGGTTCTATCGTCTTGAAGAGGAGGACAACAGAATCGTCCACTTGTGTTTGAAAGATTTTGGGGTGATAGAATGAAAAAGTATACAAAAGAAGAAGTGCTACAGCAGTTTAAAATGAGTTGTGATGTTTTTTATGAAACTGAAAAAACAGGAGATTATAAAACCGGAAATAAAGAACAAACCAAGTTTATTAGAATATTTAAATACTTTGAAAAAAATATTGAATTTGCTAATGAATGTTTAAAAGAACTGTTAAAAAGCGAAAACGTTGTTGTTAGTAATAGAGCTGCTGCGTGGAGTCTTGCGTTAAACGAAAATATAGACAAAGCAGTAAAAGTGCTAACCGAAAATAGTGAAAAAAAGGAGTTTGGAATATTTAGGTTTGAAGCTGAAATGACATTAAATGTATGGAAGTCGCAAGGATATCTAACTATATACGAAGGACAAGAAATCAGGAGATATGGTCCCGGTGACGGACTTCCGTTTATTAGGTGAGATAGAGAGATAACACAGGGGGACGGCATAATAAATCGAGAATGCAGAATGCAGAATTAAGAATTTTTTGTTGAGAGACGATTGATTTCGTCTCTTTTTTGTTTGGTTGACAACACCGGATATAAATCCTTCGGATTTTCGATATGTTTTGGCTTAGCAAAACTCGATATGTGCTTCGCACAGGTTAATTGATAATTTTATATCGGCGTGTCGAGTCGCCACGCCCTACAGTATTAAAAAAGGACGGATGCCGAATGGCATATCCGTCCTATCCTTAATGTTGACATAAGTCAACAATTCATGATTTTTTTTAAATCAATTCATGTACCGTAAGGTGCAATTCACTATGCCGTTTGCGGTATATCATTTTGCATTCTGCACTCTGAATTCTGCATTTATATGGCATGTCGGTTCCTCTTTCATTTGTAATTGGTAATTTAAAAATGGCAAAGCCCATATCGGCTTTGCCATTTCCATTAACCAAATATTTTTCTTATTTCATCCTTATAGGTTGCAACTTTCTCTGCCACTTCATCGGCTGATTTTGCCTTTGCCATGATATAGCCCTTGATTTTCGGTTCGGTGCCTGAAGGTCTTATAAATAATGTGGTTTCGTCTTCAAGCTCAAATCTTAACACATCAGCCTTTGGTAAATCGTCTACACAGTCAAGATAATCCGCCTTTCCGATAACCTTTGTGTCTCCGATTGCCACCGGAGTATTTTCTCTTAAGCTCTTCATAAGGGATTTGATTTTATCCATACCGTCAAGTCCTTCAAAGTATGCAGAGTAAATATCCTCCTTATAATAACCGTGCTTTTTATAAAGACTTTCCATTGCATCGTAAAGGGTCATACCCTTTTCATTGTAATAAGCTGCCATTTCAGCAATAAGCAGGGAAGCGTTAACCCCATCCTTATCTCTTGCGTGAGTACCGCTTAAATAGCCGTAGCTTTCTTCAAAGCCTAAAAGATAGGTATATTCTCCCGATGCCTCATATTCCTTTATCTTCTCGCCTATATATTTAAAGCCGGTTAAAATGTCAATCATTTTAACATTATATTCATCACATATTGCCTTTGTCATTTTGGTGGATACTATAGATTTGATAACAACACCGTTTTCGGGAAGCTTTCCAAGCTCCTTTAATCCCGATAAAATATAGTCGGCAAGTAAAACACCAACCTGATTACCGGTCATACAAACGAATTCACCCTTGTCATCCTTAACAACAATACCTACACGGTCACAGTCAGGGTCGGTTCCCAGGATAAGATTTGCATTTTCTTTTTTTGCATACTCCATTGCAATGGTAAAGCCCTCTTTGTCCTCAGGATTTGGTGATTTAACAGTAGAAAACATCGGGTCGGGCATTTCCTGTTCCTTAACGGTAATAACATTTGTAAAGCCTGCTTTTTTAAGAGCCTCCCTTACAGGTATATTTCCCGTTCCGTGGAAAGGTGTATAGATTATTTTTATATCCTTGTTAACATCAGGTCTTATTCTTAATTTCAGAACCTCTTCGATAAAGGCTTCGTCAATTTCTTTACCGATTATATTAATAAGAGGATCATTTATATCCGCTCTTTTAACATCAAAAACCGAAAGCTCTGTCATAATATCGAAAACCTTCTGCGCTTCAGGTGGGGGAAGCTGCGAACCGTCCTCCCAGTACGCCTTATAGCCGTTATACTGATACGGGTTATGACTTGCTGTGATAACAACACCTGCAATAGCTCCGAGCTTTCTTATGGCAAAAGAGAGCTCGGGAACAGGTCTCAGGCTTTCAAAAAGATAAACCTTTATTTTATTAGCCGCAAAAACCCTTGCTGCCTCTTTTGCAAAAAGGTCGGAATTCTTTCTCGAGTCGTAAGCGATTACAATTCCCTTATCCTTACCATCTGCGTTTAAAATAACCTTGGATAAGCCTTCGGAGGCAAGACCTACAACGTATTTATTCATACGGTTTGTTCCTGCACCGATAATACCTCTTAAGCCGGCGGTACCGAATTCCAGAAGCTTGGAAAAACGCTCCTTGATTTTCAACTCGTCATCTTTAATTTCGGCAAGCTCGCATTTAATCTCTTCATCAAGATTTTCATAATCTGCCCATTTTTTGTATTCTTCCATATAACTCATAGGGTCACCTCATATTTCATTATTTATTATATTATACATAAGAGTATGTCCTTTTTCAATAAATATTCCTGATTTATCCGAATCTTCTTCACAATAAGTAAGATTATTTTTTTCTTCTGTATCCGAATCCTTTATCAGAACAAAGGGAACAGGCTCTCTCGTATGGGTTTTAAGCTCGATGGGAGTCGGGTGGTCGGGAAGAACAAGTATTCTGAATTCCTCACCGCTTTTCTTTAAATACTCATAAACAGGCTTAACAACCTTTTCGTCAATCAGCTCAATAGATTTTATCTTGTCTTCAATACTGCCCTGATGACCGCTTTCATCAGCCGCCTCAAGATGCAGATATATAAATTCATCACCTTTTTCAAGAGCTTCTATCGCAGCCTTGGTTTTTCCGTCAAAATTTGTGTGTACGGTACCGGTAGCCCCCTCGACATCAATTGATTTAAGCCCGGATAAAATTGCAATACCCTTGATTAAATCCACTGCGGAAATAACCGAGCCTGTTACACCGAATTTTTCCCTGTAATTTTCAAGCTGGGGTTTTGTGCCTTCTCCCCATATCCAGATGGAGTTTGCGGGATTCTTACCCTCTGAAATTCTCTTTTGATTTACAGGGTGATTTTTAAGTATCTCATAGCTCTTAACCATAAAATCGTAAATGGTTTTATCCCGGGGTAAATATTCCATTATCTTTTTTCCGGAAATATCATGGGGAGGAGTAAGCTTTCCGGCTTTTTTCATATCCTTGCGAAGAAGTAAATGACGGTAGCTTACACCGGCATAAAAGGAATAAAGCTCATTCCCCAATGCCTCCTGTACGGCATTAATAAGCGCTTTTGCTTCTTCGGAGGAGATTTCACCCGCGCTGTAATCCACCATTGTTTTGTCTTCGTACAGGACTTCATTGGACAGGGTAACTAAATTTGCCCGGTAGGTGATATCGGTATCACTGAGAGTTACCCCGATACTTGCCGCCTCCAAAGGAGAACGGCCTGTGTAGTTTTTACCGGTGTCAAAGCCCATAACACACAGGTTTGCAACATCACTTCCGGGGCTTAACCCATCATAAACGGTTTTTACCCTTCCCATAATTCCCATCCTGGCAAATTTATCCATATATGGCTTGTGTGCTGCCTGGAGAGGAGTTTTATTATTTAAGGCGGGAATGGGTAAATCTGCCATCCCGTCTCCCAATATAACTACGTATCTCATCGTACTCACCTCGTTAAAATATACCTATAATATAATTATAATCAATGTTTTATATATATTCAAGGGATTTTTATGGTCTTAATGCCAAATATATGTACAAAAAAAGGATAAAATTATGTTAAAATGACAAAAAATAAAAAGAGCAAAAAACAAAGAAAACAAGAGAAAACAAGAGGAATTGGTATCTATATCGCAAAAATGGGCAAATATTGGCTCTTGTTATCCCGGAGATGTTATGTTATAGTATTAAAATAGACAAATGTATATGTGGGGTGAACAGATAAATGCCCGGGACAGATAAGCTGTATATCATACGGGAGGATGCGCTTCCCTCGGTTCTTAAAAAGACTCTTTATGTAAAAGAACTTCTTGAAACCGGGAAGGTATCCAGTATAACCGAAGCAATAGAAAAGGCAGAAATATCAAGAGGTGCATATTATAAATATAAAGACCTTATTATGCCCTTTTATGATATGCAGTCTGAAAAAAAGGTAACCATCCTTATGGTTTTAGAGGATGTTAAGGGTGTGTTGTCCAAGATTTTAAATATTATGGCAAAATACAATGTTAATGTTATTACCATCAATCAGAATGTACCGATTAATAATGTGGCAAATGTTACAATAACGGTTGACACCTTCGATCTGAAAATAAAAATAGGCGATCTTATAAGAAAAATCGGCGGAACCGAGGGTGTAAAAAAGATTGATATCATTTCAAGCGGAACATAAAATTCAGGAGGATAAGTTAATGGCAAAAGTGGCAGTAATGGGGTACGGCGTTGTCGGCTCCGGTGTGGTAGAGGCTCTTGATATGAATAAAGTTTCAATCAGAAACAGGGTAAAAGAGCCGGTTGAGGTTAAATATATTCTTGATATAAGAGAATTTAAGGATGATCCCTTTGGTCATCTTATAACAAAAGACTTTGATAAAATAGCAAACGACCCTGAGATTTCGGTGGTTGCAGAGGTTATGGGTGGTCTTAACCCTGCCTATGACTTTACAAAAAAACTTCTTATGGCAGGAAAAAGTGTTGTAACCTCAAATAAAGAGCTTGTTGCAACCTATGGTGCAGAGCTTCTTAAAATCGCAAGGGAAAATAAGGTTAACTACCTTTTCGAAGCAAGTGTAGGCGGCGGAATTCCGGTTATCCGTCCTATATATGCCTGCCTTGCGGCAAATGAAATAAATTCCGTTATGGGAATTTTAAACGGTACCACCAATTACATTCTTACAAAGATGTATAAGGATGGTGTAAGCTTTGAAAGCGCTCTTAAAGAGGCGCAGGAATTAGGCTATGCAGAAAGAAATCCTGCAGCCGATGTTGAGGGGCACGATGCCTGCAGAAAAATTGCAATACTTACATCCCTGGTATGCGGTAAGAATGTTGATTATAACAAAATCAATACTGTAGGTATAACCGATATTGATGAGCTTGATGTTGTATATGCGGAAAAAATGGATTCCGTAATAAAGCTTATCGGTGCTTCGGAGGTTTTTGCTGATAAGGTTTATTCCTCAGTTGAGCCCTGTATTCTTAACAACTCTCATCCGCTTGCGGGAATTGAGGATGTGTTCAACGGTGTGCTTATTAACGGTAATGCCGTTGACGATGTAATGTTTTACGGAAGAGGCGCAGGTAAATTACCTACCGCAAGTGCCGTTGTTGCAGATATAATCGACTGTGTAAGAAATAAAGACGGTTTTGAAAAATATTCATGGGAGCCTTCCGATTCGGAATTTGTTGCTCCCTATGAGGAGAATAAAGCTTCCTACCTTGTAAGAATACAGGGCGAAGCAAATTCAGTACAGATAGAAAAAATATTCGGAGACCTTGAAACTGTTACGGTTGCAGATTCGGAGTTTGCGGTTATAACACCGTATATTTCCAATAAGGAGCTTGACAGTGTTTTAAAAGAGCTTCCGGTGATCAAAAAGATTAAGATAATCAAATAAAGGAGGAGAATTATGAGCTTAGTAGTTCAGAAATTCGGCGGTTCGTCTGTTGCCGATGCTAAAAAGATATTTAATGTAGCAGGCAGAATCGTTGATGCTTATAACGAAGGAAATGACGTAGTGGTTGTTGTTTCCGCAATGGGAGACACTACCGATGATTTAATAGCAAAAGCAAAGGAAATCAACGAAAAGCCTTCCAGAAGAGAAATGGATGTTCTTTTATCCACCGGTGAGCAGATTACCATCTCACTTCTTGCAATGGCTCTGGAGAAAATGGGCTATCCCGTTATTTCTCTTACCGGTTGGCAGGTGCCGATGATAACCGATTCCAATAACTCAAAGGCGAGATTAAGAACAATAAAAACTGCCCGTATTATGAGTGAGCTTGATAAGAAGAAAATTGTTATCGTAGCAGGCTTCCAGGGAGTTAACGAGCTTAATGACATAACCACATTGGGAAGAGGCGGCTCTGATACAACAGCGGTTGCTCTTGCCGCAGCACTTAAAGCCGATGTATGTGAAATCTATACCGATGTTGACGGTGTTTATACTGCCGATCCGAGAAAGGTAAAGAACGCTCAGAAGCTTAATGACATTTCTTATGATGAAATGCTTGAGCTTGCATCGCTGGGGGCAAATGTTCTTCACAACCGTTCGGTTGAACTTGCTAAAAAATACAATGTTAATATGGAAGTTAAATCCAGTTTTGAAAAAGTAGATGGAACCAAGGTTAAGGAGGTTAGACTTGTGGAAAAGATGTTAGTTAGAGGCGTAGCCAAGGATGATGATGTTGCAAGAATTTCGGTAATAGGTATTCCTGATGAGCCGGGGAAGGCATACAGGGTTTTTGATTTACTTGCCAAGAAAAATATCAGTGTTGACATAATTTTACAGTCAATCGGAAGAGATAATACAAAAGATATTTCCTTTACTGTATGTATGGATCAGCTTGAAGATGCTGTTAATATTATCACCGAAAACTTAGATTTATTAGGTGCTAAAGAGGTTAAATCAAGAAGTGATATTTCCAAGGTGTCAATCGTTGGTGCAGGTATGGCTTCCAATCCGGGAGTTGCTGCAAAAATGTTTGAAGCATTATTTGATGCACAAATCAATATTCACATGATTTCCACCTCTGAAATCAAGGTAAGTGTTCTTATCAATGAAAAGAATGCAGACCGTGCGGTTGAGGTAATACACGATAAATTCTTCTGTTAAAACAGTGGATGTAAAAAAACTCCAGACCACCAAAAACAAGATGTAGCAAAGATTTTGATAGAGAAACTTATCAAATTAACCATTAAAAAGGTAAAGATTTTAGAAAAATCTTTAAAATTTAAGTTTTTGGTTATGAATAAACTTAGCCACTCGGCGTATCTAATACGCCTTCGGGTGACCCAAAATCAAAGATTTTGGCTAAGTTTATCCATTCTGAAGATTTTTTCCTATCCCCTCTGAATTGCTTTAGGGGCTGTAAATAAATTTACAGCCTCTTTTAATTTGCGAAATCCTCGAAAAACTCCAGCATCTCGTCAAAAGAGCCTACCTCAATTCCGCTTTTAAGTATTTCCATATCCTCCTCGGAGAATTCCCTTGTGTTTACCGGGCTTGTCTTTACAATTTTTCCCGGTTCGCTTTTTTTATAGGAAATAAGAGATTCTTTAGAAAGGGTTATCATATAGTGGTTGTCACATACCTTATTAATAAGCTTTTCTGCCGATATCGAGAAATCATTGTAAGCATTGAACTGAAGTGACGGATTTTCTTTTTTGATTTCATTTATTGTCTTTCCGCGGAAGCTTTCCGGAATTGTCCCCTCTGTATGCTCCTGATGTCCGCATAAATAAGTTTCTGTAAGAAGATACACCGTATTTTTATCATATTTTATATCCTCTGATAAGGGGAGTGCCGCTACAGGCTCTCCTCCCGGAGTGACTTCCTTTTCGGGAAGGGGAGTAAATAGAGCATTGTAAACAAGAATTGCCGTTACAGAAACGATTCCTATACAAATAAGAACGGTAACTATAACCCATGCATTTTTCTTTCTTTTTACTGAATATAAATTATACATAAAAAATCACCTTTTTGTTTTTATTGTCGGCAGAATCAATAAAAATATACAAAATTTAAAATATCTCTTTATTTTTATTTTTTTTATGGTATAATCATAGGAGGGGGTGTATAATGATGCCTGCAAAAAAGAAAAGAAGAAAAAAGAAAAAAGGTATTATGAAAAGTACACTTAAACTAGGCTGTACCGTAATGTTTATGCTTTTAGCATTGTTTATGATATATGTGGTAATGGTCATTGCATCTGCGTCAATGACTCCGCTTGATGTGGATTCCTATAAGATGAATTACAGCGGTCAGATTTATTATAAAAATGCCAAAACAGGAGATTATGAAAATTTAGATAATGTTTATTCCAAGGAAAACCGTGTGTGGGTACCTATAACCGAGATGCCCGAGCATCTTAAGGATGCGGCGGTTGCCATTGAGGATGAACGTTTCTATCAGCATAACGGAGTTGACTTAAAGCGTACCTTCGGTGCCATATTCCACTATGTTATAGATAAGGACTCTGCTTACGGCGGAAGTACAATCACTCAACAGCTTGTTAAAAATGTTACCGGTCAGAAGGACAGGTCGGTTTCAAGAAAAATCAAGGAAATATGGAATTCCTTCCGCTTAGAGCGTAAAATGTCCAAGGATCAGATTTTAGAGCTGTATCTTAATACTATGTATTTGTCACAGGGCTGCAACGGTGTCGGCTCGGCTGCCCAGGTGTATTTTGATAAAAAGGTAGAGGATCTTACAATTGCCGAAGCGGCTTCCATTGTAGGTATCACTCAGTATCCTACAAGATACGATCCCTTCTTAAATCCTGAAAACAACAAGAAAAAACAGGAGCTGGTTCTCGGTAAAATGCTTGAGCATAATTACATATCCGAGGCTATGTACGACGAGGCTAAAAACGAAAAGCTTGTTTTTTCAAAGCATAATATGAACGACGGAACAAATTTCAATTCTTATTTTGTTGATCAGGTTATCAGGGATGTTGCCAAGGATCTTGTAAAAGAAAAGGGATATACCGAAGAAGAAGCAATGCAGTATATCCATACAGGCGGTATAAAAATCTATTCCACCATTAATCCTGATATTCAGAAGAAAATGGATGCCGTATATAATAATCCTGAAAATTTCGGAGGTAAGGGTGCCCAGTCCTCTATGGTAATTATGGACCCCTATACAGGTGAGGTTAAGGGAATATCGGGTGGCGTTGGTAAGAAAAAAGGTGACCTTGTGTTAAATCGTGCTACCCAGTCACCAAGACAGCCGGGTTCTTCCATTAAGCCTATTTCAGTATATGCTCCCGCTATTGAAGCAGGGCTCATATCACCTATGACGGTGTATTCGGATAAGGCGGTTACCTACGGTAGCTGGAGTCCCGTGAATTATTACAGCGGCTTCAGAGGTCCTATGACTGTTCAGTATGCAGTGCAGATTTCTGCCAACACGGTTCCTGTTCAGATTCTTGAAAAATTAGGTGTGGAGAAATCCTTCAGCTTCCTTAAGGACAAGCTTGGTATCACCACTCTTGTTTCATCAAAGAATGTTAATGGCAATATTGTTTCGGATAAGAATCTACCTGCCCTGGCACTTGGAGGGCTTACCAATGGAATAACCACCTATGAAATGACTGCTGCTTACTGTGCTTTTGTAAACAGGGGTGTGTATATAACTCCTCATACCTATACTGAGGTAAGGGATATTGACGGAAATATAATTCTTAAAAAAGCAGTTAAAAAGACCTATGCTATGACCGAAAAGACCGCATCAAGTATGTGTCAGCTTCTTCATTCGGTTACAAAATCCGGCGGTACAGGTGTTGCTGCTGCTCTTCCTAATGTTCAGGTAGGGGGGAAAACAGGTACTACCGACGATAACAAGGACAGATGGTTTGTAGGTATAACCCCGTATTATGTAGGCGCTGTATGGTACGGCTTTGATGAGCCTAAGGATATGGGCTATCTTACAAGCAATCCCGCACTTGCCGCGTGGAAGAAGGTAATGCTTGAGGTGCATGAGGGACTTGCATATAAAGCTTTTCCGGGTACTTCGAATATAATCAATGTTAATGTGTGTAAGGAAACGGGAAAAATCGCAACTCCGTCCTGTGTTGATAAAGACGGTAATCCTACAGGTGAAATTCTTGAAATTCCGTATAAGGATGCTCCTTATGTAATTTGTGAAGCGGAAAATCACGTTTATCCTCCCGAGGAGGAAACCATTATTGAAAAGGTTGAAGGAGTAATTGAGGGAATAAAGGAAAAGGTTGATGACCTGTTGAATCCCGATGCCGTCGGAGAAGCGGTTGAGGAAATCACAGGCGACAGTCAGACTCCTTCCGAGGAATAAATTGAAGGATGCCGAGCCATAAGCTTGGCATCCTTTTTTATACGTAAAATAAAATAGTAAAAAATGTAATAAAACACTTGACAATATGATAGAATATATGTATAATACTTTTTGTCCTGAGAAGCACGAAGAAAAAAATATCAAAAAAATTAAAAAAATGTGTTGACATTATTTGAATGATGTGATATAATATTTTTGTTGCTTAGGAAAAGCACTTATAGATGGGCGCATAGCTCAGCTGGGAGAGCATCTGCCTTACAAGCAGGAGGTCATAGGTTCGATCCCTATTGCGCCCACCATCTATATGGCCCGGTAGTTCAGTTGGTTAGAACGCTAGCCTGTCACGCTAGAGGTCGAGGGTTCGAGTCCCTTCCGGGTCGCCATTTTTTTATAATGATAACTGCAAGGTTATTCATTTTTTTTAACTTAAATTAAGGCTTATGCCTCTGTAGCTCAGTCGGTAGAGCAGGGGACTGAAAATCCCCGTGTCGGTGGTTCGATTCCGCCCGGAGGCACCAAATGCGGGAGTGGCTCAGTGGTAGAGCGTCACCTTGCCAAGGTGAACGTCGCGAGTTCGAATCTCGTCTTCCGCTCCACAAACACAACGAAAGACGCTGTTACGCGTCTTTTGTTGTCAAAATGGCGCTATAGCCAAGTGGTAAGGCATGGGTCTGCAACACCCTGATCCCCAGTTCAAATCTGGGTGGCGCCTCCAAAAATCGACATTCTTCGACAGAGGAATGTCGATTTTACTTATTCCCTATTCCCTCTTCCCTATTCCCTAAAAATACTCGTCGATTTTTGGGAAGGAATAAGTAATAGTGAAAAGGGAAGAAGTTCCTTATGAAAGGAGAAAACTTATGGACAGCCCATTACTTGTGAAATCAAAACTGTTTGCATTAGATATAATAAAAGTTTGTAATAAAGTAAAAAGTGAAAAAAGAGAAAGTGTACTTACAAATCAACTTATTCGCAGTGGCACAAGCATCGGTGCGAATATAAGAGAGGCTTTTTACGGACACGGGAAGAACGATTTTATTGCAAAACTACAAATAGCATTAAAAGAATGTTCTGAAAGTGAATATTGGATAGAACTGCTTGTAGAAAGCGGATATTATGATGATAAAAACATACTTGAGAATTGTATTGAATTGAAAAAGATACTTATTTCATCAATAAATACTGCAAAGAAAAACAATAATTAGAGTGCATCTTTATTGTTCTGCCTTGCCAAAAATCGACATTCTTCGACAGAGGAATGTCGATTTTACTTATTACCTATTCACTATTCACTATTCCCTAAAAAGCACTTGTCGATTTTTGGGAAGGAATAAGTAATAAGAACCTCACAAAACAAAACGAAATCAAAGATTTCTATGTTTTGGAGAACCTTGTTATTCACTTTATTCATAATAAGAACCTCACAAAACAAAACGAAATCAAAGATTTCTATGTTTTGGAGAACCTTGTTATTCACTTCGTTCATAATAGTGAATAAGGAAGAAGTTAAGGTTGCTTTGCTTTCGCAAAACTTATTTTTATGTCTGCATCATTATTGTTCAATCTTTCCCAAAAGCACTTCTTCGGAAGTGCTTTTTTATTTAAACTCTCTTTTTTCAATTGAATACCTTTGTCATAAAAAGGCAGTTTTTCTTGCAATCTTTTTCTGGAAATGTTATAATATACCGTATGGTTTAAAAAAGGAGTTTATAAAAATGCAAGGGAAATACATAAGAGATTTTACAAAAGGAAATATATCAAAGCAGCTTGTCACCTTTGCCTGGCCGATTTTTCTTGCCAATCTTCTGCAGGTTGTTTATAACCTGGTTGATATGGTGGTTGTGGGAAGGACTCTCGGTAAGGTGGGAGTTTCTGCTGTTTCGGTAGGTGGAGATATAACCCATCTTTTAACCTTTATTGCCATGGGCTTTGCAAATGCGGGGCAGGTAATCATTGCCCAGTATATAGGAAGCGGACAAAAGGAAAGAATCAGTAAGTTTATCGGTACAATGAGCTCTTTTTTAATAGTTTGTGCCCTAAGCTTATCTTTGATAGGACTGGTATTCCAGACTACACTTTTAAAGCTTATGAACACACCGCCCGAGGCGTTCGGCGGAGCTTCGGCTTATTCTTTCGTATGTATGGCGGGGCTTATATTCATTTACGGCTATAATGTTGTCAGCGCGGTGCTTCGCGGAATGGGAGATTCAAAGCATCCGCTTATCTTTATCGGTATAGCCTCGGTTATAAATCTTATTCTTGATATAATTCTGGTTGCCTATTTGAGGCTTGGTGCAATGGGAGCGGCTATTGCCACTGTATCCAGTCAGGGTATAAGCTTTATAATCAGTCTTATATTCCTTTCTAAAAATTCTTCGGGCTACGGGCTTGATGTAAAGGTAAATGATTTTCTTAAGTGGAATAAGGATATGCTTTCAGCTCTTTTAAAGTTAGGTATTCCCATGGCTATTAAATCCGCATCGGTTATGGTGTCCAAGCTTTTCGTAAATTCCTTTATAAATTCATACGGAGTTGCAGTTTCCGCTTTTTCGGGAATTGCAAGTAAAATTGCTTCGGTTGCAAACCTTGTATCTATGGCGATGAATACTGCAGGCTCTACAATGGTTGGGCAGAATATTGCCGCAAAGCAATATCAGAGAGTAACAGGAATTATGAAAAATATCGCCTATATAACCCTTACAATATCCACGGTGCTGTCGGTTGTTATCTGGCTGTTTCCGGAAGCGGTATTCGGTATGTTCACATCAGGAAATGATGCGGATGTACTTGCCATTGCCAAAAACTATGTGCCTGTAGCAGTTCTGCTTTTCTTCGGTGCATCTGCAAGAGCGATAATGAATGCTCTTATAAACGGAAGCGGTCACTACCGCATAAATTTCACAACCGCTATCTTAGACGGTATTGTGTTGCGAATAGGTCTTGCCCTTGTTTTCGGCTTGCTGCTTAACATGGAATACTATGGCTTCTGGCTGGGAGATGCCCTTGCAGGCTTTACTCCCTTCTTAATCGGTGTTGTGTTCTATGTAAGCGGCAGATGGAAAAACCCCGAGGGCGGAGTTTTGTCGGAAAAATAAGGAGGTTAAAATGGATTTAAAAGAGCTTTTTTCAAAAATGAACCTTACTCTTAATGATGAGCAGGTTGAACAGTTTAACAAGTATACAAAGCTTATGGTGGATTATAACGAAAAGGTTAATCTGACTTCAATTTTAGAACCTGATGAAATTAACCTTAAGCATTATCTTGACAGTGTGCTTCCAATACTTTCGGGCTATTTTAAGGATGGAGATAAGGTTATAGATGTAGGCTGCGGAGCCGGCTTCCCATCGGTTCCCCTTAAAATCTATAAACCTACTCTTGAATTTACTTTGCTTGATTCTCTTAATAAAAGAATAAATTTTCTAAACCTGCTTATAGCCGAGCTTGGTCTTTACAGTATAACCACTGTTCATTCCCGCGCAGAGGATGGTGGCCATCTTCCTGCTATGCGTGAAAAATTCGATGTCTGCGTTGCCCGTGCAGTTGCTCCGCTGAATGTTTTAATGGAATACTGTACTCCTTTTATAAAAAAAGGCGGTTATTTTATAGCTCTTAAGGGGAAGGATGGGGATAACGAGCTTGAAAATGCAAAAAAAGCTATGGATATTCTTAATATAAGACTAAAGGAAAAATTTGAATATGTCCTTCCGGGCACCGATAATCAGAGAAAAATTTATGTATTTGAAAAGTTTAATTTTACCCCCGGAAAGTATCCCAGACAGGCTGGAAAACCCACTAAAAACCCCCTGTAAAAAATAAATGTCATAATTTGACGAACGCTTTTTCTTTACAAAATGGAAAAAAATGGATATAATAACATCGTACCCAGGAAAAAAGGTCGGTGTTATTTTTTATGGAAAATATTTTGCTTAATATGACGGCGGACAAGCCACGTCTTATCTTTGTTCCCATTGATAAGGTTGTTCCCAATCAGTATCAGCCGAGACGGAATTTTGATTCGGCAAAGCTTTATGAATTATCCGAATCAATAAAGGAGCACGGAATTATTCAGCCCCTTACCGTAAAGCAGGTTGATAAAGAACTGTACGAATTGATAGCAGGGGAGAGACGTCTTCGGGCAGCAAAGCTTGTAGGGCTCAAAACTGTTCCGGTAATAGTGAAAAAATATACCCGCGAGGATTCAATGGTCCTTGCCCTGATTGAAAACATTCAAAGGCACGATTTAGGCTTTTTTGAAGAAGCCTTAAGCTATAAAAAGCTTATAGATGAATGTCAGCTTACTCAGGAGGAGCTTGCCCTGAAGCTTGGGAAAACCCAGTCTTCAGTAGCCAATAAGCTAAGGCTTCTTAAGCTGGAGCCGCACCTGCGAGCACTTATATCCGAGCACTCCCTGTCCGAAAGGCATGCCCGATGTCTTTTGAAGCTTGAGGATACGGAGTTAAGAGAAAAGGTAATAAATGCGGTGATTTCGGGAAATCTTAATGTTGCCCAGACCGAAGCCTTTATTCTTGAGGTAACGGGAGAAATAAAAAGAGAAGCAAAGAAGAAGCATAACCGTCTTAAGCGGGTATCACTTTTTAAAGATTTAAGAATTTTCTCAAGCACGATAAATCAGACTGTCGAGCTTATAAGACAGTCGGGTCTTTCGGTTAAATCGGATAAAAAGGAAACCGAGGACTTTATTGAATATGTCATTAGAGTAGATAAAAAATCTACCTAATAAATAGCCGTGCATCACACGGCACCCCCATTCTCCATCCATCCTTCGCATTTTAAGGAATATACCCCCTTTTGTATTCCCGGGAATCCCCCTTAATTCCCGCTTTGCGAAGGATGGCAAAATCTATTTTGCGAAAAGTCACGGTTAATCCCACCGTGGCTTTTTGTTTTATCAATATAAGACTATTAATCATAAAAAACCTCCTTTCTTTGCATAAATTAGCTAAAATTAAGCAAAATTAACTTTAATTAAAATATTTTAAAAAAACTCTTTATTTTTGCTAAAGATTAGTGTATAATGTAGTTGTGTAAAATCGCAAAAATTTTAATATATCAATAGGAGGAAACTACTATGACAAAAAATCAGGCAGTTTTAAACTGGTTAGAAGAGATGAAAGCTCTGTGTAATCCTGAAAAAATCGTTTGGATTACAGGAGAAGAGGCTCAGCTTGAAGCATTAAGAGAAGAAGCTTGTGCAACAGGCGAAATGATCAAGTTAAATCAGGAAAAGTTACCCGGCTGTTACTATCACAGAACAGCAGAAAACGACGTTGCACGTGTTGAAGACAGAACCTTCATCTGTACACCTACCAAGGAAGAAGCAGGTCCTATCAACAACTGGATGGAACCTTCCGAAATGTATGCTAAACTAAACAAGCTTTATAAAGACTCCATGGTTGGAAGAACAATGTATGTTATTCCTTACTCAATGGGTCCTGTTGGTTCTCCTTTCTCTAAGATTGGTGTTGAATTAACAGACAGTATCTATGTTGTACTTAACATGGTTATTATGACAAGAGTTGGCGATAAGGTTATGGAAGCTCTTGGTGACAATGCTGATTTCGTTAAGTGCCTACACGCTAAAAGAGATGTTGATCCTGAAGAAAGATATATCGTTCAGTTCCCACAGGATAAGACAATTATGTCTGTTAACTCTGCTTACGGCGGAAACGTTTTACTTGGTAAAAAGTGCTTTGCTCTTCGTATTGCATCCTATCTTGGTATGCAGGAAGGCTGGATGGCTGAACACATGCTTATCTTAGGTCTTGAAAATCCAAAGGGCGAAGTTAAATATATCTGTGCTGCATTCCCATCTGCATGCGGTAAGACCAACCTTGCTATGTTAATCCCACCTGAATACTTAAAGGAAAAGGGCTACAAGGTTTGGACAGTTGGTGACGATATCGCTTGGTTAAGAATCGGTCCTGACGGCAGATTATATGCAATCAATCCTGAAGCAGGTTTCTTCGGTGTTGCTCCCGGTACCTCCGTTAAAACTAACTTCAATGCTTTGGAAGCAACCAAGAAGAACACTATCTTTACAAACGTTGCTATCAATAATGACGATAACACAGTTTGGTGGGAAGGTCTTGATAAGAATCCTCCTGTTAATGCAACCGAATGGAAGGGTGCTTTAGTTAACGGTAAGGAATATACAGAAGCAGGTAACAAGCTTGCTCATCCTAACTCAAGATTTACAGCTCCTGCTATCAACTGCCCATGTATTTCTTCTGAATTTGAAAATCCAATGGGAGTTCCCGTATCTGCAATCGTATTCGGTGGCAGACGTGCTAAGTGTGCTCCTTTAGTATATCAGTCAAGAGATTGGGAACACGGTACATTCGTAGGTGCTACAATGGCATCTGAAACAACAGCTGCAGCAGCAGGTGCAGTTGGTGTTGTAAGACGTGACCCAATGGCTATGAAACCGTTCGTTGGTTACAATATGGCTTCTTACTGGCAGCACTGGTTAGACATGGGTAAGAAATTAGGCGATAAGGCTCCTAAAATCTTCCACGTTAACTGGTTCAGAAAAGATGAAAATGATGACTTTATGTGGCCCGGATTTGGCGACAATATGAGAGTTCTTAACTGGATTCTTGACAGATGCGACGGTAAGGTTGGCGCTAAGGAATGTGCTATCGGTTATGTTCCCGATGTTGCTGATATCGACGTTGAAGGTCTTGATATGACAACAGAAGAAATCGAAGCTTTACTTTCAATTGATAACAAGGTATGGCTTGAAGATGTTGAAAACATCAAGGAATACTTCGCACAGTTCGGCGATAAACTTCCAAAGGAAATGGCTGATCAGTTAGCTACATTGGAAGGCAACCTTAAGTAATCTTAAATAAGTTTATTAAAAAGGGAAGTGATTTTCACTTTCCTTTTTTATTTTCAAAAATGTATTTATTTTTAACTTTATGTATGATATAATTTAATGTGGAACCTGCGATGTAGCTTTTAAAATAAGGAGCATAATATGTATAAATATTTACTGTGGGATGTTGACGGTACCGTCCTTGACTTTCTTGCGGCAGAGGCTTATGCGATACGTACACTTTTTAAAAAATATAATATCGGAGAATGTACCGACAAAATGCTGAAGCGCTATTCCGCCATAAATGCCGAATATTGGCGTAAGCTTGAAAATAATGAGCTTACCAAGGAGGAAATCCTTATAGGGCGCTTTCATGAATTTTTTAATGAGATAGGTGCAGATACCGAAATCGCAGAGGATTTTAACCGGGATTATCAGGAAACCCTGGGAGACTGTGTTGTATTTATTGAAAATGCAAAAGAGCTCCTTCTTTCAAAGAAGGGGAAATACACTATTGCAGCAGTTACCAACGGCACCAGGGTTGCCCAGGAGAAAAAGCTTAAAAACTCAGGGCTTGATAAGATTTTTGATGCTGTTTTTATATCCGAGAATATCGGCTCTGAAAAACCCAATAAGGCCTTTTTTGATTACGTATTTGAAAAACTCGGAATTTGCGATAAAAAGGAAGTGCTTATTATAGGGGATTCCTTAAGCGGAGATATGAGGGGCGGTTTTAATTACGGTATTGATACCTGCTGGTTTAATCCGTCTCATAACGAAAATACCCTTAATATTCCGGTTACCTATGAAATAGCTAAGCTTTGTGAGATAGAGAATATTGTGAAGATGTAAAATTCATCTAAGTAATATTGACCGACAGTGTTTTATATGATATAATAAGTTTAGCAAATTGTTTTTTAATATCCAAAGGAGATGTCTTTTTTGAAAACCTACGGCAAAAATTTAATCGTGTTACTTTTAACTGTGGCTCTTACCTTAAGCTTTAGCTCCTGTGTGGAGAAGAAGGCAGTTAATTTGTGGGAGAATGCAACCTATACCGAAGATGCTGAAATCGGTAACGGTCAGAAAGTCTTTACACTTTCAGTCAGTGCGCAGGATAAAGAGGTGGTTTTTACTGTAAAAACAGATAAGAAAACCGTTGGAGAGGCTCTTTTGGAGCATAAACTTATTTCGGGCGAGATAGGAACCTACGGTCTTTACGTGAAATTTGTTAACGGCATTGAGGCTGACTACAGTAAAACGCAGAGCTTCTGGGCGTTTTTGAAAAACGGTGAAAGTCTTCTTACGGGTGTTGACAGCGAGGATGTCACGGAAGGTGCCCGTTATGAATTTGTATATACCGTGCAATAATAAAAACGAAAGGATAATTTATGGCATATCAGGGAATTCTCAGTAATGAATTTAATATAAAGCTTATAGTGCTTTTTGTCCTGAAGCATTACGGTAAGCCGGTAACTAACCGCTTGCTTACCCAGATGGCGCTGGAGGATGTGGATATTGATTATTATCTTTTTCAGAAATGTCTTTTTGATGTTATAAAAATAGGATGGATACGAACCTTTAAAGAGGAAGGTGAGTATAAATACGAGCTTTGTGAAAACACCTATGAATCTATAGAATGCTTTCAGAATAAAATTCCCTTTATGGTAAGACAAAAGCTTTTATTCTGCATAAAAAAGCAGTTAACCGCAGAGCTTCCGAAAACCGCAGTCGAATCGGATATAGTGGTTTCGGAAAAGGGCGAATTCAATGTTTATTTAAGAATATTTGAAAAAGGGGATTTACTCTTTGAGCTTAATGTCAATGTAGGGTCCCGTGATCTGGCACTTCGTACCAAAGAGCATTTCTTAAAAAATGCTACCGAAATATATATGGAAACTACGAAAAATGTAATGAAAGATGTGTAAAAATGAAGCATATAACCGTTCCCGTAGGGGAGCTTTCCACAAATTGCTATATAGTCTGGGATGAGACGGCAAAAAAAGGCATAGTAATAGATCCCGGCGCTGAGGGTGACAGGATTATAAATGAAATAAAAAAGCTTGATCTAAGTATAGAATATGTTGTGTTTACACATTTTCATTTTGATCATGTTCTTGGATATTATGATATAAAAAAATACTTTCCTACACTTATACCGCTTGTTTCGGAAAAAGAAGAACCCGCTCTTTTTGATCCCTCAAGAAGCCTTCTTATGTATGCAAATGAAGGCTTTGAGAAATTATCGGGTTATAAGACCCTTTGTGAAGGGGATGAAATAAGCTTCGGTAATGAGAAATTAAGGGTAATTGAAACTCCCGGTCATACCGAAGGCAGTATATGTCTTTACAGGGAAGGAATACTGTTTTCAGGTGATACCCTCTTTTCAGGCTCGGTGGGAAGATGGGATTTTCCCGGAGGCTCGTTTAAAGATGAAATTATGTCAGTAAAAAATAAGCTTTTTACTCTTCCCGATAATACTTTGGTATTTCCGGGGCACGGAGAGAGTACTTCTATAGGCTATGAGAAAAAGCATAACAGTATAGTAAATAGTATATAAAAGGAGTTGTTATTATGGATTGGATCAAAGGTTTAAAAGGAACTGTTAAAAAAACAGGCGAAGCTGTATATGAAAAATCCGCTCAGCTTGTTGAGCTTACCAAGGTAAAGGTAAAGGTTGCAAAGGCTGAGGGCGATATTGACAAGCTTTTTGAGCTTCTCGGCACAAAGCTTTACGACGAATACAAAGCGGGTGCAGAGCTTCCTGAGGAGATAAAGGAAATCTGTGTTTCCCTTGACGGAAAATACAGGGAGCTTGAAACCCTGGTGGCACAAACCGATGAAATTAAAGAGCTTCAGGAATGTCCTTCCTGTAAGGGAAAGAATCCTGCGGATGCTAAATTTTGCTCAAAATGCGGAGAAAAGTTAGTTTAAGAAAAATAGTTCTTGACATTTTGGGAAAATTTATATATAATTATTTTGTTGTACCAACACTCACACTTGTCCTGAATGTTGGTGGGGGAGGCTTTCCCCTATAAGAATAAGGAGGTGCGAAAGATGAAAAGAACATATCAGCCTAAGAAAAGACAGAGAAGCAAAGAGCACGGCTTCAGAAAAAGAATGAGAACTGCTAACGGCAGAAAAGTATTGGCAAGAAGAAGATTAAAGGGTAGAAAAAGACTAAGTGCATAATTTTTTTACTCATAATATGGTTAGAGCTTGTTGAAAGACAGGCCTTTTGCCGTGAAAACAAAATGCCGCTCAGGGCGGCATTTTTTTAAAATATGAAAAAAGACGGGATTTTTTATGCTGAAAACCGTATCTATCAAGGAAAACAGAACTTTTTCATATCTGTACAGACGGGGGCAATTTATTTCCTCCGATTGTCTTATACTTTACTTTAGGAATAACAGATTTGAAAATAACCGTCTTGGAATTACCGTTACAAAAAAAGTGGGTAAAGCGGTTATAAGAAACCGTGTAAGGCGAAGAATAAAAGAAGCATACAGGGAGCTTGAAGGAAAAATCCCTTCATCTTTGGATATTGTCATTGTGGCAAGAAGTATGGCGGCTCAGGTTGACTATAACAAGCTTCTTTCTGCTCTTAAATATATGTTTAAGAAGGCAGGGCTGATCTGATGCTTAAGAAAATTTTTCTTCTGCCGATTAAATTTTACAGAAAATATTTGTCCCCGTTAAAAAGGTATCCTACCTGTAGATATATTCCAACCTGCTCGGAATATGCGATACTCGCCATTGAAAAATACGGGATTTTAAAAGGCTCCGTAAAGGCGGTATGGCGCATATTAAGATGCAATCCCTTTTCAAAGGGAGGGGTAGATTACCCTTAAAACAAGGAATATTTGTTTAATAATAAGGATGTGAAAATATGGATTTTTTAGGAGCTCCCATAGGTTATATAATGAATTTAATCTACGGGTTTTTATCAAACTACGGTTTTACCATTATCGTAATATCCGTTTTGTTTAAGCTTATAATAATGCCGCTTACAATCAAGCAGCAGAAGTCAATGGCTGCAATGCAGGAAATTCAGCCGCTTATGAATGAAATTCAGACCAAGTATGCTAATGACAAGGAAAAGCAAAGTCAGGAAATGATGAAAATCTATCAGGAATATAACATCAGCCCCTTTGCAAGCTGTCTTCCTACCTTGTTACAGTTTCCCATACTTATCGGTTTGTACGGAGCAATAGCAAAACCACTGTCCTTTATGTTAGGACTTGCAGGCGATAAAATAAACGAGCTTGCAAAGGTTATCGGTCTTACTATTACCAAGACCATGTCTCCTTACAGATACGAAATTGATATTGCAAACAAAATCAGTCAGCCTGATTTTATAGATAAGGTTCAGAGTATAATACCGGGATTTGAAGGGATAGATTTTAACTTCTTCGGTTTGAATTTATCGGTTACCCCGGAATTTTCCGTGCTTTCAGCTGCATGGATTTTACCAGTGCTTGCTGCGGCACTTACCCTGCTCAGCAGCTACCTGATGCAGGCACAGAACAAAACTCAGAGTGAAGCTCAGTCAAGTCAGAAGGTAATGCTTTATATGATGCCGATTATGATTTTATTTTTCGGCTTCCAGGTTCCTACGGGCTTAAGCTTATACTGGAGTGTTAACAGTATTCTGCAGATAATTCAGTTTTATACTTTGGACAGAGTAATCAAGGAAAGACTCGCTACTGAGATTGCCGTTAAGGGTGCAAGCTCAGTTGCGAAAAATCAGAAAAGGAGATAAGCCATAATGAGAGAATTAATTGCTACCGGTAAAGATACCGAGCAGGCTATTGAAGCAGGTCTTGCAGAGCTTAAGGTTTCAAGAGAAGATGTAAAAATAGAAATTCTTGAAACAAGCAGCAAGGGTATTTTCGGACTCTTTGGTCAGAAGGACGCAAAGGTAAGAATTATTGTTGAAGGTAATGACAACGGCGATGTTGCAGCAAAAACCGAGGAATTTGTTATCACAGTTCTTGAAAAAATGGGAATTTCTGCATCCTGTGAAATCGCGATTAAGGAAAATAACCGTGTTGAAGTAAGCCTTGACGGTGAGAATATGGGGATGGTCATCGGAAGAAGAGGGGAAACCCTTGATGCACTTCAGCATGTTGTTCAGCTTTATGTCAATAAGGAATTTGAATCCTTCTATAAGGTAATTGTTGACACCGAGGACTACAGAGCAAAAAGAGAAGAAGCTCTTACCAAGCTGGCTCACGGTCTGGCAAAGAAGGTAATAAGAACAAGAAAAGAAGTTGTGTTAGAGCCTATGAAGCCTTATGAAAGAAGAATTATTCATACCGCTTTGCAGAATTATAACAAGGTTAAAACGCATTCAATAGGTGAAGAACCAAACAGAAAGCTTGTTGTTTCCTTCAAGTTCCCTAATAAAAAGACTGAAAACGAAGAAGAATAATACATAAAAAAGCAAGTGTTTCCACTTGCTTTTTTTAAAAGAAAAGAGTGAAAAAAGTGTACGGTAAATTATATATTTGTGCAACCCCCATCGGCAATCTCGGAGATATAACCTTAAGAGTCCTTGAAACCTTAAGGATGGTTGACCTTGTTGCTGCCGAGGATACAAGGCATACCCTTAAGCTTCTTAACCATTTTGATATTAAAAAGCCTCTTATCAGCTATTTTGAGCATAATAAGCAGTATAAAGGGGCAGTTATAATAAACGAGCTTAAAGCAGGAAAAAATGTTGCCCTTGTGTCAGATGCGGGAACTCCCGTTATTTCCGATCCCGGTGAACAGCTTGTTAAGGAATGTATAGAAAACGGGATTGAAATTGAATCCCTTCCCGGTCCCTGCGCCGCAATAACTGCAGTTACCCTTTGCGGACTGGATTCAAAACGCTTTATGTTTTACGGCTTTTTACCGCATAAAAAGCAGGAAAAACTAAAAGAACTTGAAGAAATAAAAAATATTAAATACACTCTGGTATTTTACGAAGCCCCCCATAAGCTTATATCAACCTTAGAATGTATAAATGAGGTTTTCGGAAACCGCAATATTGCAATATTAAGAGAGCTTACCAAAATTCATAACGAAGCACTTAGAATGACCGTTTCCGAAGCCCTTTCCTATTACGGCGAAAAAGAGCCGAAGGGAGAATATGTTCTTTGCGTAAGCGGTGCGGAGGATAAGCCGGAGGAAGATGATTTGTTTTCTTCTATGACTATTGAGGCTCATGTTGATTATTATGTTGAAAAGGGTTTTACAAAAAAAGAGGCAATAAAAAAATGCGCAGAGGACAGAAATCTTTCCAAAAGAGAGATTTATAATCTGGTAATGATAAAAGAAAATTAACCATTTTTATTTTTCTTCATAAAATGGTAATGAGATATAACATCTCTAAACAGTTTATGGAGGTTATAATAATGGCAGATAAATGTAATAGTTGTCCTGCTGGAAATGTCAAGGATAAGGTTTGCATCCATACCGATAAGGTGTATGATTCCTGTCGCGAAAAGGATTGTCTTGAAGATTTAAGAGTATACTTAACCCGTGCCGGACAGGAAGTTGCTGACCGTGCAATAAGTGTAAAAATTAAAAGTGCGGAAATAATCTGGGTGTATTCAGATGTTGAGCCCGTAGCATTCAATAAGGGCTATTACACAGTAAGTGTGAAATACTTCTTTAAAATCACTCTTGATTTATTTACCGGCTGCGGCAGACCTACAACGGTTGAAGGTCTGGCTACCTTTGATAAAAAGATTATTCTTTACGGCTCTGAGGGTAATGCAAGAATTTATTCTTCTCAGTACAGACCAAACGAGCAGGATGTGGCAGAATGTGTTAAAACCAACCTGCCCCGCTCGGTGGTTGAGGTTGTTGACCCTGTTGCCCTTAATGCAAAAATAGTTGAAAAGGAAAAATGCAACTGCTGCTGCGATGTGGATATTACCGCAGTACCCGGACCTATATGCTGCTGCTTTGAGGATGACCTTGTATCCGCAGGTGACAGTAAGATAATCTATGTTACAATAGGTATATTCACTATTGTAAAGCTTGAAAGAAATGTTCAGCTTATGATTCCCGTATATGATTTCTGCATACCGGATAAGGAATGTGAAGGCTCAACCGATGAGGATCCGTGCAATGTGTTTAAAAACCTTTGCTTCCCCGTTGAAGAGTTTTTCCCACCTATGTAAAGTAAAAAGATGTGGCTTGCCACATCTTTTTCTTGATTTTGGAAAGGATTTAGGTATATAATAACAGTAATATTGAGAGAGAAGGGATAAAATGTATAATCTTAATAAGATTTTTAAAGGAGTTGTAAGCGTAAAGGAAGAAAACGGTCTTATAAAACTCAGCCGTTTTACCGATAAACAGCTTGAAACATATAAAAAAATAAGCGAAGAAACCACATATAAAAGAGCGAAAAGTCTTGCAGGTGTAAAAATGGAATTTGTAACCTGTGAGAAAAAGCTTTCCTTTGATTTTGTCTGTGACTGCTTCTGCAGAGAGTGGCTTGGCTTCGATGTCTATGAAAACGGCATTTTACATAAGGTTGACTTAAGAGACGGTATCTGTGAGGGCGGGCATTTTGAATACACTGTTGAAAATGAAGGAAATGTAAAGATTGAAATCTATATGATGTTTTCGGCAGGTCTTTTCTTGAAAAATCTTTCCTTTGGCGAAATAGAATATGTGGAGGAAGAAAAAATAAATTATCTTGCTTTAGGGGATTCCATAACCCAGGGTATGTGTACCCGTTCTGCCTCTATGAGCTATCCTGCAATTTTGGGGCGTATGTATAATTTAAATGTTCTTAATCACGGAGTCGGCGGCTACTGGTTTGATAAAAAAAGCCTTGATAAGGAGCTTTCCTTTGAACCGGATATTATAACCGTTGCCTACGGAATAAATGATGCTATGATGTCCTTCAGAAACGGAAATGATGCAGCTTTCGTAAGAGATAAGGCTAAAGAATATCTCGAGGAACTTATAAGCATTTATCCCGAAGCGGATATAAAGGTAATTATTCCCGTGTGGCTTGCAGCCGAAGGGGAGGATGAAATCTTAAAGGCTCATATTAACTCAGTAAGAGAGGCTCTTACCGGACTTTGTGTAGATATGAATCTTTACTATATTGACGGCCTTGCTCTTGTTCCCCACGATATCCATTATTATTATGACCGTCCTGCGGTACATCCTAACGATGCAGGCTTTTTGCATTATGCAATGAGTCTTGATAATGCCTTTCCCGGATTTTTCGGTAAGGTTATGTAATAAGAAAGGTTTTTAAAAAATACACTTAATATATGAGGTGTATTTATGAGAAAAGCTTTAATAAAAAAACTAAGTGCCCTTGTTATTTCCTCGGTGGTTATAAAAGGACTTGGTTTTTTATTCCGTATATATCTTTCAAGGACAGCAGGTGCCGAGGGCTGCGGCCTTTATCATCTTGTACTGTCGGTTTATACCTTCGGGGCAGGGCTTGCCTCCTTCGGTATGAGTCAGACCGTATCAAAGCTGGTTTCTAAAAACCCCGGACATTCAGATAAAATTTTAAGGACAGCCCTTATGGTAACAGGGGCTGTTTCTTTGCTCGTAACGGTTTTTTTCTTTAATTTCAGCGAGTATATATCCGAAATACTCTTGAAGGATTTGCGAACCTTAAAAAGCATAAAGGCGGTTGTTATAACCTTTCCTGCAATAGGCGCTTTTTCCGCACTTTCGGGATATTTCAACGGTCTTTTGAAGGTAGGCTATCCTGCCCGCGGAAATCTTTTTGAACAAATAACAAGAACTGTGTTTCTGATACTCTTTGCCGAAAGGGGCTTTGCCTTAGGGTTAGAGCAAGGTATTTTTACCGTAACAATAGGAATTATAGCAGGGGAGTTTATTTCAACTCTTTATCTTTTGTTTGCTTATAAAAATACTAAGGCTTCAGTTAAAAACAATTACACAAAAACCGGATTTTTCGGTGAAATAATAAAAAATGCGCTTCCTATAGCCGCCGGCGGATATATAGGCTCTTTTTTGCACACCCTGGAGAATATTCTTCTTCCTGTAAAGCTTGTAAGCTCGGGTCTGGAGAATTCCGCCGGGGTCAGTGTTTTAGGTCTCATAAAGGGTATGGCATCCCCGCTTGTATTCTTTCCGGGGATTATAATCGGAGCAATATGTGTGCTTACTTTACCTGAAATATCAAAAGCAAGCGGAAATTCCAAAAATCTTGAAAGGAAGGCAAAAACAGTTCTTATAAGCTCCTTTCTGACAGGAATCTTTTCTCTTTTTTTCTTTCTTCTTTTTTCAGTACCCCTTACCCGCAGTATCTATGGCTCGGACGATTCTGCCTTTTATGTAAGAGCTATCAGCCTGAGCCTGCCGTTTTTATTTGTGAGTATGAGCGGGGCAAGTATTTTAAACGGAATAGGAAAGCAGAATTTTACGCTTGTTACGGGTATGCTTTCAGGCATTATAAAGCTTTCGGGAATAATCTTCTTTGTGCCGCGGTTCGGAATTAACGGTTATCTTTTCTTCTTTGTTTTAAGTGAAATATGCGGTTTTTTAATGACTTGTATATTGATTTGGCATACAATTTACAAAAAAAAATCGCTTTTTATATATAAATTACCGAAAATGCGAAAAAATAATAAAAACTATTTGAAATATTGAAACTATTGTGTTATAATGTATAAGGTTAAATATTTACATTAGATAAATATAGATTTTCAAGGAGGAAACTACAATGGCAAAAAAAATGATGACCATGGATGGTAACAACGCTGCAGCGTATTGTTCCTATGCGTTTACAGAAGTTGCTGCTATCTATCCTATCACTCCGTCATCCACAATGGCAGAAGTTGTTGATGAAATGAGTGCAAAAGGCCAGAAGAACATTTTTGGCGAAACAGTTGAAGTTGTAGAAATGCAGTCAGAAGCCGGCGCTGCAGGTGCGGTTCACGGTTCTTTACAGGCTGGTGCATTAACCACAACCTTCACAGCATCTCAGGGATTACTTCTTATGATTCCCAATATGTACAAAATCGCAGGTGAATTATTACCTTGCGTATTCCATGTAAGTGCAAGAGCTCTTGCTGCTCACGCTCTTAACATTTTCGGTGACCATCAGGACGTTATGGCTTGCCGTCAGACAGGTTTTGCTATGCTTGCTACCGGTTCCGTTCAGGAAGTTATGGACTTAGCAGGTGTTGCTCACCTTGCATCTATTAAGGGCAGAGTTCCTTTCCTACACTTCTTCGACGGTTTCAGAACTTCTCATGAAATTCAGAAAATCGAAGTTATGGATTATGAAGACCTTAAGGGCTTAGTTGATTACGAAGCTTTAAAGCAGTTCAAGGATAACGCTTTAAATCCTGAACACCCTGTATTAAGAGGTACAGCTCAGAACTCTGATATCTACTTCCAGGGCAGAGAAGCTTCCAATAAATATTATGAAGCTATTCCTGACATTGTAAATGATTACATGAAGGAAATTTCCAAGATCACAGGCAGAGAATATAAGCCATTCAACTACTACGGTGCTGCTGATGCTGAAAAGGTAATCATCGCTATGGGCTCTGTATGTGAAGCTTTGGAAGAAACAGTTGATTACTTAAACGCTAAGGGCGAAAAGGTTGGTGTTGTTAAGGTTCACCTTTACAGACCGTTCTCCGCTAAATACTTCTTTGATGTATTACCTGCAACCGTTAAGAAGATCGCTGTTTTAGACAGAACAAAAGAACCCGGTTCATTAGGTGAACCTTTATATCTTGATGTTTGTAACTTATTCTACGGTAAGGAAAATGCTCCTGTAATCGTAGGCGGTCGTTACGGTTTAGGTTCAAAGGATACAACTCCTACACAGTTAGTTGCTGTATTCAATAACTTAGATGAAAAAGAACCAAAGAACGGCTTCACCATCGGTATCAACGATGATGTTACAAATCTTTCACTTCCAATGCCTGAAAAAATCAATGCAGCTCCCGAAGGTGCTACAAGATGTAAGTTCTGGGGCTTCGGTTCCGACGGTACTGTTGGTGCTAATAAGGATGCTATCAAAATCATCGGTAATAACACCGATCTTTATGCTCAGGCATACTTTGATTACGACTCCAAGAAATCCGGTGGCGTAACAATGTCTCACTTAAGATTTGGTAAAAAGCCTATCAAATCAACCTATCTTCTTGATGAAGCTGACTATATCGCATGTCACAAGCCTGCTTACATTCATCAGTATGATGTACTTGAAGGCTTAAAGAAGGGCGGTACCTTCTTACTTAACTGTGTATGGTCTCCTGAAGAATTAGATGAAAAATTACCTGCAAAGGTTAAGAGATACATCGCTGAAAACGAAATCAACTTCTACACAATCAACGCTGTTGAAGTTGCAGTTAAGGTTGGTCTTGGTCCAAACAGAATCAACATGGTAACTCAGAGTGCATTCTTTAAGCTTGCCAATGTTATTCCTTTTGAAGAAGCTGTTGCTTTAATCAAGGCTGCTATCAAAAAGACCTTCGGTAAGAAGGGTGACGAAATCGTTAATATGAACTGTGCTGCGGTTGACGGTGCTATTGACGTTCTTAAGAAGATTGATGTTCCTGCTTCCTGGAAGGATGCAGTTGATGAAGTTAAGGAAGAAAAAGATATTCCTGCATTCATCAAGAACATTGTTGAGCCGGTAAATGCTCAGGCCGGTAATAAACTACCTGTAAGCACATTTGCTGGTATGGAAGACGGTACCTTTGAAACAGGAACCTCACGTTTCGAAAAGAGAGGCGTTGCAGTTAACGTTCCTGTATGGGTTGAAGAAAACTGTATCCAGTGTAACCAGTGTTCATTAGTTTGTCCTCACGCTGCAATAAGACCTGTTCTTTTAACAGCAGATGAAGACAATAAGAAACCTGAAGCATTCACAACACTTAAGGCTACAGGCTTTGCCGATATGACATTCCGTATGCAGGTTTCTCCGCTTGACTGTTTAGGCTGCGGCGTTTGTGCTAATGTTTGTCCTGCCAAGACCAAGGCTCTTATTATGAAGCCAATCGATGAGGTTGCTGATGTAGAAGCAGCTAACTGGGATTTTGCTATGACAATTCCTTCAAAGCAGAACCAGATCGATATTACAAAAACTACAAAGAATTCTCAGTTTGCACAGCCAATGCTTGAGTTCTCCGGAGCTTGTGCAGGTTGTGGTGAAACACCATATATCAAGCTTATCACTCAGCTGTTCGGTGACAGAATGATTGTTGCAAATGCTACAGGTTGTACTTCAATCTGGGGTGGTTCTGCTCCTTCAATGCCATACTGCAAGAACGCTGAAGGTAAAGGTCCTGCTTGGGCTAACTCATTATTCGAAGATAATGCTGAATTTGGTTTAGGTATGGTTAAGGCTAACAACAAGATCAGAAAGACTCTTGTTAACAGAATGGAATCCGTAATGGATGCTGTTAAGCCTGAGCTTGCTGAAGCATTCAAGGCTTGGATTGCAGGTAAGGATAACGCAGAAGCTTCCAAGAAAGCAGCTGCTGACATCATCGCTCTTATCAAGGATGCTGATATGTCTAACCCTGCTATCAAGGAAATCGCTGACAGAACTGACTTCTTAATCAAGAGATCTCAGTGGGTATTCGGTGGTGACGGATGGGCTTACGATATCGGTTACGGCGGTTTAGACCATGTTATCGCTTCCGGTGAAGACATCAATATCTTCGTTGTTGATACCGAAGTTTACTCAAACACAGGCGGTCAGTCCTCTAAATCTACTCCTACAGGTGCAGTTGCTAAGTTTGCTGCAGCAGGTAAGAGAACAAAGAAAAAAGACCTTGGTATGATTGCAACAACTTATGGCTATGTATATGTTGCTCAGATCGCACTTGGTGCTGATATGAACCAGACCTTAAAGGCTATAAGAGAAGCGGAAGCATATCCCGGACCATCCTTAATTATTGCTTACGCTCCATGTATCAACCACGGTATCAAGATTGGTATGTCCAACACAATCTTTGAAGAAAAGAAAGCAGTTGCTACAGGCTACTGGCACTTATGGAGATTTAATCCTCAGCTTAAGGCTGAAGGTAAGAATCCGTTTATTCTGGATTCCAAAGATCCTACAGGTACAGTAAGAGAATTCTTAGAAGGCGAAAACAGATACTTAATGCTTAAGAAAGCATATCCTGAAATCGCTGAAGAATTATTCGCAAAGGCTGAAAAAGATTTAGCTGACAGACTTGCAACCTACAAGAAAATGGCTGAATAATTTATAAAATATAGGGGCTGTAAATTTACAGCTCCTTTTTCTTTACAAAAAAATTCAGTTGTGATAGAATAAGCTTACTAAGATATCCAAAGGAGGAATACCTATCAAATCGGAGAAAACAAATATTTCGAAAACAAGGCAGGTTTATTTTTTCAGACTGATTGGAAGAATAATCGGACTTATAATTGTATTTTATGCCTTTTTTATAAAGCCGGAATGGTTTGATGCAGCAAATGGAATGAATTTTATAAAAGGCTTTTCACCTCTTCACATACTATGGTCGGTATGGATTTATGATATGGTTTTACAGCTTATTCCCGTAAAAGCTCATATTTCAATAGGATCACAAAAGAATTTCCGTGCATACTTTCGTCCCATTAAAGAAAAAATTGATGCAGGGGGTCTTATAAAATATATTAAGAATACCACCTATGCGGCATATAAGGTAATGATTATATGGGTGGCTCTGACACTTGTAATAAGCTATTTATACATATCAGAGGCAATTGACACTCGTGTGATGGTGCTTATTTCAACTGTATTTTATGTATGTGACCTGATATGTGTTTTAATATGGTGTCCCTTCAGGCTTATAATGAAAAACAGATGCTGTACTACCTGCAGAATATTCAACTGGGATCATCTTATGATGTTTCTTCCCATAATAGCCCTGAACAGTCTTTTTTCCTGGACTCTTGTAATTTTTTCATTTATAGTATGGCTGATATGGGAAATATGTGTTTTTACTTATCCGGAAAGATTCTGGGAAAACAGTAATATGAATTTAAGATGCTCTGAGTGTACCGATAAGCTTTGCACTCAGTATTGCAGAAAACTGAAAAAGGAAGATAAGAATGACCGATAAATTTATTTCACTTATAAAGGAATGTAACAATATAGTGTTCTTTGGCGGAGCCGGGGTTTCCACTGAAAGCGGGGTAAAGGACTACCGCAGTCCCGATGGTATATATAACACCGTTAAAGAGTTTGGCATTTCACCCGAAAAAATTCTAAGCAGAAGCTTTTTCGAGAAGGACCCTGCTACCTTTTATGAGTTTTACCGAAAATATTTTATGATTTCAGTTGAGCCTAATGATGCACATAAGGCTCTGGCAGAGCTTGAAAAAATGGGCAAGCTTAAGGCTGTAATTACTCAGAATATTGATTTTCTTCATCAAAGGGCAGGCTCGGAGAAAGTGATTGAGCTTCACGGAAGAGCAAATGAGTTTTACTGTAATAAATGTAACGGTTTTCATGATAATTACAGTGCGATTGAAAGTATTAATAATGGTAAGGTTCCCCTGTGTGATAAATGCGGAGCTGTTGTCAAACCGCGGGTTGTGCTTTATGAGGAACGGTTATTTGACGGAGTTTGTGAGAGTGCAATTGATGCAATTTCCGAAGCGGATATGCTTATAGTTGGAGGTACCTCTCTTACCGTATATCCTGCAGCCTCATTTATCGGTTATTTTAAAGGTAAACATCTTGTTATTATAAATAAACAGGCAACCGATTATGACAGCAATGCCGCTTTGGTTATAAGAGAGCCTATCGGCAGATTTTTAAAGGAAACAATGAAAGGGCTCAGCGTGACAACAGATATTTGAACCACCGTTACGAATACGGGAATGGAAGTGTTATCGGTACCTACGCAGGTCCCGGAGCGATAATTGTTTCATTTTTCAAAAAATAACCCCTTTTAAAAAAAGAGCGTTCAGGCTATGTACAGACTGAACGCTCTTTTTACCTGTAGAAATCATGGTTGTTAATGGACTTATAAAAAACTCTCGTTCTTAAAATCCAGTAGCTGGAGGCAGTTTTTGGATTTAAAAAATAAAGACTGTCTCCCACCGGTCTTGCTCCGTTTGCCGCAAGCTTACCGGCAATCACGCTGTCAAGAGACGGAGTATTGTATATGGAATTATTTCTTATAGGCTGAAACTGAACTCCGTAGGCGGTATCAAAAATAACCTCCTTGATTGTATTGGGGAAAGACGGATGCTTTACCCTGTTCATAATCACGCTTCCTACCGCAAGCTTTCCCTCAAAGGGTTCGCCCTTGCTTTCTGCTTCAATTATTTTGTAAAGCCAGGTTAAATCCTCTAAGGTATACGCTTTTTCAATAAGGCTGTCGTTTACAGTAACCCCCTCTTTTATAAGATTGGCATTATAGTAAACCGGATCCCATTCAATATAAAATCCGAAAAGCTCCGCAATAAATCTTACAGGAACTAAAATTCTTTCATTTCTTAAAACCACACCGCCGCCTATATAAACCGTTTCTTCATTGATAAGTCCCAAAGAATTACCTTCAAAAAGGGTAACGGTTTTATCCTCGCAGGTAAAGGTAACCGAGCGGTGAAGATCATCCCAGTGAATATCATAAATACCAATGGCATTTAAGAAAAAGCGGACAGGTGCATAAGCTGTGGTATCATATACAATACTGTTTCCTTCGGTTTTTATAATATTGGAGTTAACCAAAAGGGTATAGGGGGCGTCATATCTTACATAAGCACTTGCAGGAAAATTAAAAAGCAGAGTAAATATAATAAGTACAAATAAAAGCCTTTTCACACTTAAACCTCCTTTGTATGTCACAGTAAATTGATTTTATGACAATATTCCTCAATATTATAGCATATATTTTGAAATTTGGCAAATACTAAGTATTACCTTTACATTTCAGGCTTTTTTTGGTAAAATTAAACTGAGGTGGTATGAAATGAAATTTGTAATAGCAACGGGAAATCCCGGTAAGGTCAAGGATTTTAATCTTATCCTTTCCATGATGGGTCACGAGGCTGTGTCTTTAAAGGATATGGGCGTTTTATGTGATGTAGAGGAAACGGGAACAACCTTTAAGGAAAATTCCTATATAAAGGCAAAAGCAATCTATGATATAGTTAAGCTTCCTACCATTGCCGATGATTCGGGTCTTTGCGTGGATGCCTTAAACGGTGCCCCCGGTGTTTATTCTGCCCGCTACGGCGGAGAGGGGCTTGATGATCGCGGAAGGTGTCTGAAGCTTTTGGAAGCGATGGAAAATGAAGAAAACAGAAGAGCCTGCTTTAAAAGCGCCATTTGCTGTATCTTAAATGATGATACCGTAATTGAAGTAGAAGGCGAATGTGAGGGCGTGCTTCTTAAAGAAATTGTCGGTGATAACGGCTTTGGCTATGATCCGATGTTCTATGTTGATAAATATAAAAAGACCTTCGGAGAAATTTCCAAGGAGGAAAAGAATGAAATCAGCCACCGCAGAAAGGCAATGGATAAATTGAAAAAAGAGCTTGAAAAGGTGCTTTGATATGAATATAAGAGAAATTACCGAGAAGAAGGAATATCTCTGCTTTTCAGAGTATGCAACCTTCTCTGATAAAACAAAGGGAAGACTAAGGGAAGAACCCTTATGCGAAATGAGAACCGAATTCCAAAGGGATGCGGACAGGATAACCCATTCTAAATCCTTTCGCCGTCTTATGCATAAAACCCAGGTTTTCCTGTCTCCCCTGAAGGACCATTACAGAACAAGACTTACCCATACTCTTGAGGTATCTCAGATTGCCCGCGCTATTGCAAGGGGACTTAGTCTTAACGAAACTCTTACCGAGGCAATAGCTTTAGGTCATGACCTTGGGCATACTCCCTTCGGTCATATAGGTGAAGAGGTGCTTGATTCTATCTGTGAGCATGGCTTTTTGCATAATGAACAAAGCTTAAGGGTGGTTGATGTTCTGGAAAAGGAAAACGGTCTTAACTTAACCTGTGAGGTCCGGGATGGCATCTTAAACCATACGGGGGAAAATAAGCCCCAAACTCCTGAAGGGGCAATTGTTCGCCTTGCCGACCGTATTGCCTATATCAATCACGATATTGACGATGCCGTTCGTGGCGGAGTGCTTTCACCCTCGGATATACCCTGGAAATTTTTAGGTGCCTTCGGTCAGACACACAGTGACAGAATAAATTTTATGATAACCGATGTAATATCCAATTCCGGTGAGGGCGTTATAAAAATGAGTCCGTCAGCTCACATACTCACCAAAGAGCTGAGAGATTTTATGTTTGAAGCGGTATATATGTCCTCAAAGGTACGAAAGGAAGAGGCAAAATCCAAGGATCTTGTTAAGTATCTTTACGAGTATTTTTATAAAAATACCGACCTGCTTCCGGAGGAATATTTAAAGCGTCTTGAGATAGACGGAACCTCCCGTGTAGTGTGTGATTATATAGCCGGAATGACGGACAGGTATGCCATAATGCAGTTCGAAGAATTTTTTGTACCAAAAGCATATTAAAAAAAGGAAAAGTATTCTTTTTGTCGAAATTACATAATAGAAATGCAGGTGAGAAGAAATGGCACTTTTTTTTGATGATATGTTGCTTGATGAAATCAGGCATAGAAATGATATAGTTGAGCTTATTTCAATGCATACCGACCTTAAACCGAGCGGGAACAAATTTTTGGGGTTGTGTCCTTTTCATAAGGAAAAGACCCCGTCTTTTTTTGTCAACCGTGACGAACAGCTCTATTATTGTTTTGGCTGTCATGAGGGCGGAAATATCATCAACTTTGTTGAAAAAATAAATAATCTTGATTTTATTGAAGCGGTACGGTATCTTGCTGACCGGGCGGGGATACCCTTACCCGAGGAAAACGGTGAGATTTCAAAAGAGCATCAGCTGAAAAAGGATTTGTACGAAATAAATAAATGCGCCGCAATATATTTTCATAATAACCTCCCCAAAAGTGAAGCGGCTCTTAATTATATAAAGGGAAGAGGTCTTGATGCACAAACGGTTAAAAACTTCGGCTTAGGCTATGCGGAGGATTCCTATACCGGGCTTTATGAGCATCTTAAAAGTAACGGCTTTTCCGACTGGCTTATGCAGGAGGCAGGGCTTATTTCCAAAGGGAAAGGGCTTTATGACTTTTTCAGAGACCGAATCATATATCCGATAATCGACTTAAGGGGAAATGTTGTTGCCTTCAGCGGAAGGCTTTTATATAACGGGAAACCCAAATATATAAATACTAAGGAAACCGAGGTTTTCAAAAAGAGACTTACTCTTTACGGAATGAATCTTGCCAAAAATTCAAAAAGCGGAAAAATTCTTCTTGCGGAAGGGCAGATGGATGTTATAGCACTTCACCGTTACGGCTTTGATAATGCAGTTGCATCCTTGGGTACCGCCTTTGGCGAGGATCACGCAAAGCTTATAAAGCGTTATGTAAATAAGGTTATAACCTGTTTTGATAATGATACTGCAGGTCAGTCTGCAACCCATAAAGCGGCGGCGTATCTTATGGCTGAAGGTGTTAGCGTCAGTGTTGCAATCCTTCCCGAGGGGATGGACCCGGACGAAATCATAAAGGAAGCAGGAAGAGAGGCATTTGAGTCTATTTTGAAAAAAGCTCCTTCTTATATGGAGTTTTTACTTGAAAGCGAAAAGAAAAAACACGATATGTCCACGATGGACGGTAAGGTAAGCTATGCCCGTCAGGCAACGGAGCATTTGTCACTGCTTAGGGACAACCTGGAGCGTGAGCTGTATATAAAAAGAATTGCAGCCGAGGTCGGCTTAAGTGAACAGCTTATTGTCAGCGAATATGAAAAAACAGTTCTTAAAAATAAAAAAATAGAGGATAAAAAGCAGGAAACAAAGGAAATCATAAAAAGAAAAAAGGAAACCAATGAGGATAAAATCAGAAATGCTCTTGAAGTATGTGAGGGTGAGCTTTTAAATATTATGATTACCAATATTTCCTGGTTTAAAAGATTATCTCCTATGATAAAAGAGAATTTCTTTTCTTTTCCGATATATAATAAGGTTATGGGCCTGATGGTCAGTCTTAAGGAAGAGAAGGGAAACTTTGATATCAATATGGTAATTGACCGTCTTGAGGAAAAGGAAAAGGGAAGAGTTATCAGTCTTAAAATGAAGAGTCTCAATTATGAGATTACCGAGCCTGTTGTCGCCGACCTTATCAAAAGAATCGGTCAGCTGAAAAAACAGGCATCGCTGAGCAAAGCAACATCATTGGAAGAACTTAACAATCAGCTTAAGCAGATGAAAGGAGAAGGTTAATGTCAGAAGGGATAAGTAAAAGAAAGGTTATCACAGAGCTTTTGGAATATTCAAAAGCAAACAGCCGTATTTCCCTGACAGAGCTTAATGACCGTTTAAGTGAGGTTGATATAAGCGTAGAAGAGCTTGAAAAAATATACGAAAAGCTGGAAAAAATGGGCGTTGAGCTTGTTCACGACGAGACGGACGAGCCTCTTGATATTGACTTTAAGGTTAAAGAGGTTGAAGATATAATTATTAAAGAGGGTGTGGGAATTGACGACCATGTCCGTATGTACCTTAAGGAAATCGGCTCGGTTGAGCTTTTGAGCACCGAAGAAGAGATTGAATATGCCAAAAAAATGGCAGAGGGTGATGAAGAAGCCAAAAGAAAGCTGGCTTCGGCAAACTTAAGACTTGTTGTTTCAATAGCCAAAAGATATGTTGGAAGAGGAATGCTTTTTCTTGATCTTATTCAGGAGGGTAATTTAGGTCTTATCAAGGCAGTTGAAAAGTTTGATTTCACCAAGGGCTTTAAATTCTCCACCTATGCAACCTGGTGGATAAGACAAGCTATAACCAGAGCAATTGCCGACCAGGCAAGAACCATACGAATACCTGTTCATATGGTTGAAACAATCAATAAGCTTTTAAGAGCATCCCGTCAGCTTCTGCAGGAAAACGGCAGAGAGCCTACTGTGGACGAGCTGGCTAAGGCTCTTAATATAACACCCGAAAGGGTGGTGGAAATCCAGAAAATCAGTCAGGACCCTGTATCCTTAGAAACTCCCATCGGAGAAGAGGAGGACAGTCATCTTGGTGATTTTATTCAGGATACCGAATCGCAGTCTCCATCGGATGCTGCGGCATACACACTTCTCAAGGAGCAATTTGAAGAGGTTTTAAAGACTCTTACTTCACGGGAAGCAAGGGTTTTAAGATTAAGATTTGGTCTTGATGACGGAAGAATGCGAACCTTAGAGGAGGTTGGCAGGGAGTTTGATGTAACCCGTGAAAGAATAAGACAAATCGAAGCAAAGGCTTTAAGAAAGCTGAGACATCCCAGCAGAAGCAAAAAGCTTAAGGATTTTCTTAACTGATAAAGCCGTCCGGGGGTAGGGGCTCCCGATTATGAAAAATAGATTTTTGAAAGGGGACAATGAAATGTCTGAAGCAGTCAGTAAAAGGACGATTCTTAAGGAGTTTTTAGCCTATGCAAAGGGAAAAGGCAAAATTACTCTTGATGAGCTTAATGATCGTCTGAGCGAAATTGATTTAAGCGTAGAAGAAATTGAAAAGGTTTACGCAAAGCTTGAAAAAATGGGAATAGAAATTTCCAATGAGGATATTGACGGAGAGGGAATATCCGACTTTAAGGTGCACGAGGTTGAAGCCCTGATAGTACAGGACGGTGTTGAAATAGACGACCATGTTCGTGTATATCTTAAGGAAATCGGTAAGATTTCTCTTCTTACAAATGAAGAAGAAATAGAATGTGCAAAGAAAATCTCCGAAGGAGATGAAGCTGCCAAGAAAAAATTAGAGGAAGCCAACTTAAGACTTGTTGTATCAATTGCAAAAAAATATGTAGGAAGAGGTATGCTTTTCTTAGACCTTATCCAGGAGGGTAATTTAGGTCTTATGAAGGCGGTTGATAAATTTGACTTTACCAAGGGATTCAGATTTTCTACCTATGCAACCTGGTGGATAAGACAAGCTATAACCAGAGCAATTGCCGATCAGTCAAGAACTATAAGAATTCCCGTACATATGGTTGAAACAATCAATAAGCTGTTAAGAGCATCCCGTCAGCTTGTTCAGGAATTAGGCAGAGAGCCTAATGATAACGAGCTTGCCAAAGTGCTTAATATGACACCCGAGAAGGTAAGGGAAATCAGAAAAATCAGCCAGGATCCTATATCTTTGGAAACTCCTATCGGAGAAGAGGATGACAGCCATCTTGGTGACTTCATTCAGGATTCTGAAAGTCAGTCCCCTGCTGAGGCTGCAGAAAAAGCAATTTTAAGAGAAAATTTTGAGGAAATTTTTAAAACCTTAACCCCAAGAGAAGCAGAGGTTTTAAAGCTTCGTTACGGATGGGATGACGGTCACTCCAGAACTCTTGAAGAGGTTGGTCAGGTGTTTAACGTAACAAGAGAGAGAATAAGACAGATTGAGGCAAAAGCAATAAGAAGAATTAAACAGCCGACAAGGATAAAGAAAATAAAAGGTTTCTATTAAAATTAAAAAGCGTAAAAATTCCCCGGACCACGCAAAACAAAATAATATAAATAGTAAATGTGTCTGTATCATATACAGGCACATTTGTTTGTAGTTTACATTAATATATTAAGGTATAAATTTGCAAGCAAATTTATGAATTAAAAGTTTTGCGTTATAAATGAAAAACACCTCTCGATGTATCTCATACACCTTCGGGTGTTTTTCATTTATTCCAGGAAATTTTTCCTGCTTTTCGTTTGATATTGGCGGCATCGAGCCACCAATATCAAAAAAAGCGTAAAATCAACAAACCACGCAAAGCAGGGGATAAATAAAAAACAAGTGTGCTTACCGAAAGGCAGGCACATTTTTTGTAGTGTACATTACTATATTAAGGTATAAAATTGCAAGCAAATTTATGTTCTTAAATGCTTTGCGTTTTATAAGTACCCTTCATATTGACAAAATCTCTCATTTTCACTATAATAATACACGGTGATTTAATTGGAAAATAATTTTTTAAAAGGAATAAAAGACGGCGTGCCAATAGCCCTTGCATACCTTTCGGTATCTTTTACCTTCGGGCTTTTAGCCTGCGAAAACGGTCTTTCGATTTTTTCTTCGGTGCTTATATCTCTTACCAATTTAACAAGTGCGGGTCAGTTTGCGGGACTGGATATTATAGTTGCCGCAGGAACCTTACTGGAGCTTGCAGTTACAACCTTAATTATTAACTTAAGATATTTTTTAATGTCCTTTGCCATATCCCAGAGGGTGGACAGTAATATGAATACTCTCCAGCGTCTTATATGCTCCTTTGGTATAACCGACGAGGTTTTTGCCGTGATTTGTCAGAAGGACGGTAAGGTGGGCTTTAAATATTTTATCGGGCTTATAATTCTTCCCATTCTTGGCTGGTCATCAGGCACTTTAATTGGTGCAGGCGCAAGTATGCTTCTTCCGTATTCGGTAAGAACGGCTCTTTCCATTGCTATTTACGGTATGTTTATTGCAATTATTATTCCGCCTGCCAAACGCTTCAAGCCTTATTTTTATGCAATTGGTATGTCGGTGGGGATAAGCTGTCTGTTTAAATATCTGCCCCTTTTAAATTCTGTATCAGGAGGATGGGTAATAATTATAGCCTCAATAACTGCCTCGGCAGTTTGTGCATATTTTTGCCCGATAAGAAAATGAGCTTCACAAAGGTTTTAATATATACCGGTCTTATGGCAGGAATAACATATCTTATAAGAATGCTGCCTCTGACCCTTTTCCGTAAGGAGATAAAAAGTAATTTTATAAATTCCTTTTTCAGCTATATCCCTTATGCTGTCTTGGGAGCAATGACCTTTCCCAATATACTTTATTCAACGGACAGTCTATGGTCAGCTGTAGCAGGACTTTTTGTTGCCGTATTTTTAGCTTTTAAAAATAAAAGTATGCTGCTTGTATCCTTAGCCGCCTGCTTTACCGTTTTTGCGGTTGAAAAAATACTTATAATAATATAAATTAATAATGCAGAATGAAAAATGCGGAATTTTTAATTGAGAGACGATTAATTTCGTCTCTTTTTGTTTGGTTGACAACTCTTGATATAAGTCCTTCGGATTTCCGACGGCTAAGTAAAGAAAAAAGTCGAAAAACGGCGAAGAAAAAATTTACAATTAAAACAAAATATGACAAATTTTTACATAGAGTATGTTGTATAATGAGGCTGCAAATATAAATTTGTCAAAAGAAAAGGAGAAAGAAAAATGAAAAAGAAAAAGATGAAAAGAAACAAAACGATTATCGCATTATGGCTGTTAGCGTGTATGTGCCTTTCGGTAATACCGATAATACCTGCCAATGCTCAAATGGACGAAGCTCAACTTAATCCGTATCCCATAGGAGAAGGAGCGATAGGGAAAATTGCAGTAAGTAAAACGGCAACTCTGTTTCATTCGGGAATGGAAAACATCATTGCAAAGGGCAATATCACAAAAGGAACAGCTTCGGAAACCCACAGTTCAAACCTTAGCGTACCAACCATAATAGACCTTCCGGAGCATGAAAAGGTTTTAAGGATTGAATCAGGACACCACCATCAACTGTTTTTAACGGAATCGGGAAAGGTGTATGCAATGGGAAATAACGAGTTCGGACAGCTTGGAAATAATATGGAATGTGAGTATTCCACAACACCAATTTTAGTGGAAGGCTTGAATGACATAGTTGATATATCTGCTGACGGATACCAATCCTTTGCCGTAGCAAGAGACGGAATCCTGTATGGGTGGGGAAGAGACCAGTATTCTCAGGTATATGGTAGTGGTACATATATAAGCACTCCGATGGAAATTGCCGGAAATGTAAGAAATGTTGAAGCAGGGGTTTATGCAACATATTATATAGACAATGACTGGAACCTATATTCCAAAGGTTATGGTACATCGGGGCTGTTGGGATATGACTTCTATGGATCTAATCCGGATTTTTTATTTGTTCGCAATCATACATACGACATCTCTGCAGGTATAAATCACGTAATAATATGGGATGAGTCGGGACAATTGACAATGTGGGGTGATAACCAATACGGTCAGATTCCACCCGTAAATATCCCACCGCTTGAAGATATGGAAAACCTTGCCGTAAAAATAGGTGCCGGTGGTAATTCAAGCTTTGTTATATACGAAAACGGTGATGCTTATGTCTGGGGAGATAACAGGTACGGTCAGTTGGGACTTCCCGAACACGAAAATGTTTCGTGTACACTGCTTAATGAGTATTTGGGCGGTTGTAAAATATATGACCTTTCAATAGGAGAGTTTCACGGTATGGCGCTTACTGATGACGGTTTGTATCTCTTTGGAAGAAATGTATACAACCAGGTAAGCAGTGAAGATAAGAAAATAATATATGCTCCCATAAACGTAACCGAAGAATATATGATAGATGAAGGATACAGATACGAATATGATAAAGCTAAGGCGTATTACTTATTAGAAGAAAATGAACCCCCCGAATTTGTTTATCCCTTTAATAAAGTTAACTCGGTAACAGGAGCCACAAAAGAAATAACAGAGGAGTTTATAATAACAGATGAATCGGGAAATATCGTTAATCCGAAGGAATGTATTTCACAAGCGGAAGATAAAATCACATTATGTTTTTACGGTGAAAATACTTTTACCTTTATGAAGTGTCTGAAGGATATGAGAGTATTCGATGACATAAATATAAAGTGCGATATCCTTGTAAAAAAATACGGTAACCAAGTTGAAACCGGACTTGGAAATATGTACTTTTCGGATAAATCCAATATGTACGCCTGGGGTAATAATTCGAAAGGTCAGCTTGGTATAGATGTTGAGAAAAATCCCCATTACCCCGTAAAAACATATACGGATATTTCCGGAGAAACAGTTGATATAAAAAGCGGATATTATCATACACTTGTTCTTACCAAAAACGGAAAGGTGTATTCTTCGGGGCAAAATACCTACGGTCAGCTTGGAACGGGAAATAATGATGATTCGGATAAATTTGCATTAGTCAGTGCACTCGGTAATTATAAAGTAACAGATATATCCGCAAACGGGTATCAGTCATACGCGGTAACTGTGGATAACAAAGTGTTTGCCTGGGGCAGAAATCAGTATGATCAGTTAGGAGACGGAACCTCAGAGGATTCAAGTCTGCCTGTCGAAATAACCGATAAATTTCCAACAAGAATTATTGATGTTGAGGCAGGAGAGTATTGTGCCTTTGCAAGGGACATAAACGGTAATGTTTACGGATGGGGATATAACACAAAGGGAAATCTCGGAAACGGAACTCTTATAAGACAAAGAATCCCTGTTCTTATTGCAGATGGCTACGGTATAAAACAAATTTCAGCAGGAAAACATCATGCAGTTGCATTAAACCTTGATGAAAAGGTATATGCATGGGGATATAACGATAAAGGTCAGATTACAAGTGCCTGCGGAACAGTCCGGGATACTCCGAAGGAAATCACCGATATGCTTTCGGGTACCGTTAAAAAAGTAACCGCCAAAGGAGATTCTACCCTGATTTTAAACGCTGAAAATGAATTGTATGTTCTTGGTGATAATTCCAAAGGTCAGCTTGGACTTGGTAATACCGGAAATATCACAGCTTTACAAAAGTTGAATTTTAACAAAAATATATATGATATAGCTCTGAGCCAATATAATATGATGATTTTAACCGAAGACAATAAAATATACATTGCAGGAAATAATTCATACGGTCAGTTGGGTGAATTGAATACTTCAGGAAGCAGTATACTTAAGGATGTATCCGAAAGCTTCAAAGGTATTTTAAAAACTGATAATGAAAGAGTAAATATTGTAGTATCAACTGCAGCAGGAGAAAGCTTCAATGTTTATTTAACAGTGGACAAAATGACGGATATTAAAGATAACATATTTAAAGTTACCTACAGTCCTGAAAAATTAACCCTTCAGGATGCCTGCATTGCAACCTATCAAAATGAAACAACTCCGGGCAAGGTTAATAACACTTACATAAATATTTTATCCCACAGCGACGGAGTGCTGGAATTTAAGTATGATTATAATATCAGCTCCGATAAAGCTCTTTCGGGATGGATAAACGGGCTGAAATTTAAAGGAAACAAAAACGCTTCAAGTGAAATTGAGGTCGAAATAACCAAGGAGGAATCAGAAGAATGAAAAAAATAATAATTACCTTACTTATCATGGTAACCGTGTTTACACTGGGACTGTCTGCATACAGTAAATACGGAAGCGCAAAAACGGAGAAAACCGAGGAAAAAACCGTAGTCGCAATAAATAAAGCCTTTAAAAACAAGGATATGGAAAAGGTACTGAGAAAAAACGGACTGTATGAGGATGAAATAAAAAGAAATATGACCGATTATCTTCGTTGTGTAGTTAATTACAATATGTCGGAAGAAGCTAATAATATTCTTCTTGAGGAAGCCGAAAACGGAAAAGACCTTGATAAGCTTTTAAAAATTTATCAGTTTTTATTTATGGCAAATGCGGACTTTTCATTGATAGATGATATGTATTCTTACGGAGAAAGGTCAAACTTTAAAAATGCATACTGGTTGGAAGAAGCCTATAATAACGCAACGGGAAGTATCGGCGGAGTATTAAACGAAGAGGGAATAACGGAATATATAAATAAAGGCCTTGATTATGAAGACATAACTGTGGCAAATACCCTGTGCTTTCGTGGAGTAAAAACCATAAACAAAATTCTTGATGATAGGGCAAATAAAAAGGAATGGATAGATATAATATCATCAATTTACCCTGAAGTAAAAATAAATAAAAATAATTTTAACGATGTTGACCCTTATGAAGTTATTGATTACGTAAAAAACTCTTTGGCTCATAATGAAAATATCAATGAAATGTATGATAAAAAGGCAAAGAAGATAAGTGAAAAATTTGAAAAAAAGCAGGAAAAAAGAAGAGAACTTTTAAGTAATAAAATTATCGAAAAAAATATGTTTTTTGTTTTTGATGACAGTATGAAAAAATATGCAAAAAGTAAACTAAAGGATTTATCGGATGAAGAAATAGAAGCTCTGATAAATGACGGATACTTAATAAGGGAAATTGAAAGAGGAATAAAGCTTTCAAGACAAAAGGGAGTATCGGTAAAAGAAGCCATTGACAAGGACTTCAAAGGAGGTAGAAAAAATGAGAAAAATAAGTAAAATGCTGTATTTAACTTTAATGCTTCTTGTTATATCGGTTGTTTCGGTAAGTGCATCGTCAACAACCGAAGCTTTAGAAAATTTAATAAAGAAAAATTTGTTTTTTGAGGCATACGGTAATGAACAAACTGCACCTGTAACCAAAAATGATGCAGGTAATGAAACAATAAAAACAAGCACCGGAAGTTTACATTATACTGCAGATGATTTAGTTCTTGAAGGTAAAAACGGTTTTAATGTTGAATTTAAAAGACGATTTGATAGTACCTCTACAGAAAAGAATATCTTTTCCCAAAACAGCCATAAGAGGACTTTTATTGAGAGATATACCGGTGCTTACTACACAAATTTTGGAAGTGCGTTGGTATTTAAGTACTATATAAAAAATGATGATACAAATACACCGTATTATATAATGTTTGATTCTATAACTGAACTAAGAGAATATGAATACGCACCCGGACAATTGAAGGTGAAGGATTTAAGCAATGTATCCCCCGTTGTTACAGTAAGTCCTACATCATCACCAAAGAAAAATAAAATTACCTACGATAGAAATCCTGATCATCCGTTTAAATATTTTTATAGAATTTTAGAGGTGACAGGTAGTGATGTGACATTGATAAGAGATACCACTGTTTCTCCTTATATTGTAACTACTGTATCGGATTTGACAAGATCGAATGAAGATGGGAATGTATTTAACGTTGTAAATCTTGGTGCAGGTTGGTTTGTTAATAATCCAAGTCTTATTGAAAAATACTTTACCTGGTATGATAAAGAGGTAACTGTGGATAATAAAACAGTAGAATACTACTATGAAGAATATAAGTATGATTTTTATGACCCTGATACCGGAATAATAATGGATTATTCGGTAAAATTGAAATGGAAGGAGGATGACGAAGATCCGCGTGTAGAAACCTATGATTTTGAAATCATAAATACTTATGGAAAAACTGTAAACACCGATTTATATAAAATGATAAATGACGATCTTCTTCCTTATACAAAAGAGGGGACATACTGTATAGAAAGATATGACGGTGTAAGATTTTATTTTGACATAAGTGGAAGATTTTTAAAGAAAACGGATAGGTTTAATAATACTATTACATATCACTATAACAGTAATACCGCTACCTCTGATTTAATAGGTATAACCGATACTTACGGAAGATATATTTCAATAGACCGTTCAACTGAAAACCAGGTAAAAATTCTCGTTGATGGGGTTCAAATGATAAAATACACTACCGAATACATTAACGACAACTCTATTGATCCGCAAAATAAAATAAAAGAGGATGATAAAATAATCTTCACCGTTACAAAAGGGAATGCTGATGAGACAGGACAAATAATAAAATATAATATGTCTGTTGTCAGCAATAAACATTTTTTGATAAGAGGTACAGGGTATGGCGGCTTTGATTTGTTTTCCAGCTTTAGGATAGATTCTGTAGAATTACCGACAGGGGGAATGATTTATTATCGTTTTAATCGTGGTAAAACGGATCGTGAAACAACCAGTCGATTTTACAAGGAGATATCCTTAGTAACCAGAAGATATGAAAAACGCTCTCATAACTCTGATGAAATTTTAAATGATACTGATTACGAATGCGGTTATACTACGGTTTTTTCAAAGCCGTATACAAGCACAATAAAAACCGATGTAAAAACCGTTACAGAGAACTATTCCAAAGATTCTCTTTTAACCTCGCGTTCTGCTTCATATATGGATGGAAACAGTGATTCTTCCTATTATACATATCAAAGCTATAACAAAAACGGCAATAAACTGGTTACAAGAGTTAAGAAGTACTCTGTAAAAGATAAGAAAAATGTACAAACAACTATTGATTACACTTATGATGATTGTGACCGTATATTATCCGAAATCACAGCTTCCAACGGAGAAACTCGCGAAAAATACACCACGTATAACATCTACGGCATGATTGAAGAAGAAAAAGAGCTGCAGTCAGACGGTGTGTATGTAGGCGTTAAAAACACCTTCTCCGAGGATGGAAAAAAGATTGTAAAATCACAAAGCTTTAAGCAAACGGGGGAAAATTATGAGTATTTTGATACAACCCTCTTTGAATATAACGATTTCGGCGAAGTTATAAAAACCACAAAAATAAACGGAGAAGACGAAATAATTACAAATATTTCATATAACTATCAGCCCGAGGAAGCAGGAGTATTGCTGACTAAGGAAACCACCGTAAACGATGTTGAAAATATCGACGGAAAAACCTCTCTTTCTACTTTGGAAAAGTATGATAATTATTTTAATTTAATTTACGCAAAATCTCCCGAGGGCAATGTTACCAAATATACCTATGATTTATTAGGAAGAGTAACCTCTGTTAAAACCCCTGACGGCTTTTATTCCTATACCGCCTACGATTCGGTAAATAATGAAATAATATTAACCGATAAAAACGGCGGAAAACAAAAAATAAAATATGATGCGTTAGGTAAAGAATATCAGACATATATTTACGATAACGGATATAAATTGGTAAAGGAAATAGCTTATGATGAATTTTCCCGTCCCGTAAAAATATCCCTCTTTGATGATGCATCGGGAAGCCCTTATTCAAGTATTTTCTATGAATATAATAAGGATGGGTCGGTAAAATCCGAAATCACAAAAGAAAACGGAACTGTTTTAAGTAAAAAAGAATATGATTATACAATTTCAGATAACCGCTTTATAACCACATCCAATGTATATAAAACCGATTCGGATAAATCGATAATCAAACAGTATTCCGATGCCTTCGGTAATGTTTTATCTGAAGAATATGTAAACGGCGATAAAACCTATAAAATGAATATGACCTATGATTTAATGGGTAACCTCGTAGCAAGTGAGGATTTCCGAGCAAATGACGAAGGCTATGAAAATAAAACCGTAAGTAAAAATACTTATGATTATGCGGGTAGAAATATTAAAACTGAAATGCTAAAGCCCGACGGTTCCTATATGGAAGCCACAAATGAGTATGACCTGTTCGGTAATTTAGTAAGTGCAACCGATTTTAACGGTAATACAACCGAGTTTAAGTATAATAATTTAGGACTTCAAACCGAGGTTATAACCCCGATAGATGTGAATGTAACCTCAAAAACAAAATATTTCTATAACGGTGACGGCTTAAATACTAAAATTTATACCCAAAGTAATAAGCAGGGCGAGGAAGAAGCATATATCGTAACCCAAAATATTTATGATAATACGGGTAACTTAATTTATGTGGTTGCAAACGATGGTTTGCTTGACAATATCACAAAATACGAGTATAATAAGCTTGGAAATATAACTAAGCTGATTTTGGGATTAACTTCAATGGATGAAGAAATAAATCCCGAAATCCATCAGATAACAAATTATACTTATAATAACTTAAATCAGCTTACTTCGGTTACAAGTCCCGAAGGAATTACCACTCACTTTACCTATGACTATTTAGGTCAGAATTTGTCAAAGTATAACGATAGTGTTAATACAAGTTATATTTATGACGGCTTGGGCAGAGTAAAAGAAATTAATGCCACAGGTAATTCTAAAGACGAAAATATCTCATATACCTATGATTTAATGGGTAATATTAAATCAATGACCGATTCTTCGGGGGTAACTGATTATACATACAATTCATTAGGTCAGCTTATCCGTGAAGTAAAGGGAGCAGATGTTAAAGAATATACCTATGATGCAAACGGTAACCGAAAAACCTTTAAGTTAAATAACGAAATTAATTTAACTTATAATTATGATATTTTAAACCGTTTAACTTCCGTTTCAGACGGTACGGATACTGTTACATATAGCTATGATAATAACGGTAATCTTTTAAATCAAACAGGTGCGGTTTCCGTAAATTATCAGTATAATAAAGCAGGGCAGGTAATATCAAAGATAAACAGTACGGTTAATGGAAATATAGATAATTTCAGTGTATCATATTTCTTAAACGGCAATATCTCGGATATAACCGAAAATGATAAAACTACATCGTATATATACGATAACCTCGGAAGGCTTACAAAAGAAAATGTGTCAACTGAGGGCGAAAACCTGTATAGCTATGACAGATTTTCAAACAGAAACTCTAAAGTCGAAACCGATTTAGAAGGAAATCTCATTTCACAAACTGATTATCAGTATAATAAAAATAATCAGCTGTTAAGTGAAATATCGGGTAATAGAACCACAAGCTACGGTTATGATATAAACGGTAATTTAACCTATAAAACATATACCGAATTATCAGATGTTGAAAACGGCGGAAATACCTTTACAATGGGTAATATTCCGACTAATTATATGGAAGAATATACCTATGATGCATTAAACAGATTATCTGCATTTAATAAAAACGGTGTTTCTGCATCTTATGTATACGACGGTAATGGTCTAAGACAATCAAAAACAGTAAACGGTATAACAACAAGCCATATCTACGACGGTCAGAATATCGTAAAATCAGGGAATCAATTATTTTTCAGAGGTATTCATCTGATTACAAGAACTGTTGATGGTAATAAAGAATTCTATTCCTTTAATGTTCATAACGATACAACTAAGCTTGTTAGCCAAAGCGGAACAATATTAAAAGACTATTCCTACGATGCATTCGGTAATCAGAAAGCAACATCAGAGAACGATACTAACCCATTCAGATACTCGGGAGAATATTTTGACGAAGAAAGCGGACTTATATATCTAAGAGCAAGATATTATGATACTGCTTCAGGCAGATTTATCTCGGAAGACCCTATAAAAGACGGACTTAACTGGTATGTTTATTGTGGTAATAATCCGGTAAATTTTATTGACCCATTAGGCTTGTTCGACTATGATGATAGAATAAGTTTGAGTACAGAGTATAATGTCGATGTTGAAGTTATGCAAGATAAACTTACTAGTCTTGGCTATTATTCGGGTGAAATTGATGGTTATTTCGGACAACAAACTCTTGATGCTGTAAATGCATACAAAAATGATATGGGCTTAGGGAATACTGGTTCTGATTTTGGTGTTGTAGGTGCGCAAACATGGTCGTCATTAGGATTGATATATCGCACACAAGATGATATTGACGCGGGGGTAGAAATTGTTACAGATTTATATACAAAAGAGCAATTTTATGATGTAACTATACCATTTAAAAGATTGTTGGATAATGCTAGGTATGAGGCGCAACAATATAAAAATAATCTTATATGGTTCTATTTAAAAGTAAATCATGGTGCTGATTGGGACATAAAAAGACCCGATCCTTGGAATACTTCATTAGGAATATCATATCCAGGATCGAGTAACTCATGGGTAATTATATCTGATTATTATACTACACCAGAAGAAATGGGAAACTTTTTATATGGATATGCTGGAGCAGCAGCTAATATTTCAGAAACAACATTGATTATTGGTTCAGTCTATGCATCGGGAATATGGAAGGATTCAGCAACTGGCTCGCAAGTTGAAAATGAATTTCTCGACCATATTGTGATTAGAAAGGGGATTAAGCATTTTAATGAACAATGAAACAAAATGGCTGACTTGCGTAATGATTGTAACAGTAATATTATTAGTTATACTGTTTATTACAGTTTTTTATCCCGCAAATGAGAAAAGAATAGTAGAACATTTTGAAAATAACAAATATGATATGGAAAATATTGCGACTTTTCTTTTGAATTATGATTCGGAAAATATATACATAACAAATGAAAAAATTTATGGGGTGCCTGATTCCGAAATTCAGAAGCTTGGAGAAAAATTGTTTCGTATTATTGATGAATGTGATTTACTGTATATTGAAAAATGTCAACAAACAGTTTTGTTTTGTTATGAAGCATATATGACTAATGGATTGGGGATGGCATATACATCAAATGGGAAAAAACCAAAAAGTAAATACGGAGAGATGCTTTTTACAAAGAAAATCGAGACAGGTTGGTATTATTGTGAATTGGATTAGAGACAAGGGGACGGTTCTATAGAGACAAGGGGACGGTTCTATAGAGACAAGGGGACGGTTCTATTGTGCTATAAAAAAGTAACACAACATCTCCGTCCCCTTGTGTTACTACCCTTATGATGTGTTTGGAATGAAACGGGTTCCACATCTTGGATACAGGGGTATTTACTACTATGATAAAACAAATGTGTATGTAGGTAAGCCTAATAATTATCAAAATGAATATTATACCGATTATAATCCGGGACATGGAGGTTAAAATGAAAAGATTTGTTGAGATAATAAAAAATCCTATAAAATATATTAAAAGTATTAATAGCATTTCTTATGATTTTAACCTTTTTAATACATTTTATTTAACATCTTCAATTCTTGGTTCAGTTATATTATTTTTTAGATTTCCTTTAAATGGTATTATGAGACAACCCCGGATTTTGTGTAAAGTCTTTACGAAGCCTCCAAGATGATATATAATAAAAATATTATTTTGGAGGTTTTTAATATGCCAAGGTACAAATTAAGTCCCGAAGAACGGGCAGCTGA